>JBDLII010000009.1:0-25600 GCA_039714995.1 Pseudomonadota bacterium
CGAAGCAAGCTATCTGCTGCAGTATGCAATCTTTCACGAGGATATGCATACAGAGGCCGTTACCTACAGCCGCCAGACCCTCGGTTATCCCGCTCCGGATTTTGACCTGCAGACAACAGAGGACACGCTCTGGCAGTCTGGTCCGCTGGATGGGGATGTTGATATTCCGGGAGGACGTTTCATGCTGGGCGCCAGCCGGGGGAACGGCTTCTGCTTCGACAATGAGAAGTGGGAACATGCCGTGGACATTGCGCCCTTTCGGATAGCCCGCGCGCCGGTCACCAATGCGCAGTATGCAGCCTTCGTCGATGCCGGCGGCTATCGCCGCCGTGAACTCTGGGACGATGCCGGCTGGCAGTGGCTGCAACAGCAACAGTTGAGCGCACCCTGTTATTGGCGCCGCACTTCCAAAGCGCAATGGGAGATGCGCCGTTTCGATACATGGCAGCCCCTGCGGCCACACGCGGCAGTGATGCATGTCAGCTGGCACGAAGCGATGGCCTGGTGCCGTTGGGCAGGCAGGCGGCTGCCCGGCGAGGCGGAGTGGGAGTTGGCGGCATCCGCAGCGCCCACTGCCGATGGAGAGGGACTGGCTGCCATCAGGAAGCGTACCTATCCCTGGGGAGAGGCGCCTCCGGCGGCGCACCTGGCGGATCTGGATGGGCGATCAATGGGTGGTGTGATCGATGTAGCAGCACTTGCCGCTGGCGACAGCGCCTTCGGCTGCCGGCAGATGCTGGGCACTGTGTGGGAGTGGACGGCGGACATTTTCAATCCTTATCCCGGCTTCGTGCCGGATATGTACCAGGACTACTCGCAACCGCTGTTTGGCGAGACAAGGGTGCTGCGCGGCGGCTCCTGGGCGACACGGGGGCGAATGCTGCGCAACACCTGGCGCAACTACTACGGTCCCGGGCGAAACGATGTCTTTGCCGGGTTTAGAACCTGCTCTCTATATTAAACATAAGTAAAACAATAATAAACAATATAAATCTAATGTAATATATTGTACATGCACTTATTTACTCCTCGTCGATTCG
Organism: Pseudomonadota bacterium; assembly: GCA_039714995.1. GTDB lineage: Bacteria > Pseudomonadota > Gammaproteobacteria > Chromatiales > Chromatiaceae > Sva-25. The sequence continues at coordinate 1,041 of JBDLII010000009.1, forward strand.
GGTGACTCAACTGTATGAAAACTTCCGCTGAAACTGCCGCGAAGCGGCGTAAACCCTCTTTGTGGAGTCATTTTCTGCTGCTGTTTTTCGGCATGATCCTGATTGGGAATCTTTACGTGATCTTCTCACTCAGGGAAACACTGCAGTCATATAAAGAGAAAATAGATTATATTCAAAGAAATGCAAATATTATCTCAGATAGAATCTATGATCTGGATGCGCGATTTAAGGCGGATGCAGCGGCATTATCAAAGGCCAGGGGAGAGATCAATGACTCCACTGAAGCGCTGCAGAGCAGCCGCGAGGAGGTAGATGCTGTCGGTGAACATCTTGCAATCACGGTGCACTATATCAATCAACTGGCCGAGGCAGTCGATTATCAGCACAGGCTGGAGATTCAGGAACTTGATGTAGAACAGGAAGAGGCAGCTTCTGAAGCTGCCCCGGCGCCAGAATCCGCTGCCGCCGTCGATCCGGAAGGGAGTATGGAGTGGATCGACGCGAGCGGCAAAAAACACCGGGTGCAGTTCAGGGATGGCGTTCTACGGGAGGCAGTCGAGTAGCAGCGGACGTCTGACCGCGATAGGCTACGGATTAATCTCTTCAACCCTGCATTCGAGCTCGCCCTTCGCAAGACGTATGTTCACTTGATCATCGACACTGAGGCTGCTTGAATCTGTCACCACGGCGCCGCTGCTGTCGAGGGTAATTGCATAGCCGCGCTCCAGCGTGGCAAGTGGACTGATGGCGTTGAGCTCGCGAGTAATCCCGCCGAGCTGCCGTTGCCTCTGCTGCAGTGTTTCGTGCATGCGCCGCCTTAATCGTGACGCGAGATGATCCAGATGCTGCCGGGATTGCCGCAGCTTGTGCACAGGGGATCGGCCGTCGAGCCTGAGTGCGAGGTTGTGGATGCCGCCATGCAAGATCTCGAGCTGGTGATGCGTGCTTTTCAATAGCCGCAACTGCAGCGTCTTCAGTTGTCGGCGCTGCTCGCGGAGTCTGCTGCCGGGATGCTGCTGGGTGAGACGGATCGACAGCTCGTCCAGGCGCTGCGAGAGTTGCAATAGCCGGTTCTGCTGCAGGCGCGTCATCTGTCCTGCCAGTGCAGCCGTCTTCAGGGACAACTCTTTGCAATCGGGACTGGCTAGCTCCGCCGCGGCGGACGGCGTGGGTGCGCGTTTGTCGGCAACATGGTCGCTCAGGCTGGTGTCGATCTCGTGGCCGATGGCCGAGACCAGGGGAATGCCGAGGCGGTGTATTTTGCGCACCAGCTGTTCATCGTTGAAGGCCATCATATCTTCCAGTGAGCCGCCGCCACGGGTCAGGATCAGCAGATCACACTCCTGGCGCTGCTCTGCGACCCCGAGCATGTCGATGATCTCCTCGGCCGCCTGTTCCCCCTGCACTGCAACCGGGTAGAGTATCACCGGTATCGACGCACAGCGGCGCCGCAGCACAGTCAGGACATCGCGGATGGCGGCGCCGCTGGGCGATGTGATGACGCCGATGCGTTGCGGAAAACGGGGAAGCCGTTGCTTGTGGTCGCTGTTGAAGAGTCCTTCATTATCCAGTTTCTGCTTCAGCTGCTCGACCTGCTGGCGCAACAGGCCTTCACCGGCCTGCTCCATGTGGTCGATGACAAGCTGATAGTCGCCGCGCGGCTCATACAGCGTAATCCGTGCGCGGACGATGACCTGCATGCCGTCCCTGGCAGGGAAGCGCAGCAGGCCGCGGCGGCTGCGGAACATGGCGCAGCGCACCTGGGCACCGCTGTCTTTCAGCGTAAAGTAGAGATGGCCCGAGCGGGGCGTGGCGAGGTTGCTGATCTCGCCGGTGACCCACAGCAGCGGAAAGCTTCCCTCGAGCGCCGCCTTCACCTCGATATTGAGGCGGGATACGGTGAAGATATCGCGGGAACTTTGTACTGAGGGCATAGAATGGTTTTAGGTTTTAGGAGGAGTGCGCTTGTGTCCCGCTTCCTGCAGGCGGTCCAGGTAGTCTGTCCAGTAGAGCGCCTGTTTTCTACCCAGTTCGTAGAGGTAGTCCCAGTCATACAGCCCGGAGTCATGGCCGTCGTCGAAGATGATCTTGATGGCATAGCTGCCCACGGGCTCGATAGCCTCGATATTGACATCCTGTTTGTCCAGCTGCAGCGTGGCGCCCTGGCCCCAGTGGCCGCGCACCTCGGCGGAGGGACTGTAGACGCGCAGGAATTCAGTCGGCAGGCTGAATGTCTTGCCGTCATCAAAGGCGATTTCAAGTTCGTGGGAGGCCTTGTGAAGCAGGATGTTTGTCGGATGATGCCGGCTCATGCTGTCCACCCCCTGGTATGTTTGTAGACCAGCTCCTGCATCATCGCGATATGCGCAGGATCCGCGTTCAGTGCCGGAATGTAGTGAAACGCCTCCCCGCCGGCGTGTATAAAATTGTCCCTGTTCTCCATGGCGATCTCCTCCAGGGTTTCCAGGCAGTCGACGGAAAAACCCGGGCAGACGACATCCAGCGATTTGACGCCGTTGCTGGCAAGCTCTTGCACGGTTGCGTCGGTATAGGGCTGCAGCCACTGGGTCGGCCCAAGGCGGGACTGGTAGGTCATCTGCCACTGATCATCCGCCAGTTCCAGTTTCTTCACCAGCAGCGCAGCTGTCTGCCGGCACTCATCTGCATAGGGATCCCCCTTGTCGCTATACTCCCGGGGGATGCCATGAAAGGAGAGCAGCAGTTGCTGCGATCGCTGTTGCTGCTCCCAGTAACGCGCGACGCTTGCGGCAAGCGCATCGATGTAGGCCGGTTCGGTTGCATAGCTGTTGATAAAACGCATCTCCGGAATCCAGCGCCACTCTCTCAGACAGGAGGCGACCTCATCGAAGATGCTGGCCGTGGTGGTGGCCGAGTATTGTGGATAGAGCGGCAGAACAAGAATTCTGCGCGCATTGAGCTTGCGCAGCTGCTGCAAGCCGTCCGCAATGGAAGGCGCGCCGTAACGCATCGCCAGGACAACCCGGTAGCTCTCTCCGGCGTCGCTTCCGCTGCTGTCGAGTTGCCGCTGCAACGCCTGCTGCTGCTGTTGTGAAAGCAGCAGCAGGGGAGAACCCTGATCCTCCCAGATACGCTGGTAGGCGGCGGCGGAGCGCTTTGGCCTGCTGCGCAGTATGATGCCGTGAAGGAGCGGTTTCCACACTGCCGGATGGCGTTCGACCACGCGCCTGTCGCTGAGGAACTCCGCGAGATAGCGGCGCACTGAGGCGCTGTCCGGGGCATCCGGTGTCCCCAGGTTGACCAGCAGGATGCCGATCGGCTGTGCGTCGTCATCGGGAAAGGGTGGTGATGCATACATGCGTTGCGGTGCTCGGAATTTCAACAAAACTGTCTGGCCCATAGTGTACAGCAGTGTGAGGCGGTTCCGCGATATACCTGATTCACAACACGGACTCTCTCCTTTTCCAGCAGAGAATTCTCGATATAATGCAAGAGTGCTTCAACCGGCAGCCTTTAATCTGACGCCGGGTCAAAAACGAAATGGAGAATAGATTCATGAGCAATCGAGAAATTCCAGGTCCTGCCGAAAGCAGCCCGATCAGGCAGCATCTCTGTTCCCGACCGGAGAGCATCACTGCTTTGAGAGACGCCATCGAGGAAGACTCATCACTGCAGAAGCAGTTTGTCAACAAGCATATCCTGACCGTCAAGGATTTCGATGCTCCGCTATTAAGACAGATTTTCCGCCTTGCGGCCACCTACGAACAGGGCGACCCACCGGGCCGCGTCCTCGAGGGGAAAATCCTGGGCAATGTCTACTTCAATGAAACCCGGGAGCATACCTTTCTGGCTTCAACTTCAGCCTGGAAGCGTCTGGGAGGAGAGGTGCTTGATTTTGACCAGTACGTTGACGAGCATTCACTGAAGCGCTATCTGCCGATCGAGTTTGCCGAGATCTGCAACGCCTATTGCGATATTCTGGTACTGAGAACGCCTGACAAGGAGACTTTTGATCTGGATCTGGATTTTTTCATGATTCCTATCGTCAATGTCGGCAATGGCGAGGATCTTCATCCGACTCTGGCGATGTCAGAGCTCTATACGATTTTCAAGTGGCGGCCGGATCTGCTGCACGAAAACACGATCAATGGCGAGCGGTTGAAAATTGCGATCAGCGGCAACCCTGCGCAGACCCGCGCAATCAGAAGTTTTTTGCATGGTCTTGCGCAGTTCCCCTGGGCGGTCGAGAAGATCACCATCGTCGGACGCAACGCCAATCCACTGGACGAAGAGCAAAAAGAGTATCTGCACAGCGCCGGACTGCATATCGACTACGCCCATTTCCTCTATCCCAGGGAGAGCATGATGGGAGCCGTCAGGAGGGTGTTGCCGGAGGTCGATGTCGCCTATTTCCACCATCCCTACTCAGCGAATACAGCCAGGATGAACCTCGTGGATGCCTACTCGATTCTGAAAAAGGATGCGCTGGTGCTCAATCCGCAGATCCAGAATGAGCTGGCGGCCACAATCATGAAAGACTCTCCCCATAACTGCCACTGCTCCCAACTGCGCGGCACGCTCTTTATCAAGATGGCGCTGTTTGCCCTGATATTCGGCAAAGCATGATGATGCTTCGCTGATTTACTGAAAACTACCTGCGCGAGAACTGGGTTCCCGATTGACTGCGTCGCCATCCCACCGATTCATTCAGAGATTCTCTGGATTAGCTTTATGTAATCATCAAGCAGCCAGCCATCACGGCGTGTCAATCCACGCCGTTCAGGCTGGCAGCCGAGCCTTGCCGCTATTTCTCCTCCACTCGAATATCGACTTTCGCTCCCTGGGTGATGGTGTTTAAAACCGGCGAATAGGCGGTCAATCTTTTCAGCCTCTCCATGTTGTCCACGTCGGCCTTGACCCTGAAGTTGACGCGAATGTTGGTAAACCCCCTCGGTACGTCATCGGAGAGGCCCAGAAATCCTTGCAGGTCGATGTCGCCTTCAAGCTCGGACTCCAGCTCCTCGATCTGGATGCCACGCACCGCGGCATGCGCCACCATGCTCGTGGTGACGCAGGCTGCGAGCGCATTCAGCAGATGCTCGACCGGGTTGGCGCCTCCATCGTTCCCCGCGAGAATGGGTGGCTCATCGGCGTGCAGTTCGAACTGCTGTTTATGGGCGATTTCCTGCTTCGCGCCATAGAAACCGGTAATCCTGGAGCGATTATGGCTGCCGCCAAGCCAGGTGTTGCTTGCGCGGAACTTGCACGCCCCCAGGTCAGGCTCCTGGTCGATGGCATTGACCGTCCCCAGCAGTGTCTCCATGTGGATGCCATTGACATACCCGTCGTTGGTGGTCTCTTGTTGCAGTTGATCTGTCTGTTGATTCGTCATGGTCTATCTCCTATCAGATGTTGATTTCTCGAAGAGTCAGTCACTCAGGCTGTGTTATTGCCTGTCAGTGACTGTATCTAAACTATAGAGAGCGCCAGCAAGTTTAGTAAGATTTGTTTTTGACAAATACAGGGCATTCGTGCCACTATCTGATGCCATGAAGACAAATTCAAGCCATAATCCAGTAAAAGTCCTGATTATTGCCGTACCTGAGACCGCCGGCTCTGCACTCTACGGCATGCTGGACGTACTCTCTGCGGCAGGCAATATCTGGCAGACGCTGGTCCGGACAGAGCCTGCGAAGAATCTCTTCGAGGTGCGTATCGTCGCACCCAGTGGTGAAATATTCGCCTGTGGCAACCGTATTCCGGTTGTGCCTGACTGCTCTGTCGCGGATGACCCCGAAAGCGATATCCTGATCCTGCCGGAGCTCTGGCTGGGACCGGACGAGGATTTTCATGGCCGCCATGAGGAGTTGCTGGAATGGATACGCCGGAAGTACAAAGAGGGTGCCACGCTCTACTCCGCCTGCTCAGGCTCGGTGATGCTGGCCGAGACAGGCCTGCTCGATGGCTGCGAGGCGACTTCCCACTGGGGTTATCAGGATTTGTTCAGAAAGCGCTACCCGAAAGTCCGTTTTCGGGCGGAACCAAACCTGGTCTTTGCCGATGCGCAGGGCCGCATCGTGACAGCAGGGGGGACGACATCCTGGCATGACCTTGCTATCCACATCATATCGCGCCACAGCAGTCCCGGTGAGGCGCTGCGGATCGCCACCGTCTATCTCCTGAAATGGCACGGCGAAGGGCAACTTCCCTATGCGACCCTGGTGCGCAGAACACCGCATGCCGACTCCGCGGTGCGCTCCTGTGAGGAGTGGCTTGGCAAGCATTTCAGCAGAGACGATGCGGTCAAACGGGTGGTTGCGTTATCCAAAATCCCCGAGCGCACCATGAAGCGGCGATTCAAGGCGGCGACCGGCGTCACGCTGATTGACTATTTGCAGAACCTGCGCATCGAGGCTGCGAAGCGACTGCTGGAATCCGGACAGATGCCTGTTGATGAGATCAGTCTCGAGGTCAGTTACGCAGACCCTTCATTTTTTCGAAGGCTGTTCAAGCGCCGCACCGGCCTCACGCCGAGTCAATATCGTCGCATGTTCCAACCAATATTGAGAGCTTCAGACTCGGCCTGATAACACAGTAGCCATCTTGCAAGGAGTCTGTAACGTCAGTCTGCGTGACGCGGCCACGCGGAACTGTCGATGGTCTCCTGGTAAGCATGCCAGGTGGCATGACCTATCAGCGGCAGGGTGACACCCAGCCCGATAAAGGCGGTGACTATTCCTGCGGCAACAGCCAAAATGATCAATAGCGCCCATACCAGCATCGCGGCCTTGTTGCGAAGCACTGCGTTGAAGCTGGTTACCACCGCTGTCACCATGTCCACTTTGCGGTCCATGATCATCGGCAGGGAGAAGGCGCTGATGCAGAAAATGAACGCCGCAAACAGTGAGCCGATGATGGAGCCGATCGTCAGGAAAGTGGCCAGTTCGGCCAGAGAGGGGCGCGCCAGTGCAGGAAAGAATACGTGGGTCATGGAGGCTGCCCGCGCCCACACCAGGAAAATGATCATCAAGATGAACGCGAACACCATTTCATTGCCGATGTGGCGCCAGCTCTCTCGCAGCGAGTGTCCGAGAGTGGGTGTTCGCCCAGATTGAATCTGCAAGCTGATGTCGTAGAAGGCCATGGCAATCACCGGGCCCAGGAAAATGAATCCGGACAATAATGAAAGCAGAACAGCCAAGCCACCAAAAGTTATCGCAAGATAAGTCAACAAGTAGCTGCATAGAACAAGGATCGCACCGTAACTGAGGCTCTGCAAGGGGGCCTGACGCAGATCCTGCCATCCCAGCTTGATCCATCTGATCGGTGCACTTGTCTCCAGTTTTTTACAAGGTGCGGCAAAGGGAAGTGACTCGCTGTTCTCGTCTTGATCCTTTGGAGTCGTGGATTCGGTCATATCTCTCCTCCAGTGAGATGTGTCTATTCAAATTTTATGGATTATTGGACGCAGCGCTTGGCCATCCTGAGGTGTATTTGGCTCTTTATTATTGCCCCTGTCAACATCATGGCCAGTGCTGCCGCAATGATACAGGCAGAATGTTATCACCTTTCAATCGTGGTCAGAAGACCACTCCTACATCTGGGTCAGCATATAGCTGTAGGAGCGGTCATCTGACCGCGATGATGCACGGGGTTATTGAGAAGTTACGTATGTGTTTGGTAACAAGTTGGTAGCCAGACCCTTCCCCCGTAGAGGAGTTTTCCTAAGCTGGATTTTCTTCAGCAGGTTTCTCGTTCGTGTCATCTTCCTGGGCGCAGCCGTTGGTATTGCCGCCGGAAGCGCATTCAAAGATTCGCTGCCCCAGGCTCATGCATCCCAGCGGAATAACCAGCAGGGTCAGCAGTGTTGATACGAATACGCCGAATAACAGCGACACAGCCATCCCCTGGAAAGTCGGGTCGAACAGGATCACGTAAGAACCCAGAACCAGCGCCAGGGCTGTAATCATGATGGGCCGGGTTCTTGACTTGGTTGCGGAGATAACCGCCGAGCGCAGATCCATCCCTTCGGCAACACGCGCAACGGTGGAGTCGATGAGCAGGATGGAGTTGCGGACGATCAAACCCGCCAGGGCGATCCAGCCGATCATCGACGTGGCGGTGAACTCGGCGCCCAGTAGCCAGTGACCGGGAATGATGCCCAGCATGGTCAGGGGGATGGGGGCCATGATAACCGCCGGGATCGAGAAGTTGCCGAACTGCCAGACCACCAGCATATAGATAGCAACCAATGCGATACCGAAGGCAATGCCCATATCACGGAAAGTTTCATAGGTCACCGTCCACTCGCCGGACCACTCGAAGCCCGAGGCCGCATCGTGCTCAGGTGGTCCGATCAGCGTGCCGCTCATGATGACGCCATCGGTCGTTGGATGCTCCTTCAGCAAGCGGTCGACATCATTCATCGCGTAGATGGGGGCTGGCAGTGCACCCACTGAATCACCGACAACAAATTCAACGGGGCGCAGATCCTTGTGAAAAATCATCGGGTCGCGTACATCCTTGACAAACTGTCCCAGTTCACCCAGTGGTACAGAGCGCTTGTCCTGGGTGATAACAGGCATTTGCGCCAGCAGGTCCAGTTGTGAACGCTTGGCCAGCGGGATCTGCAGCAGGATGTAGGTCGGCTCATAGACCAGATTTTCCTTGATGTCGCCCACCTTGAACATGCCCATCGCCATCGCCAGATGCTGGTTGATATCCTCGACGGTGACCCCCTGGACAGCGGCCTTGTCCAGATCGACCTGGAAGCGCCAGATCTCCTGTTCATTGCGCATGTAGTTGTCGACATCTTCAATCAATTCCGATTCACGGAAGAGATCCGTCACCATGTTTGCCGTCTGATGCCGTGTCTCTGCATCCGGGCCATGGATCTCTGCAACCACCGTCTGCAGGACTGGGGGGCCGGGGGGCATCTCGACCACGGTCATCACGGCGCCTGTCGCTTTTGAGATGGTTTTGAGCCTGGAGCGGACATCCTGTGCGATATCATGGCTGGTGCGGTCGGGGCGCTGTTTTTTGGGAATCAGCTGGATCTGAACCTCGGCCTGCCACGGAAACATACGCAGGTAGTAGTGGCGCACCAGGCCGTTGAAATCAAAGGGACGGGCGGTGCCGATATAGGTCTGCAGGTTCACCACTTCCGGAATCTGGCGCAGCACATCAACCACATCGTTGGCGACATTGGAGGTTTCCGCCAGGGCCGTACCGTCGGGCATGTCGATGACCAGCGCAAACTCATCCTTGTTGTCGTAGGGCAGCATTTTGACGCGAACCATATAGTTGCTGTAGGAGAAAAACATCATCACGGTCAGGAAGAATGCGACGAACAGCGCCAGCAAAAAGCCCCAGCCCCAGAGCTTGCTGTCAAGCAGCTTGCCAATGACCTTGTGGTAAAATTTGTCGAGCCAGTCGTCGATTTTCTGATCGCGCGCCTCCATTTTATGCAGGGTTTTCATCGGCGGTATCATGCGGATGGCGATCCAGGGGGCAAACACCACCGCGGCAATCAGCGAGAAGATCATCGCGACCGAGCCCAGCGCGGGAATCGGCTCCATGTAGGGCCCCATCATGCCGCTGACAAAACCCATCGGCAGCAGTGCGGCAATCACGGTGTAGGTGGCCAGCACCGTCGGGTTGCCGACCTCGCGAACGGCATCAACCGCGATCTCGGTCGTGGTTTCGCCAGCCATCAGCCAGCGTGAATAGATGTTTTCGACGATGACGATGGCGTTGTCGACCAGGAATCCGATGGAGAAGATCAGCGCAAACAGGCTGACGCGGTCGATGGTATAGCCCATCAACATCGCCATATAGATGGTGATGACCAGCACCACGGGAATAGTGACCAGCACCACGATGGCCGGTCTGAGGCCCAGGGAGATCCACACCAGGAAGGTGACCGCCGAGGTTGCGATCAGCAGCTTGAACAGCAGGTCGTTCACTTTCTGGTTGGCGGTCTTGCCATAGTTGCGGGTGACTTCGACATTCACGTCATCCGGAATGATGTAGCCCTTCAGGTGCTCAACCTTGTCCAGCACCGAATTCACCACGCTGACGCCGTTGGCGCCTTTCTGCTTGGCGATCGCAATCGTCACCGCCTGTGCGCCGTTGACGGGTTCACCATCGTGGGCGGGACCGGTGTAGTGCGCGACCATATGCCGCGCCTCTTCCGGCCCCTTGGTGATGGTGGCGACATCGCGCAGATAGACCGGCAGACCATCGTGGCTGCCGACGACCAGCCGTTCGAAATCCGAGGCTGCTGTCAGGAAGGCGCCGGTTTTTACCCAGTAATACTTCCCTTCGCCTTCAACCGAGCCGACCGTCTGTTCGGTATTGAATTTTTTGATGGTTTGAGCGATGTGGCCAAGACTGATGCCATAACCCTTCAGGCGTTCAGGCTGCACATCGATACGCACCTGCTCGGCGCGCCCCCCCGAAACAAAGGCATTGGATGTTTCCGGCAGGGATTTCAGGTCCTGCATCAGGCTGACCGCCAATGTTCTCAGCTCGGCGTCATCTTTATCGTCTGACCAGAGGGTGAGCGTGACCACAGGTACGTCGTCCACCTCCTTGGGTTTGATCAGCGGCATTTCGACGCCCGGCGGCATCAGATCCAGGTTGGCCTGCACCTTGTTGTGCGTCAGGACAATGGCGCGTTCGATCTCCTCTCCGACATGAAACTCCAGCGTGATGATTCCCATGCCCTCGTCGCTGACCGAATAGACATGTTTGACGCCCTTGATCTCACTGACCAGCCGTTCCAGCGGGCTGACGACCAGCCTGGAAACCTCCTGCGAGGAGGCGCCGGGCATCTGCAGCATGATGTCGATCATCGGCACTGAGATTTGCGGGTCTTCCTGCCTTGGCGTGGCGTACAGACCATAGATACCCACCAGCATCATCGCAATAAACAGCAGTGGCGACAGTGGCGAGTGGATGAATGAGTCCGCGAGGCGGCCGGCAAAGCCGAGTTCTTTTGGTGTTAATACATCTTCTTTATTGGCGATGGTCATGGCAATTTGCCCCAGGCTCTAAATGGGTCGAATTATTGTTGAAGAGGCTCTGCTCGAGGCGTCTCGCGCATTGGTCAGAGCCGACCTGGATGCCGGTTCCACTGGCAGCCAGTCGCTACTGTGTGATAGACGAATCACTCAGTGCATCTGACGGTAAGGGCCAGAGCGCGTGGAGGCCAGCGGCGCTTTTAATATCCTGTCTCCCACCGAAAGGCCGGAGAGTACAATGACCCTGCCGTCGCCTCTATCGCCCCCCAGTCTGATGGTGCGCATTTTCAGGCGGGTTTGATCCTCTGATATCTTGAAAACCGCTGGCAGACTGCCGCGCCAGATAATGGCGGATTCCGGAATCATCGGTCTCTTGTTGGCCGCCTGATCGTTTTTGTTCTCGATAATAATCTCGGCATACATCCCGGCATGCGCCTGAATATCGGCAGGCAGGTCGAATTTAACCGTCGTGGTGTGGCCACCCATGTTGGCCATAGGGAAGACCTGGGAGACGACAGCAGTGACCGGATTGTCGTGATGATCCAGCCGGGCCATTACGGTGTCGCCCTCCCTGATGGAGCCGATCAGCCGGGTGGGCACCTCGACCTGGATCTGCATCAGCCGGGTATCGGCGTAAACCAGCAGCGGCATACCCGGGTTCACGGTGTCGCCAACCTGCACCATCTTCTTGACGATGACGCCATCAAAGGGGGCCACGGTCACGGCGTCGGCAATGTTCTTGTCCAGCTCGGCCAGGCCCGCCATTGCCTGGTCAACCTGGTCCCTGGCGGTTTGCAGCATAACGCCCTGGCCATACAGGTTCGAGTGGCGCTCAAAGCGGGGGCTGCCCTTGCCGGAGAAGGAGCGCATCGGGTCGGAGAACATGGTAAACATGGCTGGCGCACCGCCCAGCATGCTGTTGGATTGGGTGTGGGGTGAACGCCTCTCCCGTTCTAACTGAATCAAGGCGTTGCCTACGCCTGCCTGGGCGCTGCGCAGACCTGCGACCGCCGCCCGGCGTTTTGCCTGGAGGATATCATCGTCAAGGGCTACGATCCGGGCGCCTTTCTTGAAGGCATCACCCTCTTGACCGGCGATGGTTTTAACTTCGCCTTTCCACTGGGCCAGTAGATTGACCATCTTGTAGGGGATGACGGTGCCACCCAAAACCGCTGCGCTTCCGGCATAATCGCTGGTGACGACGTGGATCATATCAGCGGGAATTTCAGGCGGTGCAGGTGGTGCGGGTGGAGCTCCTGGTACGGTTGCATTCAGCGCTGGTGGAGCATCGAAGGCCTGCACTGCGGAAAGGAGTAAAACTGCAATGCCGATGAAGAGTATGATGGCTAGTCTGTTTTTCATCACTTTTTTCCCGAAATTAGCTGAAGTGAAATTTTGTATACTATGCAACTAAAGAGTAGTCTATATCTCAGCGAAAATGGCGCTTTCTCCAGCAACATGCCTGAAATAGCTGCAGCTCCCTGTTTTGAAAAGCCGTTGATGCCTGGTGACCATATTCACTCTCTTATTCTGATAAAATTCTTGAATCCATCCATAAAAATAATACCAGATTATCGAACACTCTTCAAGTTCAAACTGGTCGCAGGCGTCTGTATATCGATCTTGTGAAGAGAGAAACTCCATATAATTCTACGACAAAGCGGTTCTGTCTGAACGACCATGACTGTGATATTAAACAGGGTTGGCTGCATCATTGATTGGTTGAACAGCTCTTTTCACCTGGAGCAGAGATGAAAGAGAACAAACCAGTGTCATCCATTGAAGCCGAAGAGGCCATGCAGATCATTTTGCAGGCGGAACGGGAGGCGGAACAGGCAATCCATCTATGCGAGCAACAGGCCCGGCAAGCTGTTCATACAGCACATGTTCGCGCACATGGCATTCACAAGCGCACAGACCAACGCATTACCAACATGGAGATGCGCCATAGCCACAAATTGGATCGCATGATCAGGGAGATAGAGAAGGAGGGCACTGAGAAACTCCAGCATGGAGGAGGGCGTCTGGATGACGCGAAGAGACTGCAAACCGTTGTAACGAACCTGGCTGTTGCGCTGTGCTGTGGTGATTCAACATCCAATGGTGAGTTGGAATCCGGCTGATGGCAGATCAGCCCGCTTTTGCCTATGCCCAGGCGCGTCTGCAGGCGCGCTACAGTCAACGTGTGGATGATGTTGTGTGGCTGAGATTGCGCAATATCCATGACCTCGCGAGTTATTTGCAGGTTGCTCAGCAGACAGCATTGCGTCCCTGGGTTCTCGGCATCAGCGCAGGCCATAGCAGTCATGACATCGAACTGGCACTGCGGCAGAAATTCCGGGGCCATGTTGACGAAGTCGCCCACTGGCTCCCAACTGCCTGGCAGATTGCGTTGCAGTGGATCAAGCGCCTCGCCGACCTGCCGCTGTTGCAGTACCTGCTTGCCGGTGGCACAGCTCTGGGCTGGATGAGATCAGATCCTGCTGTCAGTCAATTCACCGATGAGGATCCCGCGTTGCGTTCGAGAGCTATGCTTGAAGCCGGTTACGCGGATCTGGTTAACGCCTGGCAGATGGGGGAGTCGCTGTTTAGCGGCTGGCTGTCGCATTGGAACAGGATTCGTCCGCACAGGGAGTCTTTCAATCATGGCCTGAAGGAGTTGGAGAAGCTGCTGCAAAAACAGATGCTGCTGCTTGCAACGCAGAAAGAGCAGCTATCGCAGGCTGATTTTGCAGACGTCGATGAGAAATTGCGTCGGATCTTTCGCCGCTATGCGTTTCAACCTGCCGCCGTCTGCGCCTACCTTGCCCTGATTGCAATCGATCTGCAGCAACTCAGGAGCGACCTGCTGCAACGCCTGTTCTTCCTCGACGTTGAAATGCCCGCAGAAGGATTTGCCGCATGATTATGCGGCCGGACAGGACCAGATGGTTTGAGCTGCTGACGACACACGATGACCTGACCGATACCCTGGAGGCGCTGGCACATACCGGCAGGATCGAACTGGAAGTGCATGATCATTCCCACCGGGAGATGGACTTACAGGATCTCCAGCAGCGACTGCGTCGATTCGAAAGCCTGAAGCGCAACTATACCGCCTGGTGGCCGGAACCCGATGCAGGCCTCAGTCCATACAGCGGCAACCCGGCCCGGATCATCGATGACGTACTGACCACGCTGGAGGGATGGGAACACGAGGCCCAGCCGGTCATTCAACGGCTCGAGATCGCCAAAAGCCGCCGTCAGGACATGTTGCTGCTGCTGGATTTTCTGCACAGCGATGCTGCCGGCGGTCTGGATCTCAGGTTGCTGTCACTGGCAGGATCCATGGTTTCAGCCCGTCTCTTCCTGCTGCCGTCCAGATGCCGCTTGCAAAGCATTCCACAAACCGTTCTGTGGAGCGAGTCAGCCACGGATTCACACAGGTTTTTACTGCTTGCGGGAACAAACGACGATCTCGACGCATTGACAGCGGAACTGGCGTTGAAGAGATACACGGCGGTAGAGATTCCTCCTCTTCCCGCCCGCAGGGAAGAGGCGATAGAGAGGATAGAAGGAGGGCTGGTAAACTTTGAGGAGCGGATGCAACAGCTGCAACAGGAGATGGCTGTACTCTCGGGAAAGTATCACCTGCCCCAGGCGCTGGGCGAGATACGAAGATTGGACTGGTTCCTCAACAATGTCTCCTCTCTGCCGGTGTCAGGCAATTTTGCCTGGATCACCGGTTGGAGCAGCGATGAACAGGGTGCCGCGTTATACAGGGCCCTGGAGTTGCAGGGTTCCCGCGCCATCCTGCATTTTCCTGACGCGCCGGAAAACACGCAGCCGCCGCTGGTGCTGCACAATCCCTGGTGGGCCAGGCCGTTTGAGCTGTTTGCCGGGCTGCTGGGTACGCCGGGAGACAATGAAGCAGATCCGAGCCGCCTACTGGCGCTGCTGGCGCCGCTGCTCTTTGGCTACATGTTCGGTGATGTCGGCCAGGGCTTCATCCTGCTGATGGCGGGCCTGTTTTTACAAAAACGCTGGCCACTGCTGCGGATTCTGGTCGCCAATGGCGCGAGCGCCATGCTGTTCGGCCTGGTGTTTGGCAGCGTATTCGGCAGGGAAGATCTGATTCCCGCACTGTGGCTGCACCCTATCGAACAACCCTTGCCGGTGCTGGCTGTTCCTCTGCTGGCCGCGGTTGTTATCATGCTGGCCGGGCTTGCACTCAAGGCGATGGAGTCAAGCTGGCGAGGCGACTGGAAGCGCTGGCTTCACCTCGAAGCGCCGGTGATTGTACTCTATCTTGGTATAGTATCCGCTGCTCTGTTCCAGAATCGTATCAGCCTGGTGTTGATCATTGGCGCCTTGACATGGTTCCTTGTCGGCAGCCTGTTGCTCGCCAATGGCAGGTTGATGGCTCTCTTCACTGCAGTGGGGTCGCTGATCGAGACCATGCTGCAGCTGGTGCTGAACACGATCTCGTTTGTCCGCGTCGGCGCCTTTGCCCTGGCGCATGCCGGTCTGTCGATGGCCTTCAACATTATGGCCGACAATGCCGGCTCGATCGCATTATCGTTACTGATCATCCTGCTTGGAAACGCTATTGTGATCGCACTGGAGGGGCTGGTGGTCAGCATACAGACAACACGTCTGATACTGTTCGAGTTTTTCATCCGCTTCCTGGAAGCGAACGGGCGCGCCTTCAAACCTTTGACCGGTCCGGCTTCAGGAGTATCGGTTTAATGATCCACAAGAGGAATTGATATGAACCCTGTCACAGCAAAACTCATTCTCTGGTTGGGAGGAGCCGCTATCATGAGCGTTTTTGCGACCCTGCTGCTGTGGTGGTCTCCCGCCATTGCTTCGGCAGTGGTGGAGAGCGCAGGCAGCCCGCCGCCTGAGGTCGTAAAATGGGGACTGCTCGCAGCGGCGATTTCAACCGGGCTCTCCTCCCTGGGAGCGGGTTATGCCGTGGCAAACGTCGGCAGTGCCGCAATTGGCGCGCTTGCCGAGAAACCCGAGCTGATCGGCCGCACCCTGATCGTTATCGGCCTGGCCGAGGGGATTGCCATTTACGGCCTGATTATCTCTGTTCTTATTCTCAACGGCGTTCTCTGATATCAATCCTTGATGACATGTCAATCATTGAATATATCGGAGATGAGATCAGCGCCGCGGGTTACCGGCTTGGCGGTGTCAAGGTGCATATTGCAGACAGGCAAAATACATCCTCACTGATCGGGCAGGCCTGCGAGCGTGCGTCGCTTGTACTGGTCGGCGCTGCGACGGCGCACTATTTGAGCTCCGCGGAGCGCGACAGGCTGCTCGCCAGAATCAACCCTCCTGTCATCATCGTTGCCGATCTATGGGGCAATCAGACTGTTCCGGACATCGCGAAACGCATCCATCAGCAATTGGGGATGGTGGAATGAATTCGCCCCCGGAGGAGCAACAGAATTCCCAAACTCTGGAGCATCTGCTCGCTGTCGTCGCCGAAAACCGCGACAGACGCTGTGCTGAAATTCTTCAGCATGTCGACGCAGATGCGGGTGACATTCTCCATCGGGCGCACACCAAGGTGAGAGCCCGCATGCATAATCACATAGCTGCGTTGCGCGAAAAATACCGGCTTCGGATCTCAGCAGCACAGGCGCGCATCCAGACACAGATCCGGAAGCAGCAGCAGAATGCCGACAACGCCTTTCTGGATGAAGCCTGGCCTGCCTTGCGTGACGCGATGCTGGCACTGTGGAAGGACCCTGCATCAAGGCGTGATTGGCTGGAATCGGCTGTTGAGGTCGCAGCAGCAAGGCTGCTGCTGCAGCAGTGGCGCATCGAACATCCACATGACCTCAGCGATGAAGAGAGGATGCTCCTGAAACAGCTGGTGATGGATAAACAGGGCAAGGCGCCTGAAATCGAAGCAGACGATGCAATTGAAGCGGGCATTCGCATCAGCTACCAGGGAACAGTGCTGGACGCCACGCTCGATGGCCTGCTGCAGAGGAGGGCAGTCATCGAGGCCACCCTGCTGGCACAATACAAGCAGGATGACCGGCCATGACGGATGCGGTTGTCAACTGGATAAGCGGACCGGTATTGCGGGCTGCTACTCGAAAACCCTTTCACCTCAATGAGGCTGTCAAGGTCGGCAGGCTGGAACTGCTGGGAGAGGTGATACGCATCAACGGCACCGAGGCCGTTATCCAGATTTATGAGGATACCACCGGCCTGCGCCCAGGCGATCCGGTAACGGCGACCGGGGCGCCATTGTCAATCAAGCTGGGGCCCGGGTTGCTGGGGAATATCTATGATGGACTGCTGCGTCCGCTGAACGAACAGCAGCGCTTCATCAACCCCGGGGTTCGCGCGGAGCAGGGCGTCAGGCGATTTGCCTTCAGCCCGTCGATCAAGGCAGGCAAGCTGATAGACCCAGGAACCGTATTCGGTATTGTCCATCGCGATGATGCACGTATACAACGCTGCCTGACGCCGCCCGATTGCGACGGCATTGTCACAGCGATTGAACCGGCCGGTGACTATACGGAAGATGAGACGCTGTGCATCCTCGATTGCAGTGACGGCAAAGTCCGCAAGCTCTCGATGAGCCACTACTGGCCGGTCAGGAAGCCACGGCCGGTTCTGCGCCGCAAGCCGATCGAAGGGCCGCTGTTTACCGGGCAGCGCATTCTCGACAGCCTGTTTCCGCTGGGCTGCGGCGGGCGGGCCGCGATGCCCGGCGGATTCGGCACCGGCAAGACGGTCCTGCAGGAGACGCTCGCCAAGTGGTGCGATGCCGATATCATCATCTATGTCGGCTGTGGAGAGCGCGGCAATGAAATGGCCGGGGTACTGCACGAGTTTCCACAGCTGGAAGATCCGCGCACGGGGCGGCCGCTGATGGAGCGCACCGTGATTATCGCCAATACATCCAACATGCCGGTGGCGGCTCGCGAAGCCAGTATCTATACGGCTGTTACGCTGGGTGAATATTTCCGCGACCAGGGAATGCGCGTTGCGCTGATGGCCGATTCCACCAGCCGCTGGGCGGAAGCGCTGCGTGAAATTTCCGGACGCCTTGGTGAACTGCCGGGTGAGGCCGGCTATCCGGCCTACCTCAGCAGCCGGCAGGCGGACTTCTATGAACGTGCGGCGCATGTCGTTGCCCTGTCGGGCATGCCTGGCTCCCTGACGATTATCGGTGCGGTCAGCCCGCCTTCCGCAGATTTCTCGGAACCGGTGACAACACACACCAGGCGTTACGTGCACGCGTTCTGGGGTCTGGACACGGCACGCGCACAGGCGCGCTTCTACCCCGCCATCCACCCGTTGCAGTCATACTCCGGTGATGTCGAGTCGGTTGCGCACTTCTGGAGCCAGAGCGGCAATCCGACCTGGCAGAGCCAACGGCAACGCTTTCTTTCGCTGCTGGAGGAGCAGGCGCGGCTGGAGCGCATGGCGCGCATTATCGGCAAGGATGCGCTTCCTCCCCGGCAACAGCATGTATTGCTGTGCGCCGAATTGATCAACGAGGCATTTCTCAGGCAGTCGGCATTTTCCGAGACTGACCGCTACTGTTCTGCGGAGCGGCAGATGGCGATGATGCAGATGATCACCCGTTTCATCGAACTTTCAAAAAATGCAGTCGACAGTGATATCAGCATCGAAGCCATCAATGGACTTCCGCTGCTGCGCAGGCTGATGCGCATGGGCGAGGAGATCGGCGAAGAGGAGCTGGACAGGTTCAAGCAGCTACGCAGCGATCTCGATGCAGCATTCACGCAACTGACGAACAGCGACATACAGGAGCATGCCGGCGATGAAAGCTGATGTTTATGTCGATGGCGCTGTCACCCGGCTGGAAGGGCCGTTACTGTTTCTCAAGCGCAGCGTCGATGCCGGTCTGAACGAGGCTGTGGAAGTCGAGGATGAGGCTGGAAATGTACGCCTGGGTCGTATCTCAGCTATCGATGATGACCTCATGACAGTTGAAGTGCTGGAGTCAACTGCGGGACTCGGCCTTGATGACACCCGTGTGCGTTTTCTCGGCGAGCCGCTGAAATTCGCTGTCGGTCCCGGACTCCTGGGGCGCATGTTCGACGGCGTCGGCCGCATTATCGACGCCGGACCGCCTGTTGCCGCGGAGCAGTCATTGCGCATCGACGGTCTCTCGATCAATCCGGCCGCCAGGGATCTTCCCTCGGACTTTATCGAGACAGGCATCTCCACCATTGATGTCCTGAACAGCCTGGTGCGCGGCCAGAAGCTGCCAATCTTTTCAGGCGCCGGCCTGCCTCATGACCAGCTCGCGATCCAGATTGCACAGCAGGCGCGCCTGCGGAAAGCTGATGACAAGGGGAAGTCGGCTTCCAGCGCAAGCCGCTTCGCCATGGTCTTTGTTGCGATTGGCGTCTCCTTTGATTCTGCCGAGCGTTTCAGGGCCGCGATGGAGGCCAGCGGCGTACTCGAACATACGGTGCTGTTTCTCAACCTGGCGTCGGATTCGAGCACCCAGCGCCTGCTGTGCCCGCGCTACGCCCTGACCGCCGCAGAGTACCTGGCCTTCGAGCAGGGGAGGGAGGTCCTGGTCGTGATGACCGACATGACCAACTACTGCGAGGCGCTGCGTGAAGTGTCGGCCAGTCACGGTGAGGTGCCCAGCCGAAAAGGTTTCCCCGGCTACATGTACTCGGACCTGGCGACACTCTATGAACGCGCCGGCAGCATCAGGGGTGTGCCGGGTTCATTGACCCAGCTGCCGATCCTGACCATGCCATCGGATGATATCACGCACCCGATACCAGACCTCACCGGCTACATCACCGAGGGTCAGATTGTGCTCGACAGAGAACTTGACCGTGCAGGCATCTATCCCCCGGTAAAAGTATTGCCCTGCTTGTCGCGACTTATGAAAGATGGCGTCGGCGAGGGTTTTACGCATGTTGACCATCCTGATCTTGCGAACCAGTTGTATGCAGCCTATGCGCGCGCCGTGCATGTTCGCGTGCTGGCCAGTGTCGTCGGCCGTGAAGGCTTGACCCCTGGCGACCGCCTGTTTCTGGATTTCGGCGCACTGTTTGAAAAAGAGTTTATTCATCAGCAGGGGGGGCGCAGTCTGGAGGAGGGCATGGAGATCGGCTGGCGACTGCTGCGCACGCTGCCTGCCAACGAGCTGATTCGCCTCAACGACAGGCAGATCGAGCAGTACATCAACCAGGACGGAGAGGATAAACCCGGCCCATGAGCGGATTCGGACAGACGCCTGGCCACGCCGCCGTCATGGAACTGAAAAGTGAGCAGGCGGTGTTCAGGGAAGCTTATGTGTTTCTCGATGAAAAACGCCTGTTACTGGCAACGGAACTGATACGCCAGTTGCGCCTGTATCAGCAGTTGGAGAGGGAGCTGGATGTCCTGCATACACAGGCAAGAGAGGCCATGCAGGCGGCTGTGATGCATCATGGCCTTGATGGCTTGCAAGTCTATCCGGCAGCATCATTCGATGGCGCCGATTTCAGCCACAGCGCACGCAACTTCATGGGCGTCACGCTGCTTGAAACCAGCATGTCCAGTGACGAAAGCGCAGATGGGCAGACGGCTCCTGCGAATCCTTCCGGGATTGCGCAGCAGTGTATCCGGCTGCTGCAGGATTGCATAGAACAAAGCGCTGTCCTGGCCGGCATGTCGGGCAACCTCTACCGCCTGCTGGCGGAATACCGCACCACCGAGCGCCGTTCCCGTGCGCTGGAGAATGTCATCCTGCCGGAGATGGAGCAGCGCTTGCGCGAGATCACCTCGCATCTGAACGAGCTTGACCTGGAAGACGCCATTCGCGTGCACCTGCAGTCACGCCGACAAGAGTGATCCCCTGCTCAAAGCAGAAGCGACCACGGCTCACGCCTTGTGCAAAAACAGCGTCTTCAGATAAGCCGTTTCCGGGATTGCCGGGTGGACGGGGTGGTCTGTTCCCTGCTGGCCATATTGCAGCAGCTGCAGGCGGCTCTTCTCCCTGACGGCGCCCTGGCGCGCGACATTCAGCAGTT
Organism: Pseudomonadota bacterium; assembly: GCA_039714995.1. GTDB lineage: Bacteria > Pseudomonadota > Gammaproteobacteria > Chromatiales > Chromatiaceae > Sva-25. The sequence goes on from JBDLII010000009.1 coordinate 22,069, forward strand.
GTGACTGCGCCATGTGGAAGGAGCAGGACGAGGTGATCAGGATGCCGCCCGGCTTCAATACCCCGAGTCCCAGCGCATTGAGCCGGCTGTAGGCCTGCATACCCTCCTTGAGATCTTTTTTGCGTTTGATGAAGGCTGGCGGGTCCAGAACGACGACATCAAACTGCCGCTTGCGTTTGGCGAACTTCCTGAGGCGTTCGAAGGCGTCGTTTTTCATCGTGCGGACGCGCTCCTCCACGCCATTCAGTGCGGCATTGTGCTGTGCATGCTCAAGCGCGGCACTGGAGCTGTCGACGCAGATGACCTCGGTGGCGCCGGCGCGCGCTGCGCGAATACCCCAGGCGCCGACATAGCTGCAGATATCCAGCACGCTGTCGCCTGCACGGATATAGCGCTGCAGCTGATCGCGGTTGGCTGCCTGGTCATAGAACCAGCCGGTTTTCTGCCCATCGGTCAGTGACACTTCAAAGCTTGAGTCGCCCTCTTGCAACCGGACCAGCGGTGGAATCTCGCCGCTGGCAACAGTCACGGATGAATCAAGCCCCTCGATGGCGCGCATCGGCGTGTCGTTGCGCAGCAGGATGCCGCGTGGTGAGAGCAACTGCTCGAGCACCGCGACAATCTGGCTGCGCACCATATCCATCCCGGCAGTTGTGATCTGCACGACCAGATAGTCACCGTAACGGTCGATGACGAGTCCCGGCAGAAAGTCGCTTTCGCCATAGACGAGGCGATAAAAGTCGTCCGTAAAGAGACGCTTGCGCAGCTGCAATGCCTGGCCGATGCGCTCTGTCAGCAGCTTCTCGTCGAGCACGCTGTCAATCCGGGTGCTGAACAGGCGTGCACAGATGAGCGCATGGGGATTGACATAGGCATGGCCGATCCACTTGCCGCGCTGGCTGATAACGGCCACCTGTTCGCCTGCTGAGAATGATTTCAGGGGGCTCGCTTTGCTGTCGACTTCGTTGCTGTAGATCCATGAATGGCCCGCCAGCAGCCGGCGTTCCTGGTCCTTTCCCAATTTTAGTGTGGCTAATTTGTGCATGCGATGAACTACTCTATCAATTCCAAGGCGACAGTATACTGAATCCAACGTATATCAACAGATGAATCACTTAAGCGACACAACCAGCCCCTATCTGCTGCAGCATGCAGACAACCCGGTCGAGTGGTGGCCATGGTGTGATGAGGCGCTGCAGCTGGCGCGCCGCCGGAACAAGCCGATCCTGTTGTCAATCGGCTATTCCGCCTGTCACTGGTGCCACGTGATGGCGCATGAATCCTTCGAGGATGAAGAGACGGCGGAATTGATGAACCGGCTCTTCATCAACATCAAGGTCGACAGGGAGGAGCGTCCCGACCTCGACAGGATCTATCAACAGGCGCACCAGCTGCTCAGCCAGCGTCCAGGCGGCTGGCCGCTGACGGTGTTCCTGGCGCCGGATGACCTGATGCCATTTTTTGCCGGCACCTATTTTCCCGCCACTGCACGTTACGGCATGATCTCTTTCCGGGAGTTGATGCAGCGCATCGATGAGGCCTGGAGCAGTCAGCAGCAGGCGATTCGTGATCAAAACCGGAGCCTTTCCGCTTCGCTGGCGCAGATGCACCCAGCAGAACAAGGCGCCGCCAATGTCGATGACGGACCGCTGCGGAAGGGGCGTCAGCAGCTTGTAGCGAGCTTCGACAACGGCTATGGCGGCTTTGGACAGGCGCCGAAATTTCCTCATGCAACCCATATCGAGTTCCTGCTGCGGGCGCATGCAAGGAATCCCGATGACCGGGAGGCGCGTGACATGGCGCTGATGACGCTGCAGCAGATGGCGCTTGGCGGCCTGTACGACCAGCTTGGGGGCGGCTTCTGTCGCTACTCGACGGACGATCAATGGATGATTCCCCACTTCGAGAAGATGTTGTATGACAATGGCCCGCTGCTGGCGCTCGCTGCCGATGCCTGGCGCATCAGCGGCAAGCCGCTCTTCGCCCGGGTGTGCGAGCAGACCGCAAACTGGGTGATGCGCGAAATGCAATCGCCCGAAGGCGGCTACTACTCGACGCTGGACGCCGACTCCGAGGGTGAGGAGGGGAAATTCTACGTGTGGACGCCTGCCGAGGTCGAGGAGCAGTTGAACGCACAGCAGTATCAGCTGTTTGCGCCGCTCTATGGCCTCGACAGGGAGGCCAATTTCGAGGGCCGCTGGCATCTGCACACCTTTGCCGACCTCGAGCAGCTGGCGGCAGCGGAGGGGTTGTCGCTTGCCGAGGCGCAAGAGCTGATCGATGCGGCGCAGCAGACACTTTTTGCGCATCGCAGCATACGTATTCACCCGGGGCGGGATGAGAAGATTCTCACCAGCTGGAATGCATTGATGATCAAGGGGATGGCGAGGGCAGGGCGTCTCTGTTCGAATCCTTCATGGATTGCGTCAGCGGAGCAGGCGCTGGCATTCATTCACTCCACCCTGTGGAGAGAGCAGCGGCTGCTGGCGACCTATAAAGATGGCTGCGCCCATCTGAACGCCTATCTTGATGACTACGCCTTTCTGATCGACGCCCTGCTGGAGCTGCTGCAGGTGCGCTGGAACAGGCAGGATTTCGATTTTGCCATCGAGCTGGCCGATATCCTGCTGGAGCAATTCGAGGATGAAGAGCAGGGCGGTTTCTTCTTTACCTCTAACGACCACGAACAGTTGATACACCGACCGAAACCGATGAGCGACGACTCCATGCCGTCCGGTAATGGCATCGCCGCTTTTGCCTTGCAGCGGCTGGGGTGCCTGCTCGGCGACCTCCGCTATCTGCAAACCGCCGAGCGTACCCTGCACACTGCCTGGAGTGTGCTCAGCCAGCAGCCGCATGGACATGGTGCACTGTTGCTGGCGCTGGAGGAGCAGTTGAAGCCGCCTGAAATCCTGATCGCTCGGGGAAGCAGCGAGCAGCTGGCAGAGTGGCAATCCGGGCAGCAGCGTAGTTACCGGCCTGCCAGCATGGTGCTGGCAATACCGGATGACGCCGATGTTCCGCAGGCGCTGGCGGACAAGAAGCCCCGTCCTGGCGGAGTCATCTATCGTTGCCGTGGAACGCAGTGTGAAACGCCAGAACCCATGGAGTAAGCGTATTCAGTATCAAAAAGTATTCACCACAGATGCACACAGATAAACACAGATATTATGTGTAAAATTCTGGTTTATTCGTCATTGCGAGGAGTGCAGCGACGAAGCAATCTCCAACTCATGGTTGTTTCTCAATAACCCCATGATTTTGATTTGCACGGGGTTATAGAGATGTTACGCAATGTCGCTTGGCGCCAAATTAACCAGAGCTTCCATTGCTTTTTCGATCTGTGTATATCTGTGTGCATCTGTGGTTAAAAAAGAGGGATTGGCATCAATACGGAGCAATGCGCTGAGCTCATAGTACCCTACGAGCCTATTTTCCGTTTTGTATCCGCTGCAGCCACTCACGGCTGTTTGCGAGAATCTCCTCCTCATCCATTGTCAGCAGCCTGTTGTCTGCAAGCAGCTGTTTGCCA
>JBDLII010000010.1:0-25261 GCA_039714995.1 Pseudomonadota bacterium
GATTACTTTACCAGCTGGCGTGAGGGCCTGGACGATCTGGATGTCGGGAGCATCGTCGATATGTGGCGCACGCAAACACATAAGTAAATTTGCAGTCAGGAGTCAGGAGTCAGGAGTCAGGAGTCAGGAGTTGGCAGGCGTCTCAACCATATTGCTGCAAACTGAAGACTGCCAACTCTCCTTTTCTGTCGACTGTCGATTTCTGACTTCCAACTTTTTTCTTGCTTATTGACGCTCCAGCCGCTATCTTGGATGTGGGAGTCGGCCGGTTAATCGCTGTCAGTTGACTGATGGAGGAAAGTCCGGGCTCCACAGGACAGGGTGCCAGGTAACGCCTGGGCGGAGTGATCCGACGGAAAGTGCAGCAGAAAATATACCGCCAAAGCAGTCTGTGACTGCCGGTAAGGTTGAAATGGTGCGGTAAGAGCGCACCGCGCTGCTGGCAACAGCAGCGGCAAGGCAAACCCCACCCGGAGCAAGACCAAATAGGGAAGCTTGTGTTCGCACGGCCTGTGGTCCGCAGGTGGCTTCCGGGTAGGTCGCTTGAGGTATGCGGTGACGCACTACCCAGATGAATGATTATCCTCGACAGAACCCGGCTTACAGGCCGACTCCCACCTCTCCCCACTTCTATGCTCAAAATACCCTGAAGGCAGCGCATCGCAACAATTTTCACCCCATCTCTTCATAATTTACTTTAACTTGCTTTCTCATCAAGCTGTTTTTTATATGGATGGCGTCTTCTTCATAAGTTATTGTTAATACTCAATTTTTTCTGTTTTTTCCTTGACCGTTACCAGGATTGCGTCTATTATTTGATAGAAGTGGGGAGAAGTGGGGAATTGTAGTGAATTATGGCTGCACTGCCCCGCCCGGGAATAACTATAAGCAATCCTGAGTCACGCTATGTATTTCGGAATCAATCTTGTCAAGCTGGATCCCAAGGGGCGTGTCGCTATTCCTGCGCGCCACCGCGAGGGTCTGCGCAGCAGCGGCGGTTCCCGTGTGGCAGTGACGATACATCCGACCGGTGAATCCTGTTTATGGCTGTTCCCCTGGAGTGAGTGGGAGAAAACATCGACAGAGGTAGCCAATCTTCCTTCGCTGAACAAGCAGTATGCGCAGCTTCAGCGCCTTCTGTTTATGAACATGTTTGAACTGGAGGTCGACGGGCAGGGGCGAATTCTGCTGCCGCAGAAACTGCGTGCGCATGCCGGGCTGGAGGCAGGTGAACAGATTGCCATTGTCGGACAGGGTCGCAAGCTCGAGATCTGGTCGCAGCAAATGGCGCAGCAGATCGAAGAGGAGAATATGCAGGCGTTGCAGGATCCTGATTCGGAAATCTCGGCTGAGATTCAGAATCTGAACCTGTAGCTGATGACGGCTGAGTTGAAGCATCGACCGGTATTACTGCAAGAGGCAGTGGATGCGCTTGCACTCCGGCCGGATGGACTCTACGTGGATGCAACCTTCGGCCGTGGTGGGCATAGCGCGTTGATTTTACAGCAATTGGGGGATGCGGGACGTCTGATCGCTCTGGATCGTGATCCGGAGGCCGTCAAAAGTGCGGCTGCCGTCATTGGAGGTGACTCGCGTTTTTCCATTGAGCACGCCTCTTTTGATCGACTCGAGAAGCTCTGCGTGAAACTGGGTATCAAGGGGGAAATTGACGGCGTGTTGCTGGATCTCGGGGTTTCATCGCCACAGCTGGAGGATGCGCAAAGGGGGTTCAGCTTTATGCATGACGGACCGCTGGATATGCGCATGAATCCCGATGATGGCATCACGGCGGCAGCATGGCTTGCGGAAGCATCACGGGAGCAGATCAAGCAGGTCTTGAGCGAATATGGGGAGGAGCGCTATTCAGGACGCATAGCTTCAGCAATCGTGGCGCAAAGGCAGAGTCGGCCATTAACCACGACCATGCAGTTGGTCGAGTTGATTGAGCAGGCCGTACCGCGCAGAGATCCTGGAAAACACCCGGCAACAAGGAGTTTTCAGGCGATAAGAATACGTATCAACCAGGAGCTGCAGCAGTTGTCGGCTGTGCTCGAGCAGGCATTATCGGTACTCAGACCCGGAGGACGACTGGCTGTGATCAGCTTTCATTCGCTGGAGGACAGAATAGTCAAACGCTTTATGCGAGATCACTCCCGTGTCGACCAGCTACCCAAAAGCGTTCCTGTGATGGCTTCGCAAATGACGAAGCCAAGGCTGAAGCTGGTAGGCAAGGCGCTGGCGCCCTCATCTGCGGAGATCAGGGAGAATCCGAGGGCGCGCAGCTCCCGCTTGCGAGTGGCGGAGAAATCGGCGTGAGCAGCGGTCGCATGCTGCTGATCGCCGTGTTGCTGATTGCCGTGGTGTGGACGGCCTTGAAGGTTGTCGAGGCAAAACAGCAGACACGCCAACTGTTTGCCGAGCGGGAGGCTTTGCGCGCCGAGGCGGATGAGTTGAGTGTGACCTGGGGGCAGTTGCAGGTCGAACTGGCGACATTTGCCGGTTACGAGCGCATTGAGAAGAGTGCAACAAACAGGCTGCAGATGCGGACGCCGCAAATGCAGGAGATTGAGGTTCTGGAAACAGAGTAAGTAATGGCAAAGAGGCGGCGATACAACAAAGGCAGGCAGGCGAAGCGGAGGCAAAAGAGTGCTCCCTTCCATGTTGCACGCCGCCGCCTGATGGTCGGTGTTTTGATCAGTGCTGCAGGATTGTTAATTGCCGGGGCCTGGTATCAACAGGTCATGCGCACCGATTTTTTACAGCAAAAGGGTAACTACAAGCATATCAGCTATATGGATGTGCCGGCGCGGCGCGGCAGGATTCTTGACCGCAATGGCGAGGTGCTGGCTGTGAGCAATCCGGTGGACTCCCTGTGGGCCGATCCACGCATCCTCTCCCATGACAACGAAACCGTCAAAATCCTGGCGCAGGCATTGAAAACAGATGCCGATGGATTGCGCCAGAAGCTCTCACGTTATCGCGACAAGCACTTTTTCTATCTGGCCCGCTGGATGATTCCCGCCGATGCGCGCAAGGTGATGGCGACGCTAAAGCAGCAGAGCGTCAAGGGGGTGTTTCTTGATCGTGACTACAGGCGCTACTATCCGGCGGGCGCATCTTTCGCCCATGTGATCGGATTTGCCGGGCGTGATGAAAAGGGGCTGGAGGGGCTGGAGTTACAGTATGATGAGGAGCTGAGTGCAGAGGATGGACTCAAGCTGGTTCTGAAGGACGCCAAACGCCGCTTGCTGGAGAATGTGTCGAGTGTTCGCGAACCGCGCAGCGGGGAAGACCTGGTGCTCAGCCTGGACCGGCGCTTGCAATTTTATGCCTACCGTGCGTTGAAGAGAGCGGTCGCCAGGCATGATGCCAAATCGGCTTCGCTGGTGATGCTGGACGTTGACAGCGGAGAGGTGCTGGCGATGGTCAGTCAGCCCTCCTATAACCCGAATGCCAATCGCAGCAATCTCAGCGGAAAGGCGCGCAATCGGGCCATAATCGATACCTTCGAGCCCGGTTCCACGATGAAGCCGTTGACGCTTGCGGCGGCGATGGAGCTTGGCTATATCAATGAAAACAGCAAAATCGATACCGGCAAGGGGTCTCTCAGGATAGGACGCAACAAGGTGAGCGACCCGAAACGCTACGGGGTGCTCGATCCTGCCGGTGTACTGCGCAAATCCAGCAATGTGGGTTCGGCAACCATCGCCTTGAAAATGCCGGAAAAAGAGCACTGGACGATGCTGGACCGCTATGGTTTCGGACAGCCTGTGATGATAGATTTCCCCGGTGAGGTGAGCGGGCTGTTGCGGGACTACGGCTTATGGAGGCGCATCGACCAGGCGTCCCTGGCGTATGGCTACAGTCTCTCGGTATCGACGCTGCAGCTCGCGCAAGCCTATGCGATTCTTGCCGCGGATGGCATCAAACGGCCACTCTCCCTGCTGCGCGTTGAAACGCCCGCCGAGGGAGAGCGGGTGCTTTCTGTTGAGACGAGCAGGGCGTTGCGCAGAATGATGGAGGGGGTGGTGTCAACACAAGGCACTGCCCCAAAAGCGGCTGTGAGCGGTTACCGGGTTGCCGGAAAGACAGGTACAGTCAAAAAGCTGGGAAAGAGTGGTTACGAAGATAGAAAATACCGCGCACTGTTTGCCGGAATGGCGCCGGCATCAAGCCCCAGGCTGGTGATCGTGACTGTCTTTGACGAACCCCGTAAAGAGGGGTTCTATGGCGGGCAGGTGGCGGCGCCAGTCTTCGCTGAAGTGATGGGGCATGCGTTGCGGCTGCTGAATGTCGCGCCTGACAACAAGCAGCGGCCGCAAGAGCTGCAGATGGCGAGCGCCGGAGGTGGTCAATGATGCCGGCAACGCAGCTGATCAATACTCCCAGGCTTGGAGAGCTGCTTGACGGGCTTCAGCCCGAAGTGGCGCAGCTTGCCGTCAGCAGCATCTCTCTGAACAGCCGGGAGCTGAAGCCGGGGTCGCTGTTCATCGCGCTTTCCGGCACCCGCGCGCATGGGCTTGATTATCTGCGGCAGGCGGCCGCTGCAGGCTGTGTCGCGGTGGTGGCCGAAATTGATGATGCGTGGCCCGGGGAGCGCATCGAGGAGCTGGACGTTCCTTTTCCGGTGATTGCCTCGAGCAGCGTAGACGCCGGCCTTCTGGCAGCAAAATTCCATGGTGATCCATCTGCGCGGATGACGATCATTGGATACACCGGCACCAACGGCAAGACCACCTGCGCCTGGCTGACGGCCGGGGTGCTGGAAAACTGCGCCATGATCGGAACCCTCGGCAATGGCCTGCCCGGTTCCCTGCTGCAGGCAACGCACACGACGCCTGATGCGATAACGCTGCAGCGGATGTTTGCCGATTATCTGCAAACCGGTATTACGGCAGTCGCGATGGAGGTCTCCTCGCATGCACTGGACCAGGGGAGGGTCGCCGGTACGCACATCGATGTGGCCGTGTTCACCAACCTCAGCCGTGACCATCTCGATTATCACAACAGTATGCAGGCCTATGGCGAAGCCAAGCAGAGGCTGTTCAGGCTGCCGGGTCTGAGATGTGCGGTAATCAACATGGATGATCCCTACGGGCGTCAGATCCAGTCGTCCCTGGCGCCGGAAACAGACTGTATCACTGTCGGTGTCAATGCCGCCGATGCGGTGCTGCGCGCCTCGGATATCCGGCAAACGCCGCAGGGGCTCAAGATGCTGCTGCACTATCAGCAGCGGCAGGTCGTGCTCGAATCCGCGCTGATCGGACGCTTCAATGTCGATAACCTGCTGGCGGTCACCGGAGCGCTGGTCGCAGCCGGAGTACCGCTGGTCCAGGCTGTCAAGCGTCTCTCCAGTGTGCCCGCGGTGCCCGGACGCATGGAGCGTTTCGGCGGTGACAACCAGCCGCTGGTGGTGGTTGATTATGCGCATACGCCGGATGCACTGAAAAACGCACTGCTTGCAGCAAGCGCGCATGCCGAGGGTGAACTCATCTGTGTGTTTGGCTGTGGTGGCGACCGTGACCAGGGCAAACGCCCCTTGATGGGGGGGGTTGCCGAAGAGCTGGCGGAACGGGTTATCTTGACTGACGACAATCCCCGCTCCGAGTCCGGTGACGTCATCATTGAGCAGATCCTGAGCGGCATGAAGCATTCACACCGGGTGATCCGTGATCGTCTGCAGGCAATCACTGTCGCAATCAGGGAGGCGGTTCCGGGAGATCTGGTGCTGGTTGCAGGAAAAGGGCATGAAACTATCCAGATTATTGGCGATCAGCGCCATCACTTCAGCGACCGGGAGGTCGTTGCCGGGATTCTGGAGGAGCTGCGATGATCGGCTTCTCGGTCCGCGAAGCAGCGGAACTCCTGCATGGCAAGGTCGTCAATGGTGACGCGCATTTCAGCGCCTTGAGTACAGACAGCCGTACGCTTGACGGCGAGGCGCTGTTCGCGGCGATACCCGGCGAGCGTTATGACGGCCATGACTATGTTGCGGGGGCTGCCAGGCAGGGTGCCGCCGCCGCCCTGGTGGAGAGGGAGGTTGACGCCGGGATCCCGCAAATCATCGTTGCCGACGTGCGCCGGGCATTGCTGGAACTGGCTGCCGCCTGGCGCAATAAATCCGATGCCGTGGTGGTGGCGCTGACCGGCAGCAACGGCAAGACCACCGTCAAGGAGATGATCGCCTCGATTCTCTCCCGGCAGGGCAGCGTACTGGCAACCATCGGCAATCTGAACAACGATATTGGCGTTCCCCTGACCCTGGCGCGGCTTCAGGATGAGGAGTATGCCGTGATCGAGATGGGAGCCAACCATGCAGGAGAGATTCATCAGCTCAGCCTGGCTGCTTCTCCCGACGTGGCGCTGTTGAATAACGCCGGACGCGCTCATCTTGAAGGTTTTGGCTCCCTCGAAGGCGTTGCACGCTCCAAGGCCGAGATTATCGATGGCCTCTCCGCCAGCGGTCTCTTTGTGTGCAACGGCGATAGCCAGTGGCTGCCATTGTGGCGCAACCTGGCAGCAGGCCATCACATCATGACTTTTGGCAGTAACGGGGAGTGCGATGTGCGCCTTGAGAAGGGTTCATCCACGACGCAATGGAGCGAAAAAGGCTTTGTGCAGAAGTTTGATGTGGTGCTTGGTCAACGACGGATCTCGCTGCGGCTGCCGTTGGCGGGTGAACACAATCGCATGAATGCAGTTGCCGCGGTTGCTGTGTGCATGGCGTTGAAGATTGATGATGGCCTGATCCAGGAAGGCCTTAACGCTGTCAAACCTGTAGCGGGCCGGCTTTTTCCGCGCCGCAATGCAGCGGGCCTGCGCATTATTGACGATACCTATAACGCCAACCCGGACTCTGTTGCTGCTGCTGTCATGGTGCTTGGTGAATTTGACGCACACAAGGTGCTGGTGCTTGGGGATATGGCCGAGCTGGGCGGCGACGTCGAGGCGGCGCATGCCGACCTTGGAAGGTTGGCCGCGGAGCGCGGCATCGCCAGGCTCTATACGCTCGGTTCGCCAAGCGCCGCTGCAGCGGCTGCTTTTGGCGATAAGGGTTTTGCGTTTCGCGATTTCGATGCATTGATACAGGCGTTGCAATCACAACTGGATGACGACTCGATCGTTCTGGTCAAGGGTTCTCGCACAGCACGTATGGAGCGGGTTGTCGAGGCGCTGGCAGCGAATGAGGATGAGGATATCGGATGCTGATCTATCTGGCAGAGTACCTGACGCAATTCGCTGGCGGTTTCAGCGTCTTCCAGTATGTCACGCTGCGCATTATTCTCAGCGTGCTGACGGCGCTGGTGGTTTCTTTCGTGATCGGTCCGGCGATGATTCGCAAGCTTGCCGGATACAAGGGGCAACCGGTGCGTGACGACGGTCCCGAGACCCACTTTGTCAAGGCGGGAACGCCGACCATGGGCGGCTCGCTGATTCTTGTGGCGGTCGGCGTCAGCACCCTGCTGTGGGCGGATCTTGCCAACCGCTACGTGTGGATCGTGCTGCTGACCACGCTGGCATTCGGCGGTATTGGCCTGGTGGATGACTATAAAAAGCTGGTGCTTCAAAATCCCAGGGGGCTTGCATCCCGCTACAAGTACTTGTGGCAGTCGCTGTTTGGGCTTGCTGCTGCCCTGGCGCTCTATGTGACGGCAGTGGAGCCCCAGGAGACCCAGCTGTTCGTGCCCTTTTTCAAGGATGTGGCATTGAATCTGGGGCCCCTGTATGTCGTGCTCGCCTACTTTGTCATCGTCGGAACCTCGAATGCCGTCAACCTGACAGACGGTCTGGACGGCCTGGCAATCGGGCCGACCATCCTGGTTGCCGGAGGCCTGATGATATTCGCCTATGTTTCCGGGCATATCAACTTCGCGGATTATCTGCAGATTCCCTATCTGGCCGGAGTCGGCGAGGTCGCTGTCTTCTGCGCCGCGCTGCTGGGCGCCGGACTCGGCTTTCTGTGGTTCAACACCCATCCGGCGATGGTCTTCATGGGGGATATCGGTGCGCTCGCCATCGGCGCGGCGCTTGGCGTTGTCGCCGTTGCCATTCGCCAGGAGCTGGTGTTGATGATCATGGGCGGGATATTTGTCGTCGAGACCCTGTCAGTCATCATTCAGGTCGCCTCGTTCAAGATGACCGGCAAGCGGGTCTTTCGCATGGCGCCGCTGCACCACCACTATGAACTGAAGGGGTGGCCGGAGCCGCGCGTCATTGTCAGGTTCTGGATTATCAGCCTGATCCTGGTGTTGATCGGGCTCGCCACACTGAAGCTTCGCTAACGGATTTGACCGGGATGATGATAAGAGCAATCGACAACGGCGGGATGATGGAGCACAGCGAGGCTCCGCTGACCCTGGTCGTTGGCCTGGGGTCTACCGGGCTGTCGTGCGCACGTTTCCTGGCTGGCCGGGGCGTGCCGCTGGCGGTTGCCGACAGCCGCGATCATCCGCCGGGTCTGCAGCAGCTGCGTGACAACTATCCCGACGTGGAGCTCTATAGCGGCGCTTTTGATAGCGCTGTTTTCAACACCGCAGAGCGTCTTGTCGTCAGTCCAGGCGTCTCGTTGAAGGAGCCCGTGATCCAGCAGGCCATTGCACGCGGCGTCGAGGTGATCGGCGATGTCGAGCTGTTCCTGCGCGAGGTGACGGCGCCGGTGGTGGCGATTACCGGCTCCAACGGCAAAAGCACCGTTACGACTCTGCTGGGAGAGATGGCGAAAGCTGCCGGAATCCGGGTTGCTGTTGGAGGAAATCTTGGTACGCCGGTGCTGGATCTGCTGGATGAGGAGATTGCACTCTATGTCCTGGAACTCTCCAGCTTCCAGCTGGAGACGATTCACAGCCTGCGGGCAAAGGCCGCGGTGATCCTGAATCTCAGCGCCGATCATATGGATCGCTATAACTCCTATCTGGAGTACGTACAGGCCAAGGCGGTGATCTATCGCAATGCGGAAACCGCAGTCGTCAACCTGGATGATCCCGCTGCCATGCAGCTGGCCGAGAGTGAACAGCGTATCGGTTTTTGTGCGCATCCTCCACAGGCGGAGCAGTATGGCATCTGTGAAGCAGAAGGCGAACAGTGGTTGTGCCGGGGCGGGCAGCGACTGCTGCAGACTGCGGCGATTCCCGCAGCCGGAAAGCACAACCAGGTCAATGCGCTGGCAGCGCTGGCGCTTGGCGAGGCCGTGGGCCTGCCAATGGAGTCCATGTTGCAGGCCATCAGCAGTTTTCGCGGCCTTGCCCATCGCACCTGGTTCGTTGCTGAAATCGACCGGGTGCGCTGGTACAACGACTCCAAGGGGACGAATACCGGCGCCTGTATCGCAGCACTGAAGGGGCTGGACAGGGGTGACGAGAGCCGTTCTGTCCTGATAGCCGGCGGGGACTGCAAGGGGGCTGACTTTTCCGCTCTTGCAGCAGTGTTGCCAGGCTTTGTGCGCGCCCTGGTGCTGATCGGGCGTGATGCGCCGCAGATCGCCAGGGCTGTCGACGGAGCCGTGCCGGCCGTCAAGGCGGACGATATGGACGAGGCTGTCAGGCTTGCGGCGGAGCTCGCCCGTCCAGGTGACAGGGTGTTGCTGTCTCCGGCCTGCGCCAGTTTCGATATGTATGACAACTACATGCAGCGCGGTGACGCTTTCATGGATGCGGTCAGGAGGCTCGGCTGATGGAGGCGGTCATGCGGCAGCGTGGAGAGAAAGTCTGGGAGCTGCCACGACTGGATTATCCGTTGCTGGCCGCAGCCCTGGCGCTGCTGCTTGCCGGGATTGTCATGGTGGGCTCGGCAACGATACATCGCTTTGCTGATGATCCCTACTATTTCGTCAACCGTCACCTGTTTGCCGTGGCGCTGGGTATGGCGGTCGCTATCCTCGTCATGCGCATTTCGATCGACCGCTGGGAGCGTTGGGGACCACTGCTCTATGCTGTCGGCATCGTGCTGTTGATACTGGTGCTGATTCCAGGAATCGGACGCAGTGTCAACGGCGCCCAGCGCTGGATCACCATTGGCGGCATGAATCTGCAGAGCTCGGAGCTGATGAAGCTGTTCATGCTGCTCTACCTGTCTGGCTATCTGCATCACAACCACCTGGAGGTCGCCAACAGTGTCTGGGGTTTCGTCAGGCCACTGGTGCCGGTACTGATCGCTGCCGCCCTGGTGATGCTGGAACCGGACATGGGAACCACGGTGGTGCTGCTGTTCACCGCATTCGGCATGCTCTTTCTTGGCGGGGTGCCGATGCGCCAGTATCTGCTGCTGTTTGCTATTGCGGTCGTATCGCTGGGAGTGCTGGTGATCACGGAGCCCTATCGCATGCAGCGGGTCACATCCTTCATGGATCCCTTTGCCGACCCGCTCGATAGCGGTTATCAGCTCTCCAATGCATTGATTGCCTTCGGCCGCGGCGAGTGGTTCGGCGTCGGACTCGGGGAGGGGGTGCAAAAGCTGTTCTATCTGCCTGAAGCGCACAACGACTTCCTGATCGCTGTCATCGGCGAGGAGTTCGGGCTGCTTGGCACAGTGTCGGTGATAGCCCTGTTTGCCCTGATCAGCTGGCGCGCATTTCGTATAGGTGCCATGGCGGAGAAGAAGGCAACGCGATTTGCCGTTTTTATCGCCTATGGCAGTGGCTTGTGGCTGGGTTTTCAGGCCTTTGTCAACATCGGCGTCAATCTCGGTCTGCTGCCTACCAAAGGACTGACACTGCCGCTGATGAGCTATGGCGGCAACAGTATTATCGTTGCCTGCGTGGTGATAGCGATGCTGCAGCGCATCCATCTTGAAGTCATGACCAAAGAGCGCAGGCGGAGCGGCAGATGAAACACATCATCGTTATGGCAGGAGGAACCGGAGGGCATGTCTATCCCGCACTGGCGACGGCAAAAGAGCTGCTCTCAAGGGGATATTCAGTCAGCTGGCTGGGTACGCCCGACAGTTTTGAGTCGCGGCTTGTTCCGCAACATCAGATCGAGTTTGATGCCGTCAATATCAAGGGGCTGCGCGGCAGCGGCCTCAAACGCCTGTTGACGGCGCCGCTTCTGCTGGCGCAGTCGCTGGGGCAGGCGCTGAAGGTGATGCGCCGCAGAAAGCCTGCGCTGGTGATCGGCATGGGGGGGTTTGCCTCCGGGCCCGGCGGCATTGCCGCGCGCCTCACCGGGACGCCGCTGGTGATTCATGAACAAAATGCAATCGCAGGCATCACCAACAGGCTGCTTTCGAGATTCGCCACCGCAGTTTGCGAAGCATTTCCCGGTACATTCAGAGCGTCTAACAAAGTGACCACGACGGGTAATCCGCTGCGCGCCGAGTTTGCTGCGATCCCGGTCCCGTCTGAACGTATGACGCAGCACAATGGCGTCTTCCAGCTGCTGGTTGTCGGTGGCTCCCTCGGCGCAGCGGCTTTGAATGAGGTCGTTCCACAGGCGATGGCGCTGATCGATGAAGCGCAGCGGCCGGCAATCGGGCATCAAACGGGGCGGGGAAAAAAGGAGGAGACCCTGCAAGCGTATGAAGAGGCGGGTGTGAAAGCGTGGGTGGTTGAATTTATCGATGATATGGCCGAGGCCTATAGCTGGGCGGATTTGATGATTTGCCGCAGCGGCGCCCTGACCGTCTCCGAACTTGCCGCTGCCGGTGTGGCTTCGATACTGGTTCCCTATCCCCATGCGGTGGACGATCATCAGACGCTCAATGCACGTTATCTAGCTGACAAGGGGGCTGCCGTGATCATACAGCAGCGCGACATCAGCGCTGCCGTGCTGGCGCAAAAAATACGCAATCTCGACCGCGACAGGCTGCTGCAGATGGCGCAGAAGGCGCGTCTTCTGGCAAGGTGTGACGCCGCCTCGCGGGTCGCGGATATCTGTGAAAGGGTGATGATGCGATGACGATGCAGCCTGCCATAGCGGAGAGTCGCGCGATGGAGGCGATGCGCCGGCGTGTTTCGCATCTCTACTTTGTCGGCATCGGCGGATCCGGCATGAACGGCATTGCCCAGGTGATGATCAATCTCGGCTATCGCGTATCCGGTTCGGATCTCTCTGACAATGCCGCTGTACGCCAGCTGCGCAGCATGGGCGCGACGATCTTCCAGGAGCACGCAGCGGAGCATGTCGCAGACTGTGACGCGGTCGTGGTGTCGACGGCGATTCGCGAGGACAACCCTGAAGTCGTCTACGCCAGGGAGCAGCGCATCCCGGTGGTGCCGCGCGCCGAGATGCTGGCAGAGCTGATGCGCTTTCGCTATGGCATCGCGGTCGCAGGAACCCATGGCAAGACGACGACTACCAGCCTGGTGACCAGCCTGCTCGAGGAGGGAGGGCTGGATCCGACCTTCGTGATCGGCGGGCTGCTGAATTCGGCCGGAGCCAATGCACAGCTGGGCGCCAGTGACTATCTTGTCGCCGAGGCGGATGAGAGTGATGCCTCGTTTCTCTATCTGCAGCCGATGATCTCGGTGGTCACCAATGTCGATCAGGACCATATGGGAACCTATGGCGGTGATTTCGAGCGGCTGCGCCGGACCTTCATCCAGTTTCTGCATCATCTGCCCTTCTATGGATTGGCCGTGATGTGCGTCGACGATCCTGAAGTGCGTGACCTGATTCCAAGAGTGACGCGCCGGATTATTACCTACGGGGAGTCGGCGGATGCCGATGTGCGCGTGTTGAATATCGAGCAGCAGGGGCTGCGCACCAGCTTCCAGGTGCGCTGTATCGACGGCGAAATCATCGACATCGACCTGAACATGCCGGGAAGGCACAACGTGCTGAATGCCGTGGCCGCGGTTGCCGTGGCGCGCGAACTCGGCGTAGACAACTCCGCCATGCAGCGTGCACTGATGAATTTTGCCGGCATCGGGCGGCGCTTCCAGAGCCAGGATTTCGCCTGGAAGCAGGGTCGCGTCATGCTGGTCGACGACTATGGCCATCATCCGCGCGAAGTGGCTGCAACCATTGATGCGGTCCGCGCAGGCTGGCCAGGGCGGCGGCTGATACTGGCGTTTCAGCCGCACCGCTACAGCCGCACACAGGAGCAGTTTGAAGACTTCACGGCGGTACTGTCGGATGTGGATGTGCTGCTGCTGAACGAGGTCTATGCGGCGGGAGAGTCACCACTGAGCGGCGCGGACGGGCGCGCTTTGGCTGCTGCGATCCGCACCCGGGGACAGATCAACCCGATTTTTGTGGAACGGCTCGACGAGCTGCCGCATGCATTGGCCGTGGTGCTGGAGCCGGATGATGTGGTGCTGATGATGGGGGCGGGCAGCATCGGTCAGGTTGCTGCAAAACTGCCCCGCTTGTTGGCGGAGGTCTCCTGATGCAGCAGCTGCGCGGAGAACTGCTGCACCGGGAACCGATGGCGCGTCACTGCAGCTGGCGGGCCGGAGGCGTGGTCAAGCAGCTGTTTCGACCTGCGGATATTGCCGATCTGCAGCAGTTTTTGCAGCAGCTGGCTGAAGATGAACAACTGCTGTGGGTTGGCCTGGGGAGCAATCTGCTGGTGCGCGACGGCGGTTTTGATGGCAGCGTGATTCTGACCAAGGGGCGGCTGCAGCAGCTTGCCATCGAGGATGGAAGGCTCTCAGCAGAAGCCGGCGTCAGTTGCGCCAAGGTCGCAAGAGAGAGCGCCAGGCAGGGTTACTGCGGCATGGAGTTCTTTGCCGGCATACCAGGCACCGTCGGTGGCGCCCTGGCCATGAATGCCGGCGCCTTCGGCAGCGAGACCTGGGAGATGGTGCACAAGGTTGAGACCATTGATCGCCGCGGCGTCATCAGAACGCGCCTGCCGGCTGATTTTGAAGTGCGCTACCGCGAGGTCAAGGGAGTCGCTGGTGAATACTTTCTGCGTGGCTGGTTTCGTCTGCAACAGGGTGATGTCAAGGCGGCGCAGCAACGGATTCGTCACTTGCTGGAGCGTCGTGCGCAGACGCAGCCAACCGATCAGCCCAGTTGTGGATCGACATTCCGCAACCCGCCGGATGATTATGCGGCGCGTCTGATCGAGTCCGCCGGTCTCAAGGGCTTCTGCATTGGCGGCGCCTGCGTTTCCGCGAAGCATGCGAATTTTATTGTCAACCGCGACGGAGCGACGGCTGCGGATATCGAGCAGTTGATGGAACATGTTCAGCAGCGGGTGCAGCACCACAGCAAGGTCTCTCTGCAGGCCGAAGTACATATCGTGGGGGAGGCGGCATGAGTGACGTGAAGCGGTTTGGAAAAGTGGCGGTGCTGATGGGGGGAACATCGGCCGAGCGCGATGTATCCCTGAACAGTGGCCGGGCCGTCCTCGAGGGATTGCTGCGCCAGGGTGTCGATGCACATGGGGTGGATATTGCCGGACCGCAGGATATTGTTGACCTGTTTGCAGGCAATTACGATCGCGCCTTCATCGTTCTGCATGGCAGGGGGGGTGAAGACGGCCAGATCCAGGGGGCGCTGCAGACCCTGTGCATTCCCTACAGCGGCAGCGGCGTGATGGGATCAGCCATCGCGATGGATAAATACCGCACCAAGCTGATGTGGGGTGGCGCCGGGCTGCCGACGCCCGCCTATCGGCTACTGCGCAGCCCGGATGATCTGGAGGCGGCTGCCGCACTCGGATTTCCGCTGATGGTCAAACCGGCGAACGAGGGCTCCAGCATCGGCATGTCGCGCGTGATCAATGCAGCGGAACTCGACAAGGCGTGGCGGCTGGCGCGTCAGTATGACGACGTTGTGATCGCTGAGCGCTGGATAACCGGGAGTGAATATACCGTCGCCATACTCGGCAGCGAAGCCCTGCCGATCATCCGCCTGGAGACGCCCAATGAATTTTATGATTTTGACGCCAAGTATCAATCGGATCAAACGGGCTACTACATCCCTTGCGGTCTCGATGAAGCGATGGAGCGACAGGTGCAGACCGTTGCGCTCGAGGCGTTTGAAGCTGTAGGAGCAAGCGGCTGGGGGCGCGTTGACATGATGATCGATGAGCATGGAGAGATCTGGCTGATCGAGGTCAATACGGTTCCGGGGATGACGGATCACAGCCTGGTGCCGATGGCGGCAAGGGCGCAGGGCATCGATTTTGACGCACTGGTCGTGAAAATTCTCGAACTGACGATGGAACGCGTCTGATGGCTGCAACAAAGCGCAACAGCAGCAACAAGCAGGGGATTTCACCCGGCGACAGGATGTGGATGCGCTCCGGCGGCGTGCTGCTGTTCATCGCGGTCATCGCGGTTGCCGCCTACTGGATGCATCAGAAGATACAGGATCCGTCGCTGATGCCGGTGAAATCCGTCATCCTCGAAGGCGACTTCGAGCATGTTGAACGCAGTGAACTGCAAAAGATCGTCTCAACGGCGATGAAGGGCGGCTTTTTCATGCTGGACGTCAGTGAAATACAAACCGCGTTGAAACAGCTGCAGTGGGTCTCCGGCGTCACAGTCCGCAGAGTGTGGCCTGACGCATTGGTGATCAGGACCGAGGAGCATGCGCCCCTTGCACGCTGGGGAGCACATCGGCTCATCAGTGATCAGGGGGAGCTGTTCAAACCGCATACGATAACGCCCTTCAAGGCGTTGCCGCGGATCGATGCGGATGCACGCTTTGCAGCTGATGTGATGCAGCAGTTCCACCTTATCAGAGAGAGCCTGCAGGGGCGGGCGAGTGTGCTGAGGCTGCGGCGGAATGCGCGCAACGGCTGGACAGTCTGGCTGGCCTCGGAAGTACGCATCGAGCTTGGAAACAGCAAGGTGATGGAGAGGCTGGCGAGAGCCAGGCTGCTGCTGGATCATTTCGATGGAGAGACGGCGATGCTCGATGTGGTCGATGCCCGCTACTCGGGAGGCGTGGCGGTGAGTATGAAACAGCAGGATACACCCAAAGAGGAGTTGAAAGAGTCGCAAGCATGAGTTCGCAAATAGAAAAAAATCTCATTGTCGGGCTGGATATCGGCACCTCCAAGATAGTCTGCCTGGTGGGGGAGGTGCAGCAGGATGGCGAGATCGAGGTCGTCAGCATTGGCACGCATCCGTCGACAGGTCTGAAAAAGGGCGTGGTCGTCGATATCAAGGCCACGATGCGTTCGATACAGCGCGCTGTCGAAGAGGCGGAGCTGATGGCCGGATGCGAGATTCACTCGGTCTTTGCCGGGATTGCAGGCAGCCACATCAATAGCCTCAACTCTCACGGCATCGTGGCGATCAAGGATGGAGAGGTGACGCAGAGCGACGTCGACAGGGTGATTGATGCGGCCCAGGCGGTAGCGATTCCTGCTGATCGCAAGATTCTGCATATCCTGCCGCAGGAGTTCATTATCGACGAGCAGGAGGGCATTCATCAACCGGTCGGCATGTCGGGCGTACGCCTGGAGACACGGGTGCACATCGTTACCGGTGCTGTCAGTGCGGCGCAGAATATCGACAAGTGCGTGCGCCACTGCGGTCTCGAAGTTTGCGATTTGACCCTTGAGCAGCTGGCATCAAGCTACGCGGTGCTCTCAGACGATGAGAAGGAGCTGGGTGTCTGCCTGGTCGATATCGGTGGCGGCACGACCGATATTGCCGTCTTCACCGATGGCTCGATTCGCCATACCGCCGTGATTCCTGTCGCCGGTGACCAGGTAACGAATGACATCGCCGTGGCTCTGCGTACACCGACGCTGCACGCGGAGGAGATCAAGATACGTTATGGCTGTGCATTGACCCAGCTGGCCGCCGGTGATGAGACCATCAAGGTCGCAAGTATCGGTGATCGTCCGGCGCGCACGCTCTCCCGTCAGACGCTTGCCGAGGTCATCGAACCGCGCTACGAAGAGCTGCTGCAGCTGATTCATGCGGAGTTGAGACGCAGTGGTTTTGTCGATCTGCTCGCTGGCGGCATTGTCATGACCGGCGGCAGCTCCAAGGTCGAGGGTCTGATCGATCTTGCGGAGGAGGTGTTTCATATGCCGGTCAGGCTGGGTATTCCCCAGCTGGTCACCGGCATGGCTGAAGTGATTAACAATCCGATACATGCCACCGGTGTGGGGCTGCTGCTGTATGGACACGAGAACGGCGCAGCAGCCGAGAGGAGCCGCCTTGGCGGGGGAGGATTCCGTGAAATCTGGGGGCGTATGAAGAGCTGGTTTGGTGGGGGTTACTGAAGATGACATCTCAATAGATCTCTGCACAAGCATCAACAAGAGCGCGGATATTTTTTGAGAAGAGGGCTGAACGACAAGAATTTTTGCAATGGCATGGGCGTTAAGCAGGCCGTTGGAAGATACCGGATGTGAACAGCATCCGGAGGGAGAGGCCGGGAATCAATCCTCCCGGTTGGAGGCAACAACACACGATGAATTCTATTAACTGGGTGCAGGAGAGAAAAAATGTTTGAAATAGTCGATAACTATACACAAGACGCAGTCATCAAGGTCATTGGCGTAGGAGGCGGAGGCGGCAATGCCGTGAGCCACATGCTGGAGGAGAACCTTGAGGGCGTTGATTTTGTTTGTGCGAATACCGACGTGCAGGCGCTCAACAAGTGTGGCGTGTCCACGCTGCTGCCAATCGGTTCGGAGCTGACCAAGGGGTTGGGCGCGGGAGCCAATCCGCAGGTTGGCCAGCAGGCTGCGCTGGAGGACCGGGAGCGCATTCAGGAGCAGCTGCATGGCGCCGATATGGTCTTTATTACTGCCGGAATGGGTGGTGGCACCGGCACCGGCGCCGCACCTGTGGTCGCCGAGATCTCGAAGGAGCTGGGTATCCTGACGGTTGCAGTGGTCACAAAGCCCTTCCGTTTCGAGGGTGGGCGCCGCCAGCAGGCTGCGGATCAAGGGATCAGGGCGTTGCGTGAATCCGTCGATTCACTGATTACCATTCCAAATGACAAGTTGGTGCCGGTGCTTGGCTCGAACATGACACTGCTCGATGCCTTCAAGGCAGCCAATGATGTATTGCTGAATGCGGTGCAGGGCATCTCGGAGCTGATTACCAAGCCCGGGCTGATCAATGTCGATTTCGCCGATGTCCGCACCGTCATGGCGGAGATGGGTCTGGCGATGATGGGCAGCGGCAGTGCGGTTGGCGAGGAGCGTGCGCGGGAGGCGGCGGAAACCGCCCTGCAGAGTCCGTTGCTGGAGGATGTCAATCTGACCGGCGCCAAGGGTATTCTCGTCAATATTACCGCCGGTATGGATATGTCCATCGGTGAGTTTGATGAGGTTGGCTCCACTGTCAGAGACTATGCGGACGATGATGCTACTGTAGTGGTAGGCACCGTCATCGATGCGGATATGCGGGATGAGTTGAAGGTGACCGTCGTGGCGACCGGAATTGGCGGTGAGGAGGAGAAGAAGACTCGGCCGGCTGTACGCAAGCCGGAGATGGAGGTTGTCAAGGCGGCAAAGGTCGTTGGCAGTGATGTCGTCAATGGAGACGCAGCGTCATCGTCAAAATCCCCTGCCGGATATGGTGAGTATGACAATCCGACTGTTATCCGCAAGGGCGCCAAGGCGGCTGTCCAGGATGAGGCCAGGGCCAACACAGGCATGGATTACCTTGATATTCCGGCGTTTCTGAGGAAACAGAATGATTAAATGACGATAGATCTTGCAAATATCGCCATTTTATTGTTCAATATTAGGGAATTCCCTAATATAGAGGAGAAGTCTGTCCGGAGATGAGCTGAATCGGCTTGATGTGGACAGGTTTGGCCTCGAATCCTGATAGAGACGGCTGATGATTAAACAGCGCACCCTGAAAAACAGCATCAAGGCGACCGGTATCGGACTGCATACCGGAGACAAGGTACTGCTGACTCTGCGCCCTGCTGCAGCGAATACAGGTATCGTATTCCGCCGCATTGATCTTGATTCTCCCGTCGAGATTGAAGCCAGGGCCGGGAATGTCGGTGATACCAGTCTCTCGACAACATTGGTGAAAGGTGAGGTGCGGGTCTCCACGGTGGAGCACCTGCTCTCAGCCTTTGCCGGTCTTGGCGTCGACAATGCCTATGTCGATGTCAGTGCGCCCGAAGTTCCCATCATGGATGGCAGCGCCGCGCCTTTTGTGTTTTTAATCCAGTCCGCCGGAATCATCGAACAGCATGCTGCGAAGCGCTTCGTCAGGATTCTCGAGCCCATCGAGGTCAATGACGGCGACAAGAAGGCGGCCTTTGTTCCATTTGATGGCTTCAAAATGAGCTTCGGCATCGAGTTCGATCATCCGGCGTTCATCGACCGTCCCAAGACTTCGGTCATCGACTTCTCATCCACCTCCTTTGTGCGTGAGGTGAGTCGTGCGCGGACTTTCGGTTTTCTCAACGAGATCGAGATGCTGCGCGAGAACAATCTTGCGCTTGGCGGGAGCCTGGACAATGCGGTTGTTGTTGATGACTACCGGGTCATGAATGAAGACGGACTGCGTTATGAAGACGAGTTCGTCAAGCACAAGATTCTGGATGCCGTTGGGGATCTCTATCTGCTCGGCCACAGCCTGATTGGCGCCTACCACGGCTTCAAGTCAGGACATGCGCTCAATAACCAGTTGTTGCATGCCCTGCTGGCAAATCAATCCGCCTGGGAAGAGGTGGTTTTTGAAGAGCAGGACGGAGCGCCTATCTCCTACATGCAGGCTGCCAAAGTTACTGCCTGACGGCGTTTGCAAGACGCAGCAGGGCGGCCTTGAGTTTCTCGTCGGAAGTGCTCTCCGCTATCCTTGACAGGTGATTTGCGGCCTTGTCTGAGTGGCGGCGACGCGTCTCAGTGCGCTGCTGTTCAGGCTGGATAGTGGGTGGCGATATCCTGATTTTCACCTCGCTTGCATCTGCCTTTGCGGCTATCGCATCACTGAGATAGCTTATCCTGCTGGCCCACATCGGAGCATTGACGTAGAGCGTCAATACTTGACCCTCCTTGCGTACTGCTGTAATATGCATTGATATTTCGCATGCAAATTGTTGCCGGATTTCCTGCAGCAGTCTCTCCTCCTCCCTGAACCTGTCATGCAGATTGGAGAGTTGATCGCTATGTTGCAGATAGCGGGAGATGGCTTGAGGACGTTTTGCCACGTGTGAAGCTCTTTTGCGGTAGCCGACTCAGGCATTATTGAGGAAAAGCAGTATGTTTTCAAGCTCGATACAGAGACAACCCTCGTTTGACAGGCTGGCAAAGCTGTTTGCCCTGTTGCTGTTTGCAGCACTGGTCTCCGCGGCCATGGCAGGCAGAATCGGCTATCAGCTTGGCTATCACAACGCTGATCTGTCGGCGGGCAGGGATGCTCAAATTGCATCACTGAGGGACATGCTGGATGCAGAACGTGATAATTTGCAACAGGTAAAGGCAAAAAGCGAAGATGATCTCGATGCCCTGGCGATCAAGCTGGGGGCTTTGCAGGCGAAAGTGATACGCCTGGAGGCGATCGGCGAGCGCCTGGTTTCGGTTATCGATGTCGATATCGATAAAGAGACATTCAAGGAAAATCCCGCGATGGGAAGCGCCTCGGATGGTGAAGTTGGCCGCACCCAGTCATCGGCTGACCTGCTTGCGGGCATTGACCGTCTGAGCAAAATGCTGGAGTCCCAGGACCTGCAGCTCACCATGCTTGAAACAGTGCTGACGGACCGGGATGTCAACAAGGAGATCAAGCCGTCGGGCATGCCGGTGAAGGGCTACATCTCCTCGGGATTTGGCGGCAGAATTCATCCGATATCAGGAAAATACAAGGGCCACAAGGGCGTGGATATTCCAGGGAAAAGAGGCACCCGGATCAAGTCTGTTGCGGGCGGAGTCGTGATCAAGTCCGAGCGGGTTTCGGGGTATGGGAATCTGGTTGAGGTCAAACACGCCGACGGTCTGAGCACCGTCTACGCCCACAACAAGAAAAATCTTGTCAGCAAGGGCGACATCATTGAAAAAGGCGGGACTGTTGCGCTGCTTGGCAATACCGGCCGCTCAACCGGACCGCATGTGCATTTTGAAGTGCGCAAGGATGGCGAGGCAGTCAACCCGATGCGTTTCATCAACGCGATCAACTAAAACCCCTGCTCTTCTCTCGCTGCAGGGTGGTTGTTGCGGAAAAAACTTTCTGGAAAGCTCTGAATAATGGTGAGCGCAGCGATTCGTCCAGAATTTCCTTCTCTAGTCGATGACATCCCCGACTTTATCCAGGGTGCGCTGAAAAAGTCCTTTCCCCTTGTGGTCAGGAACTGAAACAACGATGCGTTCGTTTTCATCGTCGATCTTCTCATCCGCTTCATAATCGCCTTCAACACGATCCAGTATTCCATCATCGCTGAAGTAGAGCGTCAGGTTCTTTTGCACCAGCTCCTCGCCGGGGATTTGCAGCCAGTAGATGTAATCCCAGCGTTGCTGATGAAAGACGTCGATAAAGGAGGGTGTGCCCAGCGCCAGGCGCACCTCTTCCATTGACATGCCGGGTTCCACTTTTTCCAGCGCTTCGCTGTTGAGGATGTTGCCCTGCTGGATCGTCTGCTTGTGTACGAAGGAGATCTTTGAAAAAGGTTTCTGGGCCACGCCTTTGACAACCTTCTCTGAAGTTGCACAGCCGCCGGTCAGCAGCCCTGCTGTAATGATGGAGATGAGGTGCCTGTGCATAATTAGGTACTGATTTTCATCTGCAAAGGCTGCTATTATACAGCAATCAGAGATCGCCAAGGGCAACTTCTCTATCACTCTGCGCATTGCTATGGGGTGTTGAGTTATTACTAGGGATCGCTGATACAATTATTAAGATGGGGGCTGGGAAAGAGCAGAGCAACGGCTCTTTACAAGTGATAGGCGGTATCCCTTTCCCCGTAGAAAAACTTGTAAGAAGCACGCTGCGAAGCGCATAATATGAAGTTTCGTGCTTCCATAACAGAGAACAGGATTCAATGGATAACACTGATATTCGCCAGGCAGGACTCAAGGTCACTTTGCCACGACTCAAAATTCTTGAGATTCTTGAACGCAATCAACAGCGCCATTTGAGCGCCGAGGATGTCTACAGGATATTGCTCGAAAATGGTGAGGAGATTGGTCTCGCTACCGTCTACCGTGTGTTGACGCAGTTTGAGGCTGCCGGTCTGGTCAAGCGCCAGAATTTCGAGGGGACTACCTCGGTGTTCGAACTGGATAGCGGTACGCACCATGACCACATCGTCTGTCTCGAATGTGGGCATGTCGAGGAGTTTGTCGATGAAACCATCGAGAAGTCCCAGAAAAGAGTCTCAAAAAAGCTGGGTTTTGAACTGGCCGAGCACTCCATGGTGCTGTATGGGCGCTGCATGAATGACAATTGTCCCCACCGCAAGTAAAAATCCTGAGATGTGATAAGAGGAGTTTGAATTAGCCGGCAGAGGCTTTATTCTCCTGCTGACAACATCTCCCGGGCATGCTCACGGGTGCGTTGCGTCAACTCGACGCCGCCAAGCATACGCGCCACCTCATCAACCCTCTGCGTGTCATCGAGTGGCAGGATACGGGTTCGTGTTGCATCGTTGAGGCGCTGCTTCTCGACCAGCAGGTGATGGTGCGCCTGCGCCGCCACCTGGGGAAGGTGGGTGACACACAGGACTTGCCGCTCCTCTCCAAGCTGGCGCAGCAGCTTGCCGACAATCTCTGCGACTCCGCCGCCGATACCGCTATCCACCTCATCAAAGATCAGCGTGGGTATCTTCCCCAGACCGATGGTTGCAACCTGTATGGCCAGGCTGATCCGGGAGAGTTCGCCGCCCGAGGCAGCCTTGCCGAGTGGCTGTTGCGGTTGTCCGGGATTGGCGCTGAAAAAGAATTCGATTGATTCGAGACCGTGTGCGCCTGGCTGCTGCTCCTCCAGTGCATGGAGTTTCACGCTGAAACGTCCATCAGGCATCGACAGCTGCCGCATCGTTGTTGAAACCCGCTGTGCCAGCGACTCCGCCGCCTTGCATCTGGAGTGACTCACTTTGGCGGCAATTTTGCGCCACTGCCGGTTGGCGGTATCGATCTGCTGGTGCAGCGTCTCCAGCTGTTCACTGCTCTGCTGCAGCTCCGCCAACTGCTGCTGAAGATCACTGAGATGAGCGGGAAGCCCGGTCGGTTCGAGCCGATGTTTGCGCGCCACCAGCAGAATGTCGCTGAGGCGCTGATCGACGAGACCTAGGCGCTCCGGATCCAGCTCGATGGCGTCAGCGTACTGGTGCAGGGATTGAGATGACTCTTCAATCTCGATCGCAGCACTCTGCAGCATCTCCAGACTGTCTGCCGGCAGTGTGTCGATGTCATGCAACTCTTCAAGAATCGCAAGGCTGCGTTGCAGCAGCTGTGCAGCGCCGTTGTCGCGATAGAGGATTTCAAGCAGCTCTTCGCAGCGTTCGCGCAGCAGGCTGGCATTGCTGAGGCGGCGCTGTTCGGACTCGAGATCCTGCCACTCGTTCTCGGCCAGCGCCAGGTTCTCCAGCTCCTCAATCTGAAAGCGGAGGAGCTCGCTGCGCGTACGACGATCCTCCTCCTGTTGTTGCAGCAAGGAGAAGTCGCGTTTCGCCGTGCGCCATCGCTGCCACTGCAACTGCATCTTCTCCAGCAACTTGTCATTGCCGGCATAAGCATCGAGGAGCGCACGCTGATAGGGAGTTTTCAGCAGGGATTGGTGGGCATGCTGACCATGGATATCGACCAGCTTCTCGCCCAGTTGGACAAGTGATGCGAGGGTCACCGGCGTATTGTTGATAAATGCGCGGGAGCGCCCCCTGGCGCTCAGGACCCGGCGCACCAGGCAGTCGTCTCCCTCATCCAGCAGTTCATGCTCGCGCAGCCACTCTTGTGCCTCTTTGCTGTCAGCGAGATCGAAGACTGCTGTAACCTCGGCTTTTGCATGGCCGCTGCGAATCAGGCCGTTGTCGGCCTTGTCTCCAAGCGCCAGTCCCAGTGAGTCGATCAGGATGGATTTACCGGCGCCAGTTTCACCGGTGAGGGCATTCATGCCAGCATCCAGTTCAAGTGACAGCTCCTCGATGGTCACAAGATGGCGGATGTGCACCGAGGTCAGCACTAGGTTCGATGTCCCCAGTTGAGCTTGTTGCGCAGGATCTGGAAGTGATCGTGGCCGGCGGGATGAAGCAGCCGCACAGCATGCCTGGAGCGGCGGATGAGCAACTCATCGCCATCGCGGATTTTCAGCGTGGTTTGGCCATCGCAGGTAATGCGGACATTTTTATTTGCCGTGCGTTCGCAGATACGGAAGCGGATGGCTGAGTCGGAGCGAATCATGATCGGCCGGTTGCTCAGCGTATGCGGGCAGATGGGTACCAGCAGAATGGCATTCAGGTCAGGGTAGACCAGCGGGCCGCCACCGGAGAGGGCGTAGGCTGTCGAACCGGTAGGCGTCGAGATGATGATGCCGTCCGAGCGTTGGGACTCGACAAAGCTGCCGTTGATCCATAATTCAAATTCGATCATGCGGGCGGATAGCCATTTATGCACGACGACATCATTCAGCGCCAGCGATGATGCGACGCTATTGCCGTCACCATCGATCATTTCACTGCGCAGCAGAAAACGGGGATCTTCATGGTATTGGCCATCGAATATCCGCTCGAGGCTCTCCAGCATCCTGTCAGAGGCGATGTCCGCGAGAAAGCCGAGGCGGCCGCGATTGATACCGACAACGGGAACATCATAGGGGGCCAGGACGCGTGCGCTGTGCAGCAGTGTACCGTCGCCGCCGATGATGATGACCAGATCGGAGTTGCCGGCAATCGTCTCCAGCGAAGCAGCCTGATGATTCGGGAGATGGTCTGAGAGGCGCTCGTCAAGCGTCAGTTGCTTGACCCTGGGGGTCAGATGTTCACACAGCGGCTGTAGCAGAGATCCAATCCCGGCATCCGTCGTTTTACCAGTAATTCCAATTCGGGAGAACAATCGCTGCACCAGATCAGTAGGGATGGTGGCCAAATTACCATGCCGCAAAGATAGAGTCTAGGGAACCTCTGAATAAGTCCATGGGATGGGGGTTCGGGGGAAGGGTAAACAAAAAGCCAGCAATAACTCATTGATAGCTAACCCTTCCCCCGTAGACAAACTTGTGGGAATGCTCTGAATGAATCCTGATTGTGGAGAAGGGGAGGTGGGGTGGTGATCAGGCTCCCCGGCCCTGATAGCCGGGGAGCGCGGTTGTTGCTACTTGATTTTAGACTCGACAGAGTCACTCTCTCCCTTGTTGTCCTTCCAGTTCATCGTGATCGCATCGCCCGAGGCGCCGCCCTTGAACTTGAAGCTGATGTAGGGGTTCTTGGAGACGCCGCCGCTCAGC
>JBDLII010000011.1:0-24833 GCA_039714995.1 Pseudomonadota bacterium
GGCCTGGCAGCCCGTGAAGTCCTCAAATACAACGATGTCGGAACGATCCACCTGGTCGATATCGATCCTGCCATGACGCGCATCAGCAGCGAGCTGCCGGTGCTCGCCAGGTTGAATGCCGGCAGCCTCGCCGATCCGAAACTGACGCTCTTCCATCAGGATGCTTTCACCTACATCAACCAACCCGGCATCCTCTATGACCGCGTGATCATCGATATGCCGGACCCGCACAACGAGGCGATCAACAAGCTCTACTCGCGCGAGTTCTATACGATGATCCGGCGGCGCATGGCGCCCGGCGCGGTGCTGGCGACGCAGAGCTCCTCGCCTTTTCATACGCGCAGAACCTACTGGTGCATCGAGCGGACGCTGGCCGCGGTGTTCGACCATACGCTCAGCTACCACAACAGCATCCCGTCATTCGGCGAGTGGGGGTTTCACATGGCAGGCAGTGAAGCGCCGCTGCCGCGCAGCTTCAATTTCCAGGCGCCAACCCGCTACCTCGACGAGGGCGTGATGGAGGCGGCGCTGCAGTTCGGCAAGGATATCGACAGGCTGGAGTCGCCGGTCAACTCGATCCTTGAGCCGAAGCTGTACCAGCTCTATATCGAGGATTTGAAAAGCTAAGGAGACTCTGATTTATACGTCATTGCGAGGAGGCTAGCCGACGCGGCAATCTTCCTGAGATTGCTTCGCTACGCTCGCAATGACGCTACGTGCCCGGTTTATCAGAAGTTTCCTAATCCCCTCACACCGCCTCAATGCACGATGCTTATCGCACCCTGCAGCCTGTAGGGCGCAATAACCGCAGGGCATTGCGCCGCATGAATGGTTCAATGCCCGGCGTAGAGCATTTCGATCTGGTCGCGGTACTTGTCGAGGATCACGCTGCGCTTGTGTTTCATGGTCGGGGTCAGCAGGCCGTTTTCGACGCTCCACTCGTCGTTGACCAGGGCAATGCGCCGGATTTCGGCATAGCCGGGGAAGTCCGCAAGACACCGCTTGATGATTTTCAACAGCTGCCTGTTCACTGCCGGATCCTCCAGCAGCGCATCACCCGAGGCGCTGACGCCAAGCGTCTTGGCCAGCTTTTCGAGTTCATCAATGTCCGGCACGATCAGGGCGGAGAGATAGGGGCGGGCATCGCCGATCACCATCACCTCGTTGATGACGGCCTCGGTGGCAATGGCCAGCTCGATATCTCCAGGCGGTGCCTTCTCGCCGTTGGCGAGCACCAGGATCTCCTTGAGCCTGCCGATGATGAAGAGGTGGCCGGCGTCGTCAAAGCGGCCCTTGTCGCCGGTGTGCAGCCAGCCATCACTGTCGATGACCTCAGCAGTCGCCTGGTCGTTGCGCCAGTAGCCCAGCATCACGCTGGGACTGCGCGCCAGGATCTCGTCATCCTCGCCGATCACGACCTCCATGCCCGGCATGATCCTGCCGATGCTGGCGGGAAGGTTATCTTCGACGCGATTGACCGACATCGTCGGGCTGTGCTCGGTCAGTCCATAGCCCTGGATGATGGGGATGCCGAGGCCGATGAAGAGACGGCTGATCCGTGGTGACAGCGCTGCGCCGCCGCACACGGTCAGGCGGAGCCTGCCGCCCAGCCTGCCGCGCACTTTCGCTCCCACCAGCCTGTCGAGCAGCGGATGCAGCAGCCGCGCCCCGATACCCGCGGGCTCTACGCCCTGCTGCTGCTGAAACAGTGCCCAGCCGCTGTCGACGGCCAGTTGAAACAGCTTCCGGCGTATGGCTGGCTCTTCAGCCAGTTTCGCCGTGAGCTTGCTGTGGATGCGCTCGAAGATCCGCGGCACGCTGACCATGACGGTCGGCTTCTGACTCTCGAGATCTTCGGCAAGCTGCGGAATGGAGCGCGCATAGGCGACGCTGCTGCCCGCCGCGATCGGCAGGTAGTAGCCGATGCTGCGTTCAAAGGCGTGCGACAACGGCAGGAAGGAGAGAAAGCGGTCCTCCGATCTCACCTCGATCGCCTCGAGACCGCTCTTGACATTGAACAGGATGTTGCGATGACTGAGCATCACGCCCTTGGGATTCCCTGTCGTTCCGGAGGTGTAGATGATGGTCGCCAGGGTGTCATCGGGCAGCTTCTCGACATGGAACGCCGCAGTGCCGTCCTCCAGCCAGGCAGCGGCAGGCATCACATTGACGGGGCTGTCATCCGCACTCACCGGCTGCAGCGTGACGACCGCGTCAAGCTGCGCCAGCGTCTCCCCGATGGCCTGCAGCTCACTCCACTGGTCCGGGCCTTCGATCAGCAGCAGGCGGACCCCCGCATCCCTGAGCAGGTAGGCGATATTCCCGGCCCTGTCATTGGTGTAGATTGGTACTGTCACCAGGCCCAGTCCCTGCGCGGCCAGGTCGAACAGCACCCACTCGCGGCAGTTGTGCAGCATCACTGCGATGCGGTCGCCTCTCTGCAGGCCGCTTCTCAGCATGGCCTGCTGCCAGCGGGCGGCATCGGAAGCCGTTTGCGACCAGCTGTAGTCGACCCACTGCTCCGCGGCGGCATCGTACTGCACGAATGCTGTTTCATCCGCCGAGATCTCCTCGCGCCTGGCAAAGAGTTCAGCGAGCGTATTGACGCTGCCGGTGTCGATATTGTCTTTCATGCCGTTGTACTCATCGATATTTTGTAGGAGCGGTCCTCTGACCGCGATAATGACACCACGAGACCGTTGCCGTATTCATCGCGGTCAGAGGACCGCTCCTACAGGCTCTGTGATGGCGATCACTCCAGCCAGCCGGCGTCGGGTCTGAAGCGCTCACCATGCTGCTGCTCCAGCTGCCGGAGCATCTCCAGCATCTCCGCCCTGCCGTAGTTTTCGATATAGTACATCGGGCCGCCGCGAAAGGGGGCGAAGCCGGTGCCGAAGATGATGCCGGCATCGACGGAGTCGGCATCGGCGACCACGCCTTCGCGCAGCACGGCGACGGCCTCGTTGAGCAGGCGTCCGATCAGGCGCTCGGTGAGATCCTCGTCAGCTGGCTTGCGGCTCTTCCGCTTGACGGCCCTGCCTTTTTCGTAGCGGTAAAATCCTTCGCCGCTCTTACGCCCCAGTTTACCGGCATCGACCATGTCTGCGAGCTCCGGCGGTACGGTGATCCGCAGGGTGTCAGCGAGTTTTTCAGCCACCGATTTACAGATGTCAAGGCCGACGGTGTCCGCCAGCTCGATCGGCCCCATCGGCATGCCGAATGTCGTCGCCGCCTTGTCGATCTGATCAGCGGCTACGCCCTCCCTGTGCAGCTGCATCGCCTCCATCAGGTAAGGAAGCAGCACCCTGTTGACCAGGAAGCCGGGTCTGCTTTTCACCTGCAACGGAAGCTTGGCGATGCGCTTGCCAAATGCCAGCGCCCTGTCGACGACGGCCGTATCGGTGCTGGTCATGGCGACGATCTCCAGCAGCG
Organism: Pseudomonadota bacterium; assembly: GCA_039714995.1. Taxonomy (GTDB): domain Bacteria; phylum Pseudomonadota; class Gammaproteobacteria; order Chromatiales; family Chromatiaceae; genus Sva-25. The sequence goes on from JBDLII010000011.1 coordinate 3,433, forward strand.
GCATTTTCGCCACCGGGTTGAAAAAATGCAGCCCCACCAGGCGCCCCGGATCCTGCAGTTTTTCGGCCAGCGTCTCCAGCGGGATGCTGGAGGTATTGGTGGCCAGCACGGCGTTGCTCTTCATGCGCGGTTCGAGCTTCTGGAACAGCGCCTGCTTGGCGTCGGCATCTTCATAGATGGCTTCGATAACGACATCCGCTGCAGCGACGCCGTTGGCGCGGTGATCCGGGATCAGGCGGTCCATCGCGTCCCTGACCCTGCGATTATCATGCAGGCGTTTGCCAAACAGCCGGTGCGCGCGACCGATGGCGCGTGACAGCGTCTCCGGCGCAGTATCTTGAAGCGTGACGGTCAACCCCTTGAGGGCGCACCAGGCGGCGATATCTCCGCCCATCAAGCCGCCGCCGACGACATGCACATGGGCGGGTTTGAATGCCTGGTCGCCTTTTTGCGCCTTGAGCCTGTTTTGCAGCAGAAAGACGCGAATCAGGTTTTGCGCGGTCTCGCCGGTCAGCAGCCTGGCGACCTCCTGCTGCTCCCTGAGCGCCATCTGCTGGGGATTGCCGCTATTGACATTCCAGTGGTCCAGCAGCGCAAAGGGGGCAGGGTAGTGGTCGATCGAGACTTTTTTGCTCACCTGGCGCTTGAGCCAGGCGGTAACGCCGGAGCGCAGCAGGGGAACTCCTGCAAGGCGCTGCAGCAGCGGCGGTTTGCGCCGATGGGGCTGGTTGTGAATCAGGTGGCGCGCCGCCGACCTGAATTGCCGCTGCGGGGCCACCTCGTCAACCAGGCCGATCTTTTGCGCCTGCCTGCCGCGCAGATTGCGGTTGGTGAGCATCAGCTGCAGGGCGTTGAGATGCCCTGCCAGCGCGGTAGCGCGCACGGTGCCTGCAAATCCCGGAAAGATCCCGAGCCTTGTTTCCGGAAAGCCGATGCGCACATCGTTGTCGTCGCTGGCAACGCGATAACTGCAGGCCAGCGCCAGCTCGAGGCCGCCGCCGAGGCAGAAGCCGTTGATCAGTGCAACAGTGGGAAAGGGCAGGGACTCCAGCTTGTCGAAGATCTCCTGGGCGTGATGCATGCACTGTGCAGCCTCGTGTTCGTCCGTCATGCCGGCAAAGGCCTTGACGTCGGCTCCGGCGATAAAGCCGCTCTTCTTGTCGGAGAGAATCGCCAGGCCAACCGGATTGTGCTGGGAGATGCTGAGCAGTTGATGATCCAGCTCCTCGAGCATCTCCGTGCTGAGGATGTTGGCGCCGGAGTTCTGCATATCCACGTGCAGCCAGGCGATGTTCTGCGCGTCGATTTGATAGTGCCAGTTACTCATCTGCTTGACCTCCACTCTTCTCCTGCGGCTCCTGACGCTCATTGGTGATCCACATGGCGCCGCCCTGTCCGCCGCCGATGCAGAGAGTGGCGATGCCGTTTACCGCCCTGTGACGTTTCAGGACGTGCGCCAGATGCAGCACGATGCGGGCTCCGGAGGCACCGACCGGGTGGCCGAGGCTGACGGCGCCGCCGTCGACATTCAGCCTGTCGCAGGGTATCTCGCCAAATGCCTGCTCCCGGCCAAGCTCCTCCCTGCAGAAGTTGATATCCTCCCACGCCATCCGGCAGGCCAGCACCTGGGCGGCAAAGGCTTCGTTGATCTCCCAGTAGTTGATGTCGCTGGAATGCAAGGCGTTGCGTTCCAGCAGCGGGGCGGTTGCATAGACCGGACCCAGTCCCATCTGCGCCGGGTCGAGGCCGGCCCACTCGACATCGCGGATGCGCGCCAGCACCGGCAGCCCATGTTGTTCAACCGCATCGGCCGATGCCAGCAGCAGCAGCGCCGCGCCGTCGGTGACCTGGGCGCTGTTGCCGGCGGTCACGCTGCCGAATTTGCGGTCGAAGACAGGTTTAAGTTTTGACAGCTTCTCCAGGTTGGTGTCCCGCCGCAGGCCGTCGTCATGCCGGTAGAGCGTGCCGTCGTTGGCATAGAGAGGCGTGACCTCTTCGAGAAAGTCGTTGTCGATAGCGCTGGCCAGGCGCAGGTGGCTCTTGGCGGCATACTGATCCATCATCTTGCGGCTGACGCCAAAGCGGTCGGTGAGGTTCTCGGCAGTCTGCCCCATGCTCAATCCGACCACGGGATCGGTCAGCCCGCGCAGCAGCCCAATGACCGGCTGAAGATGCCTGCCCCTGAGTTTTGCCAGCTGCCTGAGACGGGCGGTGGTTGAGGCCGCACGATTCCACTCCGCCAGCCACTCGACCATCTGTGGATTCAGCAGCACCGGGTGGTGACTCATCGACTCCGTGCCTCCCGCCAGCACCAGCTCGGCGCGACCGCTGACGATATCAAGGGCGGCGGAGTCGAGCGCCTGCATGCCCGAGGCGCAGTTGCGTTGCACCGTCCATGCCGGCACCCGGTGACCGCAGCCGAGGCGCAGTGCAACGACGCGCGCAATGTTGGCCTCGTCGGGACCGGAAGAGACGCAGCCGAGGATCACCTCGTCCAGCTGTGCAGGGGCAACCGGCTGGCGGCCCAGCAATGCCCGCCCGGCCGCCACGGCCAGGTCGGATGCATGAAAGGGGCCCGGCTTGCCGCGCGCTTTCAGAAACGGCGTGCGTGCACCGTCGACGATATAGACGGCTCTTCCTGCTAGCATGTTCTGTTGCTCCATTTTGCCTCCTCTGCTTTTTCCGGGTTTTAAGTTTTAGGTTTTAAGACTGGTGCTATGCACTCCGCTTTTTTTACTCCATATCACTATAAAACACATTAATAATACAACTCAACATATTGAAAAAACAGTAAATAAATATTTTATTAATCGATCTTCTGGGTGGTGTGAGCGGCAGCTGTCCCACCTCGATCGGTGCAATGCTCTACGCTTATTGCACCCTACAATTTTGCTAAAACCTAAAACCTAAAACCTAAAACCTAAAACCTAAAACCTCCCCCTATGCCGCCTCTTCATCCCGCTTCTCTCCAAGCGCAAACTGCTCTCCCCAGTCGCTGAAGGCATCCACTGCGATCACCTTGCTGCGCAGCTTCTCAAGCCGCTGCAGGTCATCGAGCTGCTGCTCATCGATCAGCCCCTCTGCATGGGCGGCATGAAACAGCTCTTCAGCCGTCGCACCTTCTATTTGTCTCTCCTTGCGTGCAGCGGCAATGGTTTTCTCGACAGCCTCCAGCTTCACCGAGAGCGCCAGCGCCGCTTCGAGCTGGCCAACCGGCTCACTGGTATCTGTCGTGATGAAGATACCATCGGTGAGCCGGTCGCGCACATCCGAAGGAGCCAGCAGCAGGTTTGCCGTTCTGCTGTCGCTCCTGTCATCCGGTGCATGGAAGGGAGAACCGGTTGGAAACACCAGCAGGCGCAGCGCCCAGGCCAGCGGCCGCGGCGTAAGGTTGCGCATCAGCGCATGCAGACTCTGCTGCATGTTGTAGAGGCTCTGCTCCATGGACCACTGCAGCAGCGGCAGGTCGTCATGCTGGCGCCCCTCGTCATGGAAGCGCTTGAGCACTGCCGATGAGAGATAGAGTTCACTGAGGACGTCGCCGAGACGCGCCGAGAGGCGCTCCCTGCGCTTCAGTGTGCCGCCAAGCGTCATCATGGCGGTATCGGCGCAGAGCGCAAATGCCGCGCTCATCCAGTTGAGATGCTGGTAGTAGGCCCGCTCGGTTTGCGCGGCTGCCGGCGCCTTCGAGAAGCGACCGCGCGTCAATCCAAGCAGCAGTGAGCGGGCAATATTGGCGACCATGTAGCCGGCGTGCCCCAGCAGCGCATGGTCGAAGTCAGCCAGCGCCTTGTCGTGATCAGGTTCTGATACGGCCTGAAACTCCTTCAGCACCCAGGGGTGGCTGCGCACCGCGCCCTGGCCGAAGATGATCATCGAGCGGGTCAGGATATTGGCCCCCTCGACGGTGATGCTGATCGGGATCGCCTGGTAGCTGCGTCCGGTGAGGTTGGAGGGGCCAAGGCAGATCCCGCTGCCGCCCTGGATATCCATGGCGTCGTTGATGACCTGCCGGTAGCGCTCGGTGAGGTGGTATTTGACGATTGCGGTGATGACCGAGGGGCGTTCGCCCTGGTCGATGCCGCTCAGCGTCAGTTTGCGGGCGGCATCAGCCTGGTAGGCGTAGCCGGCGATGCGCGCCAGCGCCTCCTGGATGCCCTCGAAGCGGCCGATGGGTAGATTGAACTGGCGGCGGATGCGGGCATAGGCGCCGCTGTAACGCGCCGCGGACTTGGCGGCACCGGTCGCCAGCGATGGCAGCGAGATGCCGCGGCCCTCAGCCAGCGACTCGACCAGCATCTTCCAGCCGCGGCCGATACCCTCCTCGCCGCCGATGATCTGCTCGATGGGGACGAAGACATCGCGGCCCCGGTTGGGGCCATTCTGAAACGGGATGTCCAGCGGGATGTGGCGCTTTCCGATCTCGACGCCGGGGGTCTCCCTGGGGATCAGCGCCACGGTGATGCCGAGTGATTCGCGCTCGCCCAGAAGGTGGTCGGGATCATGGAGTTTGAAGGCGAGTCCGATCAGGGTCGCGATCGGCCCAAGGGTGATGTAGCGTTTCTCCCAGTTGAGACGCACGCCAAGCGTCTGCCTGCCATTCCAGACACCCTGGCAGACGATGCCGTTGTCGGGTATGGCGCCGGCGTCCGATCCCGCCTTCGGCCCCGTCAGGGCAAAACAGGGAATCTCCTCTCCTGCGGCGAGCTTAGGCAGGTAGTAGGCTTTCTGCGCCTCGGTGCCATAGTGAAGCAGGAGCTTTCCCGGCCCCAGGGAGTTCGGCACCATGACGGTCACGGCCGCTGTGATGCTGCGACTGGCGAGCTTCATGACGACCTGCGAGTGGGCGTAGGCCGAGAACTCCAGGCCGCCGTAGGCTTGCGGAATGATCATGCCGAAAAAACGCTTCTCTTTGATGTGGTCCCAAATATCTGTAGGTAAATCATGGTCATAATAGCAAATCTTCCAGTCATCTATCATGTTGCAGAGGGTTTCCAGTGGGCCATCCATAAAGGCCTGCTCCTCGGCGGAGAGCTCGGCTGGAGGCGTGGCCAGCAGCTGTTCCCAGTCGGGCCTGCCGGAGAAGAGTTCGCCGTCCCACCAGACACTGCCGGCGTCCAGCGCCTGCTGTTCTGTTGTCGACAGCGGCGGCAGCACCTTGCGGAACTGCCGCAGCAACGGTGCGCTGATGAGGCGCCTGCGTATCGGTCCGGCGCCCCATACAAGGACATATAGCAGCGCCAGGACGAGGATAACGGCAAGTGCCGCGGGAGTGATCAGTTGTCCTGCAAACAGCATGGCGACGGCAAAGGTGGTCGTGATCACCCACCACTGCAGTGCGGCTTCACGGTAGGCGAGATACCAGTAGACCGCGATCAGCGCAGCAATGAGAAGTCCGGTGGTCATATCATCTCCTCCAGGGTGGATGCATGTTGTTGTTGATTTTCCATCCTGCTTCTAAGTATAGACATCCGGGAGAGAAATATTATTGCGGATTACTCACGGTGATGCGGAATATTGAGCAGATGAAAAATCATTGCAATTACAATAAAAACAAATAATAAAAACTCAAACATAATAAATTACATTAAAAACGTAGGGTGTACTAACCACAGGGCATTGCGCCGCATGTGCCGAAACAGACAGAATTGTTATCGTTCCGTGATACACACCATGCCGTTCTGCACTATGATGTGATCGACGTATGGCGCTCAAGGGAATGCCTGATTGCGTGTCATTTCGAGCGAAGCGAGAAATCTTTCATTGCATGACAGATTGATTCATTACGGGTGCAAGATTTCTCCCGATGGTCGAAATGACATTTGGCAGCTGAGGGTGCAATAACCGCAGGGCATTGCGCCGTATGTGATGAAATCATCGATGGGCGGATAGATTGAGAAGTAACGCATGAACAAACAGATACTCATCGTAGAGGACGACCACGACATCGCCGGCCTGGTGGAGATGCACCTGGCTGATCTCGGCCATGAAATCACCGTTTGCCACGATGGCGAAGCGGGATGGCGGCTCTATCAGCAGCACAGTTTTGACCTGCTGATTCTGGACCTGATGCTGCCGCTGCTCGACGGCCTGGAGCTGTGCAAACGCATCCGCGCCGATGGCGGCGGCTATACGCCGATCCTGATGCTGACATCGAAATCATCCGAGATGGAGAGGGTGTTGGGGCTGGAGCTCGGCGCGGATGACTACCTGACCAAGCCCTTCAGCCTGATGGAGTTGCTGGCCAGGGTCAAGGCGCTGTTGCGTCGCACCGACGCCATGCGCAGCGGCAGTACAGCACGCAGCTACAGCTTCAACGGCTTGCGGATCGATACAGGGCGACGCGAAGTCGTGCGTGACGGCAAGTTGCTGGAGCTGACGCCGAAGGAGTTTGATCTGCTGCTCCATTTTGCTTCACATCCCGGCGAGGTGTTCAGCCGCATGCAGCTGCTGGAGCAGGTGTGGGGCTACAACCACGAGGGCTACGAGCACACGGTCAACTCGCACATCAACAGGCTGCGCGGCAAACTCGAACCCGATCCGGCAACACCGACCTATATCAAAACCGCCTGGGGTGTCGGCTACCAGTTTGCGGGTGAACCGCAGTGAGCTGGTTCAGCAGGCGTTTTCAGTCGCTCTATGCCAGGCTGGCGCTGGCGCTGGCACTCATTTTGATCCTTGTCGGCCTGCTCTACACACTCTTCTCGCTGGTGATGCTCGATCGTCTCGATCAGCGGGTGCAGCAGCAGCTCAACCGCGACCTGGCGGCCGGCCTGGTGCAGGATCAGCGCATCGTGCATGACGGCGTCATCGACCACGAGGCGATGAAACACACTTTTATGCAGTACATGGTGATCAACCCGGCCATCGAGATCTACTATCTCGACCTGCAGGGCAATATCCTCTCCTACTCGGCCGACCCCGGTGTGGTCAAACGCCGCAGCGTCAGCCTGGAGCCCATTCGCGCCTTCCTCGAAGGCGGGAAGATGCTGCCGCTGCTCGGTGACGATCCGCGTTCCCATGAACGGCAAAAGCCCTTCTCGGTCACGCCGCTGCCCGCTACCGACAGCGCCGAGGGTTATCTCTACGTGGTGCTGCAGGGGGAGGAGTATGCCGCGGCCTACCAGCTGCAGAGTCAGCGCGTCCTTATCGTGCTGGGCGGCGCTGTGCTGGCGGGGAGTCTGTTGCTGGGACTGCTGACCGGGCTGTTCATCTTCAACCGGCTCACGCGGCGGCTGGACTCGCTGCAGCGGCGGGTTACGACCTTTGCCGAGTCCGATTTCCACGCGCCGGATCTGTTTACCGTGAAACCGGGGGAGCAGGGCGATGAGATCGACCGGCTGGAGACGCAGATCGCTGAAATGAGCAGCCATATCGACCGCCAGTGGTCACAGCTGAAGCACAATGACCGGTTGCGCAGGCAGATGTTTGCCGGCATCTCCCATGACCTCCGCACACCGCTGGCGTCGGTTCAGGGCTATCTCGAAACGGTGATGCTCAAACAGCAGCAGCTGAGCGATGCGCAGCGTGATCACTACCTGGGTATTGCGCTGAAGCAGACGCACCGCCTGCAGAAACAGATCGAGCAGCTGTTCGACTACGCCAGGCTCGAGGCCAACGAGCGTCAACTAAATAGTGAGGCCTTCCCGGTCCTCGAGCTGGTTTACGATGTCGCCAACAAGTTCAGCATCGGGGCCACGCAGCAGGGCATCCGGCTGGTGGTCGATGAGGCAGCGGAGAACCGGCAGGTGATGGCCGACATCGGGCTGGTCGAATCGCTGCTGGACAACCTGATCGACAACGCCCTGCAGCACACGCCCGCCGATGGCGAGGTGCGGGTCAATGTGGGCCATGATGACAGGCGGGTTCTGGTCAGCGTGACAGACAGCGGCCCGGGGATCCCGGCATCGCAGCAGGCGAGGATATTTGACCACTTCTACCGGGCCGACAACACCAGCCGCAACGGCGAGCACGCCGGACTGGGGCTGGCGATCGTCAAAAAGATCATCGAGCTGCATGGCCAGCAGATCCGCGTCGAAAGCCCTCCGGCCGGCGGCGCGGCATTCGTATTTACCCTGCAGCCAGCCGCGTAGGAGCGGTTTCCAACCTCAAGTTGACCGCGATCGTTTCACTGTGACCAGCCGATCTCCCTGGCTGTCACCGGGCCGACGATGCAGCTCTTCAACGAGGCGGGCATCTTCACCCTGCTCTCACTCAATGCAATGCGCCCCGCCATGATCTCTGCCCGGCTTTGCGGGTAGAGCGGCTGCTGATCGGGATCGGCAAACCCCTGCGGATCGTGCGGCTGCAGGGTGGCAAAATCGTACTTGTCCGTGGCGCCCAGCGTGTGCAGCAGTTCATGGGTCATCACCACCAGGTTCCGCGAGCGCATGGACGGCGAGGTGAACAGGCGGGAGACGCTGATGCGGCTCTTCTGCAGGCCGAACGAGTTCTCCAGGGGACCGTCCTGGTCAGCATGCGCAAAGTACTCGACAAAGAGGCGGATGTCCGGAGGCGGGCCGTTGTAGCTATCGACCCGCCACGCCCACCAGCGCATCTGCAGGCTCCACAGCGCAATCTGCAGCGGATTGGCGTCGACAGCCGGCGTAGCCGGCGGCGGAGTGGTCACCTCGTCGGCCAGGTGCAGCGTGACGGGGCGTTTGATGGCGACGCCATGGCGCTGCGCCTCGCGCTGCATGAAGCGCGTCATCGGAGCAAAATCCTTGACCGAAAGGCTGCTGATGCGTTCCCTGCTCGACTGGCTGCCATCGCCGTTGAGCGGATAGATGACGACCCACAACGGGTGATCCCAGTCTGTGGTGCGCTGGATGCCCAGCCAGGTGTTGAGGGAGACCACGGCCAGGATCAGCAGCAGGATGGCGATGCGGATGTTGCGAAAGGTGAGTCTCATATGTTGTCTTGCGAGACCACGTCTCAGACTGACGAGGGATGAAAGAAATCATTTTCTCTCGCCAAGACGCCAAGATCGCAAAGGTTTTTCTTGGCGAGCTTAGCGTCTTTGCGAGAGTCATTATTGAAATTTGACTCATTTGTAAGCATGTTGGCCACTCATGTATTACGAGTTGTTTTCGCCCAGATTTCGCGGTCAGACGACCGCTCCTACAAAATTGTTTTGTCCTGACCTGTAGGAGCGGTCTTCTGACCGCGATCGATTTCACCTCGACTTGCCGATCTCCTCGATTTTGATGCGCCACTCGTTGGGACCGGTTTCATGAATCGATTCACCGCGCGTATCGACGGCGACCGTGACCGGCATCTCCACCACGTCGAATTCGCGGATGGCTTCCATGCCGAGCTCCTCGAAGGCGACGACGCGAGACGATTTGATCGCTTTCGAAACCAGGTAGGCGGCGCCGCCGACGGCCATCAGGTAGACGGCGCCATGCTGCCTGATGGATTGACGCGCCGCCGCACCGCGCTCGGCTTTTCCCACCATGCCGATGAGCCCGAGCCGGTCCAGCATCATGTCGGTGAACTTGTCCATGCGGGTCGCGGTCGTCGGACCTGCCGGGCCGACGGCTTCATCGTCAACCGGATCGACGGGGCCGACGTAGTAGATAAAGCGGTTGTTGAAGTCGACGCCTTCGGGCAGCGGTTCGCCGGCATCGAGCAGCTGCTGGATGCGCCGGTGGGCGGCGTCCCGTCCAGTCAGCAGCCTGCCGCTCAGCAGCAGTCGCTCGCCGGGTTTCCAGGCGGCGATCTCCTCGCGGGTGACGCTGTCGAGGTCGACGTGGCGCGCCTGCTCGTCCGGTTTCCATACAATGTCCGGCCACTCACTGCTGGCGGGAGGCGTCAGTACCGCAGGCCCGCTGCCGTCCAGCGTAAACTCGATGTGACGGGTTGCGGCGCAGTTGGGAATCAAGGCCACCGGCAGCGAAGCGGCATGGGTCGGGAAGTCGTTGATCTTGATATCCAGCACCGTGGTGAGCCCGCCCAGCCCCTGGGCGCCGATGCCGAGCGCGTTGACCCGGTCGAAGATCTCCAGGCGCAGCTCCTCCCTGCGGTTTGACGGCCCGCGACGCTGCAGTTCGTGGATGTCGATGGGTTCCATCAGCGCCTCCTTGGCAAGCAGCATCGCCTTCTCGGCCGAGCCGCCGACGCCGATGCCGAGCATGCCGGGGGGGCACCAGCCGGCGCCCAGTTGGGGAACGGTCTCCACCACCCAGTCGCTGAGCGAGTCGCTGGGATTGAGGATCGTGAAGCGCGACTTGTTTTCCGAACCGCCGCCCTTGGCGGCCAGCTTGATCTCCAGCCTGTCGCCAGGGGTGAACTCGGTATGAATGATCGCCGGCGTGTTGTCGCCGGTATTGGTGCGTGCACCCAGCGGGTCGCTGACCATCGAGGCACGCAGCACATTGTCCGGATGGGTATAGGCGCGCCGCACGGCCTCGTTGACCATGGCGTTGACATCGGTGTCGGTTTCCCAGCGCACCCCCATGCCCACTTTCAGGAACACCACGACGAGCCCGGTATCCTGGCAGATCGGGCGCCGCCCCTCGGCGCACATGCGCGAGTTGTAGAGGATCTGCGCCATGGCGTCTTTCGCCGCCGCTGACTGCTCCTTTTTCCAGGCATCGGCCAGCGCATGAATGTAATCCGCCGGATGATAGTAGGAGATGAATTGCAGGGCGTCTGCAATCGAGTCGATAAAGTCAGCCTTGGTGATGGCGGTCATGGGAGCGATTCATCCAGTATGTGTTGCCTATAGGGTAGCTGTTATTATTCGATCGTGACAGAGTATATTCGGGAGAATCGACATGCTGCGGTGATTTTCTTGATCTTCCGGCCGCGATCAATCATCGGCACATTTCATTTGATGTGGGTTGGCCTTGTATGAACAACTTACACTCTTCTAACCTCATCCGTCAGCAAATGCTGCAGATGCTCAACGCCGCGTTGCAGGCGGTCGAACCGCAGCGCCTGGTCTTTGATGCACTGCGGAATGAACAGCATAAGGAGATCGCGCTTGTCGCCATCGGCAAGGCGGCATCCGGGATGATCAGGGGCGCCCGGGCGGCATTGAACGGGCAGGTCGCGGAGAGCCTGGTGATAACCGCTGCCGCCTATGCAGACGGTCTGCCTGCCGATGTGGCCTGGGTCGAGGGCAGCCATCCGCTGCCGGATGAGAAGAGCCTGGCGGCAGGCGAGGCGCTGCTGGCCTTTATCAAACGCCAGTCGGCATCATGCAAATTTCTCTTCCTGGTCTCCGGCGGCGCCTCGGCAATGGTCGAGGTATTGGCGCCGGGCGTCACGCTGGATCAGCTGCAGCGTGTGAACCGCTGGCTGCTCGGCAGCGGCCTCTCCATCCGCCAGGTCAATTGCGTGCGCAAGGCGATGTCGCAGATCAAGGGGGGTGGGCTGCTGTCGCGCACGGGAGAGAGGGAGGTGCTCTGCCTTCTGGTCTCGGACGTGCCGGGCGATGACCCCGGCAGCATTGGCTCGGGACTACTGGTTGCCGCTGGATCAGGGCCTGGTGAGCGGCTGGCTGATCTGTCGCTTCCCGGCTGGATCCTGGACTCCCTGCCTGCCGGTGGACGCTCTGCCGTGAGCCGCGAAGCGGAGATCTGGATCATCGCCTCCAACAGCACTGCTCTCGGGGGAGCGGCGCGGGAGGCGCAGCGCCTCGGGTTTGAGACGCATCAGCATCGGCAGCTGCTGCAGGGTGATGCAATCGGGGCGGCACAACAAATCGCGGGCTACCTGCGCGAGGCTCCGCCGGGGATTCATCTGTGGGGAGGAGAGACGACGGTCAGGCTGCCCCCGCAGCCGGGCAGGGGCGGCCGCAACCAGCAGCTGGCGCTGGCTGCGGCAATCGAGCTGCGAGGCTGTGAGGATGTGCTGCTGCTGAGCGCCGGCAGCGATGGAATTGATGGCAACAGCAGTGATGCCGGCGCGTTGATCGACGGCGGCACCATGCAGCGTGGAGAGGCGCAGGGGCTGGATGCGTTGGCGCACCTGCACAGCGCCAATGCGAATCGGTTTCTCGCGGAGAGCGGCGACCTGGTTCATACAGGCCCGACAGGAACCAATGTCATGGATATCGTTATTGCATGTAAGATAGCCAATAATATATAAATATAACAATAGGATAAATTTATAATTTAATGTTAATTATATGTTTTTCGCGGTCAGAAGACCGCTCCTACAAATTCTGTTCGAATCTCAGTAGGAGCGGTCTTCTGACCGCGATGAGCGGCACATCCTATACAATGGTGCATCGATCCATCCTTGTACAATACCGCATGCGCTTCCTGATCCTCCCGACACTCCTCCTGCTCTCTTCGCCGCTGGTTGCCGAACCCGCCTGGCAATGGCTGGAGTATCCATCAGCGGGCGCGATACCCAGCGCCGCCGTGTGGCAATCCACCGAACGGGAGTGGACGCCACCCGGAGAGCTGGGATGGAACAGCGAGGAGTACACGGTGCTGGTGATGATTGCCGGCAGCTTCGAGTGCCGCGGCGGACAGGATGCACTGCTCGAACGCATCGGCCGCATCTCGGCATCGAATGCCATCAAATACTGGAGCGTCACCGAGCAGATATGGAACACGCTGTTCGATGAAGCCTATGCGCTGGAGTCAGCAGACGAGTCTGCCATGCGGGAGGATTTCACCGTAGCGGAGGTCACCTCCGGAAAACCGCTCCTTTTTCTGCAGCAGGAGAACCGCGGAATCACCGGCGGCGTCTACCGCATGCGCGTCAACAGCAAGCCCGGACGCATCATAGTGACGACCGAGAACGTCAATCCCCTGAAGAGCTTCATGATCTCCCTGATCGGCGCAGGCGAGTTCCAGACAGGCTATATCCTCGAACAACAGAGTGACACGCAATGGCGCTACTACTCGATTCTGCGCGCCGGCAGGGGAGGCTATTCACTGGTCATCGGCGGGCATGACTCCTCGTTCATCAACCGGGCCAATGCGATGTTCCGCCACCTCAGCGGAACAGCGACGGACAGCGAGCCGCCGCTGGCTCTGAAATAACCCGTTTCCCTCTTTATCAATAGGGGGACGGGTGATATTTGTGTCTTAGTAGATTCAAAGTCATCCATGGGCCGCTATAATCGTGGTTCTCTACTTTTCCGGAAGTCTGTATATGTGCAAATTGTGTTGGGGTTTACTGCTGGTGCTGCTGATGTTCGTCGCCGCCGGCGCCTATCAATTCATTATCCAGGGCAAGGTGGCGCCGTCGCGCGATGCCCGTACTGCAATCGTGTTGAGTGACGGGGAGCGCGACCTGGTGTTGACCGAGATGCGCGATTTTCTGCTGTCGCTGCAGCAGATCACCAGGGCCGCGGTCGTCGATGATATGGAGGCCGTGGCGGCGGCAGCGAAGCGGGTCGGCAGGGCAGCGCAGGATGGAGTGCCTCTGTCACTGATCAGCAAGCTCCCCGTTGGATTCAAACAGCTGGGATTCGAAACCCACGGCAAGTTCGACCGGCTGGCGCTGGATGCCGAGCAGCTGGGAGACAGGGACCATATCCTGGAGCAGACGGCGGTATTGATGGATAACTGTATTGGCTGCCATGCTGCTTTCAAACTGGTGGCCGAACAGTCGAATTAATCCGCTTGCCCAATGGAAACCGTTTCACCGAAAACTCTATCATTTCCATCGCGGTCAGAAGACCGCTCCTAACCGGGATTGAATGTCATTGTAGGAGCGCTCTTCCGGGCGCGAATGGCTGGCAATACAAACATATAGTGATCACCCATGAAAATCCAACGTCTGAAACCGCTGTTGATCATTCCCGCCATCCTGGTCGGTGTCGGCATCTTTGTCGTGCAGAAAAAGATCGGCAGCAAGCCGGTGCAGCTGCCGGTAGTAGAGCGGGCCACCTCGGTCAGGGTGATGAGCGTGCCGCGCAGCGATGTCATCCCGCACCTGAGCGCGACCGGCAACGTGCAGCCGGGCAAGGTGTGGAACGCCGTCGCCCAGGTCAGCGGCAAGGTTGTCGAGCTGCATCCGCGTCTCGAGAGGGGGGAGCTGATCCGCGTCGGCGAGGTGTTGCTGAAGATCGATCCGAGCGACTATGAGCTGGCGATCGTGCAGGCCGAGACCGCCATCGAGAGCACCGGGGTGCAGCTGGCGCAGGTCGACGTGCAGGAGCAGAACGCCCGCGCCTCGCTGGAGATCGAGCAGCAGGCATTGAAGATCACCGAGGACGAGCTGCAGCGCAAGCAGCGGCTGCTGGCCAACAAGACGGTATCGCACTCCGAGTACGAGAAGGAGCAGCGCGTCTTTCTGCAGCAGAAGCAGAGCGTGCAGGCGCTGCTGAACAGCATCACGCTCTACCCGGTCGAGCGCAAGAAACTGCAGGCGGAGCTGGCGAAGCTGGAGGCGCAGCTTGCCGCCGCCAGATTAAGCCTCGAGCGCACCACGGTGACGATGCCCTTCAACGGCCGCATTGCCAAAGTGGCGGTCGAAGACCAGCAGCTGGTCAACGACAGGCTGGGCGCGATGGTCGTCGCCGACGGCATCGACAAGGCCGAGGTGGCGGTGCAGATCCCGATGGGGAGGCTCGCGGGACTGATTCACTCCCGGGAGGTGATCAACATCGCCGAAGCGGGAAACACAGAGATCGGCAAAAAACTGGGACTCACAGCCACCGTGCTGCTGCAGCAGAGCGGCCTCTCGGTTGCCTGGGATGCCTCCGTCGCGCGCCTCAGCGACGAGCTCGACCCGCGTACGCGGACCATCGGCGTCATCGTCGAGGTCGACAAACCCTATGCGCAGGTCCAGCCCGGCAAGCGTCCGCCGCTGGTCAAGGGGATGTTCGTCAAGGTCGACCTGAGCGGCCGTCCCTACAAGGATGCCATAGTGATCCCGGCCAGCGCCCTGCACCAGGAGATGGTCTACCTGGTGGATGCACAGCAGCGCCTTGAACGGCGACAGGTGAAACCGGCGGCGCGAGGCGCCGACTACGTCGTTATCAAGGAGGGGCTCGAGGCCGGTGAGCGGATCGTGCTCTCCGGCCTGGCCCCTGCCATCGACGGCATGCTGCTGGCGCCTGTCGATGACGAGGAGACGCTGCAGCAGCTGCTCGCAAGCGTGAAGGGCGGCGACAAGTGATCGCCTTTTTCGCCCGACACCCGACGGCGTCAAATCTGCTGATGCTGTTTCTGCTGGTGCTCGGCGTCACGACGCTGCCGACGCTGGAGCGGGAAACCTTCCCGGAGTTCGCCCCCCAGGAGCTGCAGATTACCGTACCCTATCCCGGGGCCACCCCGGAAGATGTCGAGCTGGCTGTCTGCCAGCGCCTCGAGGATGCCGTCGACAGCGTCAACGACGTCGACGAGATGAGGTGCCAGGCGGTCGAAAACCGCGCCACGATGACAGTCAAAATGACGGAGAGCGGCGCCTTCAGCCGCTTCATGGATGATGTCAAGAGCGAGGTCGAGGCGATCGACGACTTCCCCTCCGAAGTCGAGCTGCCCGTCATCAAGCAGCTGGCGCGCACCGACCACGTGGTTTCAGTCGCCATTAGCGGGCCGATGAGCGTACCGGACCTGAAGCGCTACGCAGAACAGATCAGGGAACGCCTGCAGCGCCTACCGCTGGTGTCCCAGGTGGCGCTGGATGGCTTTTCCGAGCACCAGCTGCAGGTGCGGGTCTCCAGCGGGACCCTGCAGCGCCACGGCCTGAGCATCAGCGATCTCTCCAATGCCATCGCCCGCCAGAGCGTCGACCTGCCGGCGGGCGCCATCGAGACGCAGCAGCACAACTACCTGATCCGCTTCATGGACCAGCGGCGCACCGTCGAGGAGTTGCAGCAGCTGGTGATCATCGGCGCCGGCGGCAGCGGCGGCGAACTGCGCCTCGGCGATATCGCCGCCATCCACGACGACTTTGAACTGGATGAGGAGAAGATCCTCTTCAACGGCCAGCGTGCGGCGATTCTGAACATCGACAAGGCGCGCAGCGACGACACGCTGCGGGTCTTCGATGCAGTCAAGGCCTTCGTCGCGCGCGAACTGCAGCTGGCCGCGCCGGGCGTCAGGCTGACGCTGACTGACGACAGCTCCAGCATCGTGCGCAGCCGCCTGCGGGTTCTGGTCACCAACGGACTGCAGGGACTGATCCTGGTGCTGCTTGTGATGTGGCTGTTCTTCAAGTTCCGCTTCGCCTTCTGGGTGGCGTTCGGACTGCCGGTCTCCTTTCTCGGCGGCCTCTTTCTGCTGTCGCTGCTGGGGCAGTCGATCAACATGATCAGCATGGTGGCGCTGCTGATCTCGCTGGGACTGCTGATGGATGACGCCATCGTCATCTCGGAGAATATCGCCACCCAGCTGCGCAACGGCAAATCGGCACTGCGTGCGGCTGTTGACGGCACCAAACAGGTGATGCCGGGGGTGCTCTCCTCGTTTGTGACATCCGTCGCCGTCTTCTTGCCGCTGGCTTTTCTCAGCGGCAACATGGGCAAGGTGCTGCAGGTGATTCCGGTTGTGCTGATCTCGGTACTGGTGGTCAGCCTGCTCGAGGCCTTCCTGATTCTTCCGCACCACCTCGAGCATGCGCTCAAGGGGCATGAGCGGGAGAATGAGAGGCTGTCGGGATTCCGCCGCCGCTTCGACGACGGCGTCGAGTGGCTGCGCCATGAAGCCCTCGGCAGGGTCGTGGATAGCGTCATCACCTGGCGCTACCTCTTCCTGGGAGTGGTCGTTGCGCTGTTCCTCGTCTCGATCGGCATGCTCGCCGGCGGCCACCTGAAGCGCATCGCCTTCCCGGATATCGACGGCGACTCCATCGAGGCGCGCCTGCTGATGCCGCAGGGCACGCCGCTGTGGCGCACCGAGCAGAGCGTGGCCAGAATAACCGACGCCCTGCAGCGCGTCGACGATCACTACACGCCGCTGCAGCCGCAGCAGCAGAAGCTGGTGCAGGATGTGACCATCCGCTACAACCGGAATCTCGACGCCAATGAGACCGGGACCCACGTGGCGACGGTCAGCGTCGACCTGCTGAAAGCCGAGCAGCGCAGCGGGCGGACCGATGATTTTCTCAACAGCTGGCGCAGCGAAATTGGCGTACTTCCCGACGTCATCAGCCTCAACTTCAAGGAGCCCCGCGTCGGCCCGGCCGGGCTGGCGATCGAGATCCGCCTGCAGGGCGATGACATGCGGCGGCTCAAGCAGGCGTCGCTGGAGCTGCAGCAGTGGCTTGCACGCTTCCAGGGAGTCATCAACCTCTCCGATGACCTGCGCCCGGGCAAGCCCGAGATCCGCCTGCACCTGAAACCGGGCAGCCTCGCCTTCGGCCTGGATGCTGTCACTATCGCCACCCAGCTGCGCGCCGCATTTTTCAGCATCAATGCCGACGAGGTCCAGTCCGGCAAAGACTCCTACGAAATCAGCGTACGGCTTGACGACTCAGGCCGGGACGAGGTAAGTGACCTGATGGATTTCCGTATCCTCACTGCTGCCGGGGATCTGGTGCCGCTGAGCACGGTCGTCGATGTTGAACTGGACAAGGGGTATGCGCGCATCCAGCGTATCCAGGGGGTCAGGACTGTCACCATCACCGCGGATGTCGATACCGAATTTGGCAACGCCAACCAGATTCTCAAGGCCACCGGTGAACGCTTTTTGCCGGGATTGCGGGAGAGATACCCGGAGATTGGTATCGACATCGAAGGACAGGCGGCGGAATCGGACAAGACCGGCTCCTCGATGGTGCGCGGCTTCGCCATCGGCCTGGTGGCCATCTTCATCCTGTTGAGTTTTCAGTTCCGCAGCTACATCGAACCCGCCGCGGTGATGGTCGCCATCCCGCTGGCGATGATCGGCGTCATCTGGGGGCACGTGGTGATGGGCCTGGAGATCTCCATGCCCAGCATCATGGGTGCCGCGTCGCTGGCAGGCATCGTCGTCAACGACTCCATCCTGCTGGTGGAGTTCCTGAAGCTGCGCGCCGCCGAGGGCCACCCGATCCCCGAGGCGGCAAAGATGGCCAGCCGCGAACGCTTCCGTGCGATTCTGCTGACCACCCTCACCACCATCGCCGGCATGACCCCGCTGCTGCTGGAGAAGAGCCTGCAGGCTCAGATCCTGGTCCCGATTGTGACCAGCATCGTCTTCGGCCTGCTGGCGGCGACCGTGCTGGTGCTGCTGGTAGTGCCGGCTATTTTCACCGTCTTCAACGATTTCGGCTGGGTCACGGTGGACAAGGAGCAGCATCCTGAAGAGTGAGCTCGTCGATCGATGCGCTGCGCTAAAGTTCAGCGTATCCTATGGTTGTATGACTGGATGTGACAACAGGAGAATTCAATGCAGTATCAAGCCTTCATCGACAGCCTCGAGGAGAATAACTGCCCCGGCGGGCTGGAGCCGTATCTGCAGGCGCTCTGGTATGACGCCAAAGGGGAGTGGGGCAGGGCGCACGAGATCGTGCAGCAGATGGACGATGTGACGGCGGCGCGCATTCACGCCTATCTGCACCGCAAGGAGGGGGATGAGTGGAACTCCCGCTACTGGCACCGGCGGGCCGGCTCGTTATTCCCCGAAGAGATGGGCCTGGAAGAGGAGTGGGATGCGCTCGTGCGAAGCCTGACCGCAAACCCATGAAACATCACTCACTGGATTGGGACGCCTACTGCCGGGAGTTTGACTCCTCCGCTGACACCGTCTGGCTGAACCACGCCGGCATCTCCCGGACCTCCCGCTCGGTGGCACGCGCCATCAGCGACTACGCGACAGAGATGGGCGACATCGGCCCGGCGCGTATCGAGGAGCGGTTTCACAACACCATGAAGGTGAAATCGCTGGCCTCGCGGCTGCTTGGCTGCGATGCGGAAAACCTCGCAATAACGCCAGGCACCGCGTTCGGCATCAACATGGTGGCGCAGGGCTATCCCTGGCAAGCGGGCGACGAGGTGGTGCTCTGTTCGGTGGAGTACCCGGCCAATGTCTATCCCTGGTGGGCGCAGGAACGCCACGGCGTGCGCCTGGTGTGGGTGGATCCGGATGCGGACAACCGCATCCCGGTCGAGCGCTATGCCGAAGCGATCACAGACAAAACCCGCGTGGTCGCCGTCTCCTATGTGCAGTTCTCCACAGGATACCGCCATGACCTCGAAGCGCTTGGCAGGCTCTGCCGGGAAGCGGGGTGCCAGCTGGTGGTGGATGTCATCCAGGCGTTCCCGGTCTTTCCGCTCGACATCCGCAAATGGGGGATCGACGCCCTCGCTTTCGGTTCTCACAAGTGGCTGCAGGGACCGACCGGCATCGGCATGTTCTACTGTTCGCCCGAACTGCGCAGCCGTCTGCAGCCGGCCTACGTGGGGGGGACCTCGGTGAAAGACGGATTCAACTTCCTGGACTACCACCTTGATCTGCTCGACGACGGCCGTCGCTTTGAAGGTTCGATGATGAATCTTGCCGGCTGCGCGGGATTGCAGGCGGCACTGGAGATCGCAACCGGCTTCGGCCAGCAGAATCTTGCGATGAAGATCCGACAGCACAGCGACGACCTGATCGATGTGTTTGAACGCCAGGGATTTCAGAACAGCAGCCCGCGCGGCGAGGGGGAGTGGTCCGGGATCCTTTCATTCACCCACCCGGAGGCTTCCGCCGAAGCGGTGTTTCAGGGGCTTCACAACGAGGGTGTGAATACCCTGGTGCGGGATGGACGGCTGCGGGTCTCTCCGCATGCCTACCACCGCCCCGAAGAGCTCGAAAAAGTGGCTCCGGCCCTGGAGAAGAGCCTTCGACGTATTTTGTAGGAGCTGCCTTCCGGCAGCGCTACCCTGTTGAAAAGGGCGTCGTCAGACTATTTGCCGTTTGTGTAACTTATAAGCTACAATTGGCATTGTGATAGAGATCTATAAATTTCAGGATGAGATTGGCAGGATTCCTTTCGATGAATGGATTTCCGGAGTGCGGGATAAACGTGCGGAGAAGAGAATCCAGATTCGCATCGATCGCCTTGCCTTGGGATTGGAGGGCGATTGGAAGCCCGTCGGAAAAGGCATAAGAGAATTGCGAATTTCTGAAGGAAAGGGGTATCGTGTTTATTACGCCTGGGATGGTGACAAGCTGGTGATTTTGCTTTGTGGCGGAGATAAATCGAGCCAGAGTAAAGATATAGAAAAGGCAAAATTATATTGGAGAAAGTACCATGAACATCAAACATGGGGCAGTTCCGTACAAACCGGAAGACTACCTCAAAACGACGGAAGACATTACCGAGTATCTCAACGCGGCTATCGAAGACGGTGACGAACGGGTGTTGCTGATGGCGCTCAGAAATGTGGTGAATGCAACAGGTGGAATGACAAAACTTTCCAGGCAGACGGGTTTATCCAGAGAAAGCCTGTACCGACTATTGTCAGAAGGCGGTAATCCCAGACTCTCCAGCCTGGTTGCGGTATTGCAATCCTTCGGACTGTCGCTTGCTGTCAGGCGGGACCCGCAGCAACACATGCCGGTGCATGGGTGATGATTCTCATGAAATGCTGTCTATTCGCTGGCAGCGAACAGATTACGGAGTACCCCATTCATCTAAAGAGTCATCTTTGTTCAGACATCTGAGGAGGTTGAGACTATGGAAAAGAACTATCAAGGCAGCTGCCACTGCGGAGCCGTTCGCTTCTCGTACAGCGGTGAACCGATCACCAGGGGACTGCGTTGCAACTGCTCGATCTGCTCCCGCAAAGGGGCAATGATGTCTCCGCAGGCGATCCCCGAAGAGGAGTTCAACATCGAGTCGGAAGAGGGCGCGCTTGGTCTCTACCAGTTCGGCAAGAAGACCGCCAAGCACTTCTTCTGCAAAAAATGCGGTATCTATCCCTTCCACGAAACGGCACGAGCGCCGGGCCACTTCCGCGTCAACCTCGGCTGTGTCGATGGCGTGGATCCTTTCTCACTCGAAGCCGATGTATTTGATGGCAAGCATTTACTGTAGGACGCCCTGAATACACCCTCTACTTGTCATTTCGACCGTCTCTATATGCCATTCCGACCGTCTCTACATGTCATTTCGACCGCAGGGAGAAATCTTGATGCTGTAGCGGTACCTAAAATTCCGCACACATCGCGGTCAGAAGACCGCTCCTACGGTAAATTCCGGCTGTAGATGTAGGAGCGGTCTTCTGACCGCGATTAATGTGCCACATAATAACCACACAACAGGTGAACCGCACACACCTGGCCGATGAACGGTTTCAGCACAGTCGCCCCAGACATGGAATGCCGCGCCACCAACAATGCAAGGATATCCAGAGAAGTACAGGACGCCCTATCGCGTGTATGATGCTCTGCACAATGATCCTGTATGAGAAGCAAGCTACATGCGGCCAGATGAAAGAGTGAAGCGACACCCCTCCCGGATGAATCCCACTGAGGAACCCGGCATGCGGGACCCGATGGGTATGCGAAAACGCAGAT
>JBDLII010000012.1:0-23855 GCA_039714995.1 Pseudomonadota bacterium
GGCTTGACGAATATCCGCGGGTACCCCGAGCATCAGCTCATACTGCTCCTGCAGGCCGTAATGATGCACCTGCAGGCCCTGTTGCGTATACGCCTCTGCCAACGCAATATCACTCTCTACATTCGCTCTCTCCTTGCTGTCTTCAACGATAATGACAGAGACTTTGGAAAAAGAGCCACGGCTTTTCCCGCCATATGCATAGAGATGGCAGAGCTGCAGAATACTCTCCAGGCAGCCCCGCAAATGCTCCGGGCGGTCGGCAATGGGGATGCAGAGGATAAAATCATGATTCCTGTCGGGATCGAACGCTGAAACCAGCGCCTCCTGCTCCCGAAACAGGCTCTGGTAGAGATCCAGGAGTTCATCAAAGTTCTCGGTACTCCACAGCACTCTCTCGACAAGCGGATAGATTTGATCGTAGAGTGAAATCAGGGCCACTCCCTGTTTCCCGGCTTCCAGCCTGAGAAGCTTCTCAAGTTGCCCACCATACTCCCCAATCCCGGGGATATCAGCCTGGTAGCGCTGGATGAGCGCCTGCAGTGCGGAGATGTTCTCAGTGGTCATTCGAGTGGTGATATTGTGGCAATGATGGGTAACAGAATAGTGGAGACAACCACCCCAGGCTCGCTAAAAAATCAGGTCCCTTGCGTAGGATGTGGTGAGTGAAACGAACCGCATCGATCGCGACAGATGCGCTTCGCTATGCTCAGCACATCCTACATACTGTCGCTCCAGAAGGTAGGGTGTAATAAGCGAAGCGCATTGCACCTTTCCCTGCCATTCAGCACAATGCCCTGCGGTTATTGCGCCCTACGAACTCGCAAGGACGCATGATTGTGATTCATTCAGAGGCTCTCTAAAGAGGTCCTGATACGCTGCTCGATGCTTTGGGCGTCAAGCCCGGCCTCCGCAAGCTGCTGCTGCTGCGTCGCCTGTTCGATGAAGCGGTCGGGAAGTCCCAGCTGCAGCAACCTGGCGTCAATCCCTGCCTCGTTGAGGTATTCGGCCACGGCCGAGCCTGCCCCGCCCTGCACCACGTTCTCCTCGATGGAGACCAGCAGCCGGTGCGAGGCCGCCAGCTCCCTGAGCAGCGCTTCGTCCAGCGGTTTGATGAAGCGCATGTTGGCAACCGTTGCATCGAGACTCCGCGCCACCTGCAACGCCGGTGTCACCATGCTGCCAAATGCCAGGATGGCGACATCCTCGCCGCGACGCAGCACCTCACCCCGGCCAAGCGGCAGGGTTTCCAGCGCCTCGGCCTCGATTTCGCCCGGGCCGCAGCCGCGGGGATAGCGCACCAGCGCGGGCCCTTGATATTCGTAAGCGCTCTGCAGCATGCGGCGGCACTCGGCCTCGTTCGACGGCGCCATCACCACCAGGTTTGGAACCGTCCTGCAGAAACTCAAATCAAACACGCCGGCATGCGTTGCGCCATCGGCGCCAACCTCTCCGGCCCGGTCGACGGCGAAGGTGACATCCAGGTTTTGCAAAGCGATATCGTGGATCAGCTGGTCATAGGCGCGCTGCAGAAAGGTCGAATAGATGGCCACGACAGGCTTCAGCCCCTCGCAGGCCATTCCCGCGGCAAAAGTCAGCGCATGCTGTTCTGCAATGCCGACATCGTGGTAGCGCTGCGGATATTCGTCGGCAAAAGCCACCAGTCCGGAGCCCTCGCACATGGCGGGAGTCACGGCGTGCAGGCGTTCGTCGCTGCGAGCGGCGGCGCAGACCCAGTCGCTGAAAACAGCGGTGTAATTTCTGCCACCCGTGGATTTTTCCAGTTTTCCGGTATGCGGATTAAAAGGCGTGACGCCGTGATAGTCGATCGGTTTCTCTTCGGCAGGCTCGTAGCCCCTCCCCTTCTGGGTGACGACATGCAAAAAGCGGGGACCGCTCATTGTGCGCATGTTGGAGAGCGTCTCCATCAGCATCGGCAGGTCGTGCCCGTCGACCGGACCGATATAGTTGAAACCCAGCTCCTCCCACAGCGTTCCCGGCAGCATCATGCCCTTCATGTGCTCTTCCCAGCGGTCGGCAAAGTCACGCAGATGGGGTGTGCGTTTCAGCACCGAGCGCCCCTTGTTTCTCACCCTGTTGTAAAAACGGCTTGAGAGCACCCGCGTGAGGTAGTGACTGACGGCGCCGACCGGACGTGATATCGACATGTCATTGTCGTTCAGGATCACCAGCAGATCGATATCCTTGATGGAGCCGGCATGGTTCAGCGCCTCGAACGACATCCCTCCCGTCAGGGCGCCGTCGCCAATCACCGCGATGGCGTGACGATCATTTCTCGCCTGGCGGGAGGCGACCGCCATGCCCAGCGCGGCGCTGATGGAGGTGCTCGAATGGCCCGTACCAAAGGTATCGTACGGCGACTCTTCCCGATGCGGGAAGCCGGACAAGCCATCCTTGAGGCGCAGCTGGCTCATCATGTCGCGTCTGCCGGTGAGAATCTTGTGCGGATAGGCCTGGTGGCCGACATCCCAGACGATGGCGTCTTCAGGCGTCTGAAATACCGCGTGCAGCGCCACCGTCAGCTCGACGACGCCCAGACCTGCGGCGAGATGCCCACCGGTCCGGGATATGCTGTGAATCAGAAAATGACGCAACTCATCACATAACTGCGCCAGCTCGCTGCTATCGAGCTGGCGCAGATCGGCAGGATCATCGATGCTCTCCAGCAGGTCTGATCCTGGTGATTGAATTGAGTCGTTCACCAATTTTTTACAATTTCATGACATCGAATCTACCTATTCTATCAGCAATCAACATCCTGAGTCTGTTTCGAGACTGGAGATCTCCTCAATAAGACAGTGCATCATCGCGGTCGGAAGATCGCTCCTACAGCTTATTGCCGCACCAAGCGTAGGAGCGGTCTTCTGACCGCGATTGAGACGGGATAACTTTTTACCCATAGGCGCGGAGTTATTGAGAAGTGACGATCCTGGCTGGGTTTCCATTGACTCAAATCACAAAATCAGCTTTATAAACCATAGCGGCAGCAATCACTTTCGACTAACATCCATACCATCTGCTTTCGATACAGGGGAAAGGCCACCATGATCAACAATCCCATCATCATTGACGGCAATCATGCCGCTGCTCTGATCGCCCATCAAACCAATGAAGTGATTGCCATCTATCCCATCACGCCGTCGTCGCCGATGGGTGAGCTCTCGGACGAGTGGTCATCGAACGGACAGAAAAACCTGTGGAACGCCATTCCCGAGGTGATCGAGATGCAGAGCGAGGGAGGGGCTGCGGGCACCGTGCACGGCGCCCTGCAGGCAGGCGCCCTGACGACGACTTTCACCTCCTCCCAGGGGCTGCTGTTGATGATCCCCAACATGTACAAGATTGCCGGCGAACTGACCCCCGCGGTGTTCCATGTGGCTGCCCGTTCACTGGCGGCCCAGGCGCTGTCGATCTTTGGTGATCACAGCGACGTCATGGCAATACGCTCCACCGGCTTCGGCATGCTGTCATCCAACTCGGTGCAGGAGGCGCTCGATATGGCGTTGATCGCGCAGGCGGCCACGCTGGAGTCGCGCATCCCTATCGTGCACTTCTTCGATGGCTTCCGCACCTCCCACGAGGTCTCCAAGATCGAGAGCATCCCCGCTGAGAGCATACGCGCCATGATCGACGACGACCTGGTGCAGCAGCATCGCGACAGGGCCATGTCGCCCGATCATCCCGTCGTGCGCGGCACATCCCAGAACCCGGATGTCTATTTCCAGGCGCGGGAAACCGTCAATCCCTACTATCGCAAGATGCCTGAAACCGTGCAGTCCTGCATGGATCGGTTTGCCGCATTGAGCGGGCGCCAATACCGGCTGTTCGAGTATGTGGGAAGTGATGATGCGGAGAATATCATTATCCTGATGGGCTCGGGTTGCGAGGCCGCCCACGAAACGGTCGACCATCTTCTCCGCGAAGGTGAGAAGATCGGCATGCTCAAGGTGCGCCTCTACCGCCCTTTTGCCAGCGAAACCTTCTTAGCGTCGATCCCGCAGAGCGTGCGCCGCATCGCCGTGCTGGACCGCACCAAGGAGCCCGGCGCCGACGGCGAACCTCTCTACAAGGATGTGATGACGGCGCTCGCTGACCGCGCTATGCGCGAAGGTGGATCCATGCCGCTGGTTACAGGCGGGCGCTATGGCCTCTCCTCGAAGGAGTTTACGCCGGCGATGATCAAGGGGGTCTTCGATGAACTGAACGGTGATCAACCGAAAAACCATTTTACCGTCGGCATCCGTGATGATCTGACGCATACAAGCCTTGCATGGGACGACAGTTTTGTCACCGATGCCAATGAGAACGTGACCCGCTGCCTCTTCTATGGACTCGGCAGCGACGGCACCGTCAGCGCCAACAAAAACAGCATCAAGATCATCGGCGAAGAGACAGACCTCTATACCCAGGGCTATTTCGTCTATGACTCCAAGAAGGCCGGAGCGGTCACCGTCTCGCATCTGCGCTTCGGCCCCGACCCGATCCGCTCAACCTATCTGATCGGCGACAATGAGGCGGAGTTTGTCGCCTGCCACCAGCCGGTCTTCCTGGAGCGCTATGCCATGCTCGACAAGGCGGCGCAGAACGGTGTTTTCCTGTTGAATACCCAGCATGGAGCCGAGAGCGCCTGGGAGACGCTCCCCGACGATGTCAAGCTACGCATCATCGAGAAGAACCTGCGCCTCTACGTCATCGACGCCTACCAGGTTGCCGCCGACTCAGGCATGGGACGCCGCATCAACACCGTCATGCAGACCTGCTTTTTCGCCATCTCGGGAATTCTCCCCAAAGATGAAGCGATCGAAAAAATCAAGGGTGCCGTCGAAAAAACCTACGGCCGCAAGGGGCGCCGCATCGTCGAGCGTAACTTCAAGGCGATCGACAGCGCCCTGGCCAACCTGCATGAAGTCGCCATTCCGGCAGAGAGCGGCAGCAGCACCGCACGCAAAGACAACATCCCGGAGCGCGCCTCCGAGTTCGTCAAATCGGTGACCCTCGAGCTGATCGCCGAACGCGGCAATCAACTACCGGTCAGCCTGTTGCCGGATGACGGCACCTGGCCGCTGGGAACCGGTGCCCTGGAGAAGCGCAACCTGGCGCTGCAGATCCCGGTGTGGGTCGAGGAGCTCTGCATCCATTGCGGCAAGTGCCCCTTTGTCTGCCCCCATGCCGCCATTCGCAGCAAGGCCTTTCCCGCCGATGCGGCTGCTGATTCGCCCGAGAGCTTCAAGCATGTCAAGATCAAGGGCAAGGAGTTTCCCGAAAGCACGCGCATCAGCTACCAGGTGGCTCCTGAAGACTGCACCGGCTGCGGCCTGTGCGTCGAGATCTGTCCGGCCAAGGACAAGAGCCAGGCAAACCGCAAGGCGCTGAACATGGAGCCCTACACAGCGCCGCTGCGCGAGCAGGAGCGCATCAACTGGGACTATTTTCTCGGCCTGCCCGAGTATGACCGCACCCAGGTCAAGTGGCGCACCATGAAGGGCTCGATGCTGGCGCAGCCACTGTTTGAGTTCTCCGGCGCCTGCGTCGGCTGTGGTGAAACCCCCTACGTCAAGCTGGCAACCCAGCTGTTTGGCGACCGCATGATGATCGCCAACGCCACCGGCTGCTCCTCGATCTATGGCGGCAACCTGCCGACCACACCCTATACCACCAATGAAGATGGGCGCGGTCCCACATGGAATAACTCGCTGTTCGAGGACAATGCAGAGTTTGGACTGGGTTTTCGCCTTGCCGTCGACCAGCACAACGCGCATGCCAGGGTCCTGCTGGAGCAGTTGCGTGATGAAGCGGAAAACAAGCTGGACCAGGAACTGGTGCAGCAGATCCTTGCTGCCGACCAGTCTGACGAGGTCGGCATCCATGAACAGCGCCAGCGTGTTGCCGCCCTGGTCGAAGCCCTGAAGGCGCTCGACAGTCCGGCAGCCCGTGAGCTGCTCGGCGTGACGGACTACCTGGTGAAAAAGAGCGTCTGGATCGTCGGCGGCGACGGCTGGGCCTACGACATCGGCTTCGGCGGCCTGGATCATGCCATGGCCTCCGGTCGCGACATCAATATCCTGGTGCTGGATACCGAGGTCTACTCCAACACAGGCGGCCAGGCCTCCAAGGCCACACCGCTGGGCGCCGTCGCCAAGTTTGCCGCCAGCGGCAAGGGGTCGCTGAAAAAGGATCTCTCGATGATCGCCATGGCCTACGAGAATGTCTATGTCGCCCACGTCGCCTTCGGCGCCAAGGATATGCAGACATTGCGCACGTTCATGGAGGCGGAAGCCTATCCCGGCCCGTCACTGATCATTGCCTACAGCCCCTGCATCGCACACGGCGTCGATCTGAAAAACAATCTGAAACAGCAGGATTTAGCCATCAAGTCAGGTCACTGGCAGCTGTTCCGTTTCGACCCGCGCCTGGCTGAAAAAGGCAAAAATCCGCTGCAGCTCGACTCGAAGGAGCCTTCGATTCCGTTCAACGAGTTTGCCGACACCGAAATCCGCTTCAGTATGCTGCGCCGCACGCACCCGGAACAGGCCGAGGAGTTTATGCGCAAGTCCGGTGAAGAGGCGCGGGCGCGTTTCGACCACTACAAACAACTCGCCGATATCGACTATACCAACGATGCGGTGCTCACAGAACTCCCGGAGGACAAGTGATGGATCTATCGACACAATATCTTGGGTTGACGCTGAAAAACCCGCTGGTGCCATCCGCATCGCCGCTGTCACGTGAACTCGACACGGTAAAACGCCTGGAGGATGCCGGCGCATCCGCCATCGTCATGTACTCCCTGTTCGAGGAGGAGATACGCACCGAGGATGAGCTCTTCGACACCTACCTGTTCAACCAGGATATCGGCCATGCCGAGGCTGACAGCTACCGTCCCTTTCCGGACAACCATGGCTCGATCATCGACAACTACCTGGCACACCTGCATCAACTGAAGCAGGCGCTGGATATACCCGTCATCGCCAGCCTCAACGGCGTCTCGTCGGGGGGCTGGGCCGACCATGCGCAGGAGATCCAGCAAACCGGCGCCGATGCCCTCGAGCTCAACATCTACTATGTCGCCGCCGACATCGATGAGAGCGGTGAATCGGTGGAGCAGCGCTATATCGACACCCTCCAGGCCGTCAACTGCTGCCTGGAGATCCCGCTGATCGTCAAGATGTCGCCCTACTTCAGCTCTGTCGCCAACATGGTCAGACGTCTCGAGTCAGCCGGCGCCGACGGGGTGTCCCTCTTCAATCGCTTCTACCAGCCGGGCATCGACCTGGAAACCCTCGATGTCACGCCGCAGCTGCAGCTCTCCCGCTCCAGCGAATCACTGCTGGCGATGCGCTGGATCGCCATGCTGCACAGCAAGGTCGACCTGACCCTGGCGGCAACCGGCGGCATCCATAACGCCGGGGACGTCATGCGGCTGCTGCTTGCCGGCGCCGATGTCACCCACCTGTGCGCCACCCTGCTGCTCAACTCGCCTGAATACCTCGAGACCATTCTCGATGAGATGCGGCAATGGATGGAGGAGCATGAATACGCCTCTATCGAGCAGTTGAAAGGCTCCGTCAGCCAGCAGCATGCCGCCGACCCGGCAGCCTACGAGCGGGCCAACTACATCGAAGTGCTGAGGAGCATGTGACCACGGAAAACTCTGAATGAATCCACTACATGTCATCTCGACCGTAGGGAGATATACCCAATAGCAGTGACGTTCTCGGTTGTGCTGAATAGTTACACGTAGAGCAACATTCGGGGCGGCCAACGGCATCAATCACACGACAGATGCGGTTCGTTTCACTCACCACATCCTACAAAACAGCCTTATTGAAAAGTAGCTTTTACAGCTTTATCAGGCCGAACAGCAGAACCGGGAAGAGGCCGAACAGCAACATCGCCATGCCATTGACGGCCAGCATCGTCTGCGCTGCGCCGCCGACGATGACGGGCTCGTCGTCCAGCGGCTTGTCGAAGTACATGAACTTGACGACGCGGATGTAGTAGAAGGCGCCGATAATCGAGAAGAAGACGGCGATGACAGCCAGCCACCACAAATCGATGGAGACGACAGCCTCGAGTACGAACAGCTTCGCCCAGAAGCCGACCGTCGGCGGCACACCGGCCATCGAGAACATGATCAGCAGCATGGTGATCGCCAGCCAGGGGTGACGGTCATTCAGCCCTTTCAGCTGGTGGAGCTGGTCGACCACGACACCTTTGCGATCCAGCGCAATCAGGATGCCGAAGGCGCCGACCGCCATCAGCGCATAGACGACCGCGTAGAACATCGCCGCCCTGTAGCCTGCCTCCGTACCGGCCAGGATGCCGAGAAAGATAAAGCCGACGTGAGAGATCGTCGAATAGGCCAGCATGCGCTTGATGTTCTGCTGCGCAATCGCGACGATATTTCCCACCGCCATCGAGAGGATGGCGAGGATAACCAGCATCATGTACCACTCCTGGTGCAGGTTCTCCATCGCCCCGCCCAAAACCCGCAGTGCAATTGCAACGGCGGCGATCTTCGGCAGCGAACCGATCAACAGGGTCACCGGCGTCGAGGAGCCCTGGTAGACGTCAGGCATCCACATGTGGAAAGGGACGGCGCCGAATTTGAAGGCGATGCCGATCACGACAAACACCAGGCCAAAGACGAAGACTGTGTTATCCGCTGCACTGCCCGCTGAGAGCTGCTGCAGAATACCCGGGAAATCGATTTTTCCGGTGGCGCCATAGATCATCGAGATGCCGTACAGCAGCAGCCCCGAAGCCAGCGCCCCCAGTACAAAATACTTCATCGCCGCCTCGGCGCCTTTTGACGAATCGCGGACGTAGGCGACCAGCGCATAGAGACACAGGGTCAGCAACTCCAGTCCCAGGTAGAGCGAAATAAAGCCGTTGGCGGAGATCATGATCATCATGCCGAGAATCGAGAACATCCCCAGCGTCAGGTATTCACTGCGCCACTCATCCATTTTAAGCAGCCCCTCCCGCCCATAGATGAACAGCGGAATCGCAATCAGCAGCAGCGCGCCCTTGAGACTGTCGCCCATGGCGTCACGCACGTAATTGCCGCCAAGGATCACCTCGCTGTCGCCACCGCTGACAAAAACAGTGGCCGCAAATGCCGCCAGCAGGGTGCCCAGCGTCAGCGCATAGGGCCACATTCGGTCGCTGTCACGCATCATCAGGTCGATCAGCATCACCAGCAGGGCGCCTGTCATCACGACAATTTCGGGCAGCATGGTTATCAATTGAGAGTTGTCAAATTCCATTGGCCCGGCCCTAGAGTTTAGTCACAGCGATGTGTTCAACCAGGTTTTTGATACTGGCGTCCATCACTTCAATCAGCGGTGCGGGCCATACGCCCAGCAACAGCACCATGACGGCCAGCGAACCGAGCACCAGCGCCTCACGCCTGTTGATATCGTCAAGGTCCGCGACGCTCTCTTTGACCACATCGCCGAACACTACGCGCTTGACCATCCACAGCGTATAGGCGGCGCCGATGATCAGCGTGATAGCGGCAAGAAAGGCGAACCAGAAGTTGGCGCGGAAGCTGGCGATGATCACCATGAACTCGCCGACGAATCCCGAGGTGCCAGGCAGCCCGGCATTGGACATCGCAAAGAACACCATGAAGGCGGCAAACCAGGGCATGACATTGACGACACCGCCATAGTCGCTGATCTCACGCGAGTGCAGGCGGTCATAGAGCACGCCGACGCAGAGGAACATCGCCGCAGAGATAAAGCCGTGCGACACCATCTGCACCATGCCGCCCTCGATGCCGAGAATGGCGCCGCTCTCGGCGTGCTCGTTGGAGGCGATCATGAAGACAATAAAGAAGCCCAGGGTGACGAAACCCATGTGGGAGATCGACGAGTAGGCGATGAGCTTTTTCATGTCGCTCTGCACCAGCGCCACGTAGCCGATATAGACGACCGCGATCAGCGAGATAGTGATGACGAAGAGATCCAGCTGATGGCTGGCGTCAGGCGTGATCGGCATGCTGAAGCGCAGAAAGCCGTAGCCGCCGATCTTCAGCATGATGGCCGCCAGGATCACAGAACCGCCGGTAGGCGCTTCCACGTGTGCGTCAGGCAGCCAGGTGTGCACCGGAAACATCGGCACCTTGACGGCAAAGGCGACAAAAAAAGCGGCGAAGATCAGCAACTGTTCATTGATCCCCAGCTTCAGCACATGGTAGTCAAGAATCCCCATGCTGCCGGATTTGAAATAGAGGTAGATCAGCGCGACCAGCATGAACACCGAGCCAAGGAAGGTGTAGAGAAAAAACTTGATGGTCGCGTAGACGCGGTTTGGCCCGCCCCACACGCCGATGATCAGAAACATCGGCAGCAGCATCGCCTCCCAGAAGACATAGAAGAGCATCGAGTCCAGCGCGGCGAAGACACCGACCATGACGCCCTCCATGATCAGAAACGACGCCATGTAGGAGGCCGGCTTGTACTGGATCACCTCCCAGCCCGCGATCACCACCAGGATGGTGACGAAGGTGGTCAGCAGGATCAGCGGCATCGAGATGCCGTCGACGCCGAGATGGTAGTTGATGTTGTATGCCGGAATCCAGGCCGCCTTCTCGACGAACTGCATCGCTGCGGTGCCGCTGTCAAAACCGGACCACAGCGGGATGCTCAACAGAAAAGTAGCCACCGCAACCATCAGCGCCAGCCAACGTGACACATTGGGAGCCTTGTCCCCACTGCCGAGCACCAGCAGGCCGCCGATAATCGGCAGCCACACGACGATGCTCAGAATTGGCAAATCAGCACTCATGCTTTACCCTTTTCTCAAAATTATCGAAAAACAAACCAGCCGACCAGCCCCAGCAGACCCAGGATCATCGCGATCGCATAGTGGTTGATCAGGCCGCTCTGCAGGCGGCGCATCACGCTGGCGAGTGTGCCAACACTGTTCGCGGATCCATTGACGGCGACGCCGTCGATCAGAAACTGGTCGCCGCCCTTCCACAGCGCCGTTCCCAGCACGCGGCTGCCCTTGGCAAAAACGGTCTGCGAGATCTCGTCCATCCAGTACTTCTTGTCGAGAATGGTATAGAGCCAGTCAAAGCGATCGCGCAGTACACTGGCCCACTGCGGCTTCAGCAGGAAGAAAACATAGGCAACCAGCACACCCGCCATCGCCAGGAAGAACGGCGGGGCCTGCAAGCCATGCATGACGAACGCTAGCGGACCATGGAAATGCTCCCCGATCTGCGCCAGCACGTCATTCTGCGGCGCGACAAACAGCGCCCCCTTGAAGAAGTCGCCGAACAGCATCGGGCCGACGGTGAACCAGCCGATGATGACGGAGGGGATCGCCAGCAGCACCAGCGGCAGGGTAATCACCCAGGGCGACTCGTGAAGATGCGCCTTGGCATGTTCATCACGCGGCCCCTCGCCGTGGAACACAAGGAAGTACATACGGAAGCTGTAGAGCGCGGTGACGAAGACGCCTATGACCAGCAGCCAGTGGGCGTAGGTCGAGCCGAAGCGGTCGGCATGCCCCACTGCCTCGATAATGGCGTCCTTGGAGAAGAATCCGGAAAAGAAGGGGAAACCGATCAGCGCCAGCGAACCCAGCAGCGCCGTGATCCAGGTGATCTTCATGTATTTGCGGATACCACCCATGTTGCGGATATCCTGGTCATGGTGCATGCCGATGATAACGGAACCGGCGGCGAGGAACAGCAGCGCCTTGAAGAAGGCGTGCGTCATCAGGTGGAACAGGCCGGCGGCATAGGCGGAAGCGCCCAGCGCTGCGATCATGTAGCCCAGCTGTGACAGCGTCGAGTAGGCAACGACACGCTTGATGTCGTTCTGCACGATGCCGATCAGGCCGGTAAAGAAGGCCGTGGTGGCGCCGATGATCAGCACGAAGCTCAGCGCTGTCTCGCTCAGTTCATACAACGGCGACATCCTGGAGACCATGAAGATACCGGCGGTGACCATCGTTGCCGCGTGAATCAGGGCCGAGATCGGGGTCGGGCCCTCCATCGAGTCGGGCAGCCAGATATGCAGGGGAACCTGGGCCGACTTGCCCATCGCGCCGATAAACAGCAGCACGCAGATGACGGTCATCAATGACCAGTTGGTGTCACCCCAGATCTGGATCTGCATATTGGCCAGCGAGCCTGCCTTTGCAAACACCTCGGCATAATCGAGGCTGTTGAAGTACATCGCGATGGCGGCGATGCCGAGGATAAAGCCGAAGTCGCCCACCCGGTTGACCAGGAAGGCCTTCAGGTTGGCGAAGATCGCCGACTCCTTCTTGAAGTAGAAGCCGATCAGCAGGTAGGAGACCAGCCCGACCGCCTCCCAGCCGAAGAAGAGCTGCAGAAAGTTGTTGGATGTCACCAGCATCAGCATCGAGAAGGTAAACAGCGCGATATAGCTGAAGAAGCGCTCGTAACCCTCCTCGTCATGCATGTAGCCGACCGTGTAGATATGCACCATGAAGGAGACGAAGGTCACCACCGCCATCATCATCGCCGTCAGGTTGTCGATCAGAAAACCGATCTCGAAACGCAGGCCGTCACTGACCATCCAGGTATAGAGCGTCTCATTGTAGATGGGCGCACCATCGAAAACCTTGATTTTCAGTACAACCATCGAGAGCGCAAAGGAGATGGCGACGCCGATGATGGTCACCCAGTGCGCCCCGGAGCGTCCCACCTGGTTGCGCCACAGGCCGGCGACGATAGCACCGAACAGCGGCGCCAGGACGATTGTCAGTATGATCTCTTGCATCGCCTCAACCCTTCAGTAGATCCAGATCCTGGACATTGATGGTGCGCCGGTTGCGAAACAGCACCACCAGGATCGCCAGACCGATAGCCGCCTCCGCGGCGGCGACGGTGAGGATAAAAAAGACAAACACCTGCCCGGTCATATCATTGAGATAGGCGGAGAAGGCGACAAAGTTGATATTGACTGCCAGCAGCATCAGCTCGATGCACATCAGCAGCAGAATGATGCTCTTGCGATTGATAAAGATGCCAACCACGCTCAGCGAAAAGAGAATCGCGGCAACAATGAGGTAATCCGACAGAGCAATCACTTTTCCGCCTCCATTTTGACGACGCGCAGCCGCTTTGCCTTTGTTGCCGCCAGCTGCCTGGTCGTCTCGATATATTTGCGGTCAGGCCTGCGGCGTAGCGTCAGGCTGATCGCGGCGATGATGGCCACCAGCAGAATCACCGCGGCGATTTCAAACGGGTAGAGGTAGTCGCTGTAGAGCAGCCCGCCCAGCGCCTCGGTGTTGCTGTAATCCGCGGCATGTTTTGCCGGCGCGGCAAACTTCTCCAGTCCAAAATATTTCGGTCCGACAACCATCAGTATCTCGATGATCATCGCGGCGCCGATCAGCAGCCCCAGCGGCAGATTCTTGATAAAACCGGCGCGCATCTCGGCGACATCCACGTCCAGCATCATCACCACGAACAGAAACAGCACCATCACAGCACCGACATAGACCAGCACCAGCACCAGCGCCAGGAATTCCGCCTCGAGCAGCAGCCACAAGCCGGCGGCGTTGAAAAACGCCAGCACCAGAAACAGCACCGAGTGCACCGGGTTGCGGCGGGTGATCACCATGGTGGCGGCAAAAATCAGCACCAGTGAAAAGACGTAGAAGATGAATTTCTCAAAGCTCATCATTGATTACCCCGGAGCTTGCCGGCTGGAAGTTCGTAGCCGATTGTTGTCATTGCGAGGAGGCTCTGCCGACGCTGCAATCTTCCCGAGATTGCCGCGCTTCGCTCGCAATGACTGCGGAGGATAAGGCGTTTTTTTGCTGGTTGCCAGTGATGGAGGCTGCGACCGTATGTGGCCATGGATGGCCGCATCGAGCTTACATGGATGTATTCACAGCGTGTCGCAGCTTCCGTCACTGGCAACCGGCCTCTCTGAGACGCTGGTGAAATACCCGACAACTTGCCATTACATACAATCATCTGAATTTCGCCTGTGCGGCGCGGTCTGCGGCGATCTGCTCTTCATAGCTGTCGCCGTTGGCAAGCAACTCCTCCTTGCTGATGATGCTCCCCTTGCGGCTCTCGAAGTGGTATTCGTAAACCCGGGTTTCGACGATAGCGTCAACCGGACAGGACTCTTCGCAGAAGCCGCAGAAGATGCACTTGAAGAGGTCGATGTCATACCTGGTGGTGCGCCTCGAGCCATCCTCGCGCGGCTCGGCCTCGATGGTGATCGCACAGGCGGGACAGACCGCCTCGCAGAGTTTGCAGGCAATGCAGCGCTCCTCGCCGTTGGGATAGCGCCGCTGCGCATGCAGGCCGCGAAAACGCGGCGACATCGGAGCGCGCTCCTCCGGATACTGCACGGTAAATTTGCGCGCGAACAGATAGCGTCCGGTGACGCTCATGCCCTTCATCAGCTCGAACAGAAACAGGCTCTTGATGTAGTTGATGACCGTTTTCATGCGTTGAACCACCAGGGCATTTTGTTCACGACGGCATAGGCGACGACCAGGATCCACACGATGGTGATGGGAATAAACACCTTCCAGCCGAGGCGCATGATCTGGTCATAGCGGTAGCGGGGAAAGGTCGCCCGGAACCACAGCAGCAGGAACATGAAGATAAAGGTCTTCGCCAGCAGCCAGAAAAAACCGGGCACCCAGGCAAACCAGCTCTCGGCAAAGGTCCCCTCGAACGGAGAGAGCCAGCCGCCGAGAAACATCAACGCTGTCAACGCCGAGATCAGGATCATGTTGGCGTATTCGGCGAGGAAAAAGGCGGCAAACGCCATGCCGGAGTACTCGACGTGAAAACCGGCGACGATCTCCGACTCACCCTCGGCCACGTCAAAAGGCGCACGGTTGGTCTCGGCGACGCCGGCGATAAAGTAGACGATAAAGAGCGGAAACAGCGGCAGCCAGAACCAGTGCACCGCACTCCCCTGCTGGGCGCGCACGATGTCGCCGAAGTTGAGGCTGCCCGCGGCGACGATGACGGCAACCAGCGCAAACCCCATGGCGATCTCGTAGGAGACGATCTGCGCCGCCGAGCGCAGGGCGCCGAGGAAAGCATATTTGGAGTTGGATGCCCAGCCGGCGATGATGACGCCGTAGACGCCCAGCGAGGTCAGCGCCAGTACATAGAGCAGACCGGCATTGACGTCGGCCAGCACCAGGGTCTCGTCAAAGGGGAACACGGCCCAGGCAGCCAGCGCAGGGGCAAGTGTCAGCATCGGCGCAATCAGAAACAGGAACTTGTTGGCCCTGGTCGGCAGTACGATCTCCTTGAACATCAGCTTCATTGCGTCAGCAATCGGCTGCAGCGAACCCTTGATACCGACCCTGTTGGGGCCGATGCGTATCTGCATGTAGCCGATCACCTTGCGCTCCAGCAAGGTGTAGTAGGCGACCATCAGCATCAGCGGCAAAATGATCACCACGATCTTGACAAGGATCTGAATGATCAGCGGCAACCAGTTCCAGAAATCGATCAACCAGCTCATGAGACCTTCTCCAGCGTTACCTCGCCAAAAGCGCCGCCAATGTTTTCACTGCCGGGCACACCGGATGCACACCATACGCAGTTGTCGGGCACGCGCTCATCGATAGTCACCGGGGCGTTGATATGGCCTGCGCCCTGTTTCACGAAAGCAGTGTCGCCTTCTGAGAGGCCGGCATCCCGGGCCGTCGCCGCATTGATATGCACGGACCACTCGCCGTCACTGCTGCGCTGCAGCGACTCACTGCGGCGGCTGAGTGCATCCATCGCGTAGGGCGAGAGTGTCGGGATGCGTTCCAGGCCACCGGCCGACAGATTTTTCTCAGTCTCACCGATATAGTTTTCCGCGATCACCGTGACTGCGGGCAGGCTGTCGCTGCTCGTCGCAAACACCTCGTCGCGTACCTGCTCACTGCTGGAATAGTCGAAACCGTCGAGATCCAGCAGGTTCCCCAGCACGCGCAGCACCTTCCATGCCGGCCGTGCCTCTCCCGGGGGGGGGACGATGCCGGCAAAGCTCTGGCGGTCGCCCTGGCAGTTGACCAGGGTGCCGGAGGTCTCGGTAAAAGCGGCAATCGGCAGCATCACCGTCGCCGCCTGCTCCAGCGCCAGGGTGCGCCATGCCGTCAATGCAACCACGTGCTGCGATTCACCCAGCAGTTCGACAGCGCTCTGTCCCTCGATGGTGTCATGTTCCGGTTCGACGCCCGTCAGCAGCCAGGATTTTCTGGGCTGCGCCAGCAGCGACTCGTGGGCATTTGCATTGACGGCGCCGGCAAGCCATGCGCCGACGCTGTTGGCCGCTTCCGGCAGAAACCCGAGTTTGGCGCCAGTTGATTCACCCAGACGGGCAGCGGCCGCAGCCAGCAACGAATAGTCGGGATGGCTGCGCGCCAGGTTGCCAATCAGGATCAGCGCTTTGCCTGACTGTTCCAACTGCTCCCTGATCTCCGGGTTGTCGATCGCATCGACAAGTTGCGATGGCGCGGCAACAACACTCTCCGCCAGTTCATAGTTGAAATCAAAATCGACGGGGTTCACCGCCATCACTCTGGCGCCGGCCAACGCGGCCTTGCGGATGCGGTGATTGATCAGCGGCTGCTCCTTGCGAACATTGCTGCCGATCAGCAGGATGGCGTCCGCCTGCTCAAGTGCATCAAGCGTCGTTCCCAGCCAGGGCGTCGTCTCTGCATAACGGAAATCCGCCATGCGCAGGCGGGATTCGATGTGACGACTGCCCAGACCACGCAGCAGTTTTGCTGCCAGCGCCATCTCTTCAAGAGTCGCGGATGGAGACACCAGGGCCGCCAATTGATCGGCATCGCCGCTGGCCGCCAGTGAATTTGCCGCCTGCCTGAGGGCCTCTTCCCAGCTTGCCTCGCGCCACTGATCCCCCTCCTTGATCATCGGCGCCTTGAGACGGTCCTTGTGATTCAGGGCGGTATAGCTGTAGCGATCACGGTCCGCCAGCCAGGTTTCATTGATCGCGCCGTTCTCACTGGGAATGACGCGCAGCACCTGATTGCGGCGCACATGCACCTCGATATTGGAACCCACCGAGTCATGCGGCGCAATGCCCGGATGGCCGGTCATCTCCCAGGCGCGCGCCTGGAAACGGAACGGCTTGGAGGTCAGGGCGCCGACCGGACAGAGGTCGATGACATTGCCCGACAGTTCGGAAGTCATCGCATGGGCCACGTAGGTGCCGATCTTCATGTGCTCACCACGCCCGGTGGCGCCCAGCTCGCGCAAACCGGCGATTTCATCGCCGAAGCGCACACAGCGGGTACAGTGGATGCAACGCGTCATGTCGGTCGCGACCAGCGGCCCGAGATCCGGGTCCGGCACGATGCGCTTGGCTTCGGTGTAACGTGTCACATCGCTGCCATAGCCGACGGCAACATCTTGCAATTCGCACTCGCCGCCCTGATCGCAGATCGGACAGTCCAGCGGATGATTGATCAGCAGGAACTCCATCGTGCCCTTCTGCGCCTCACGCGCCAGCGGGGACTTGGTGAAAACCTTCATTCCCTCCATGCAGGGCGTCGCGCAGGCCGGCAGCGGCTTCGGCGCATTCTCGACCTCGACCAGGCACATGCGGCAATTTGCCGAGATGGAGAGATTCTTGTGATAGCAGAAGCGCGGCACGGTGATATCCGCCGCATCGGTCACTTCGATGAGCATCTGCCCCGGCCTGGCATCGAGTTGCCTGCCGTCGACCTCAATTGTGATGTTTTTATCGTCTGCCATTTTTTATCGGTTGTATCTATCTGCTCACCGGGTTAGCCGTAGGGGGGATAAGCGTTAGCGCATCCACCATGAGTCTCACGCATTGCCGGATGCGCTGACGCTTATCCGGCCTACATCTGCGCAACCATTATTCAAACAAAATCGTCACACCATGCACTTGCCGTGCTTGATGTGATACTCAAACTCGTCGCGAAAGTGTTTGACAAAACTTGCTACCGGTCCCGCCGCCGCATCACCCAGTGCACAGATGGTGCGGCCTGATATCTTGGCCGCGACATCATCGAGCAGCTCGAGATCCTCCATCCTGCCCTGGCCGCGTTCGATGCGGCGTACCACGCGGTACATCCAGCCCGTGCCTTCACGGCAGGGGGTGCACTGGCCGCATGACTCCTCATGGTAGAAGTAGGAGAGGCGCTCGAGAATCCTGACCATGCAGTGGCTGTCATCGATAACGATGACGGCGCCTGAACCGAGCATCGAGCCCGCATTCTGAATACTGTCGTAGTCCATGTTCAGCTGCATCATCTGCTCGCCCGGAATGACCGGCGCCGACGAGCCGCCGGGAATCACCGCCTTCAGCTTGCGGCCATCGCGCATGCCGCCGGCTAGCTCGAGCAGTTCACTGAACGGGGTTCCCATCGGCACCTCGTAGTTGCCCGGCTTGTTGACGTTGCCGGAGACCGAGAAGAGTTTGGAGCCGCCGCTGTTCTCGACGCCGAGATCACGAAACCACTCGCCGCCCTTCGCCAGTATCATCGGGATGGATGCCAGCGTCTCGGTGTTGTTGATCACCGTCGGTTTGCCGTAGAGGCCGAACATGGCCGGAAACGGCGGTTTGAAGCGTGGCTGCCCCTTTTTGCCCTCGATCGACTCCAGCAGAGCGGTCTCTTCGCCGCAGATGTAGGCGCCGCCGCCGAGATGTGAATGCAGCTCGAAATCAAAACCGGAGTCGAGGATGTTGCTGCCCAGCAACCCGGCGGCACGCGCCTCTTCCAGCGCCCCTTCGAAGCGCTGATAGGGCTCCCAGAACTCCCCGCGGATATAGTTGTAGCCGCCCACTGCGCCGATCACGTAGCCGCAGATGAGCATGCCCTCGATCAGCTGATGCGGGTTGTAACGCAGGATATCGCGATCCTTGAAAGTCCCCGGCTCACCCTCGTCCGAGTTGCACACCACGTATTTGTCGCCCGGCGCAGTGCGATTGATGAAGCTCCACTTCAAACCTGTCGGAAAACCGGCGCCGCCGCGTCCGCGCAGACCGGAGGTCTTGACCTGTTCGATAATCTCATCAGGCGGCGTCTGCTCCCTGAGAATCTTGGATAGCATCTCATAGCCGCCGGCCTCGCGGTACTCTTCGAGCTTCCACGGAGCAGTGCGGTCGAGGGTGCGAAAACAGACTTCGTTGGCCATCACTCCAGCTCCTCGAGAATCGAATCGATCAACTCGGGCGTCAGGTTCTCGTAATACTTCTCCCCGATCTGCATCATCGGCGCTCCGCCGCACGCCCCGAGGCACTCGACCTCCTTGAGGCTGAATTTGCCG
The DNA here is from genome assembly GCA_039714995.1 of Pseudomonadota bacterium. Classification (GTDB taxonomy): domain Bacteria; phylum Pseudomonadota; class Gammaproteobacteria; order Chromatiales; family Chromatiaceae; genus Sva-25. Next base: position 19,304 of record JBDLII010000012.1, read on the forward strand.
TCAGCGGTGACTCCGCCAAACTTGATGCCGAGCTTCTCATCAAGATGATCAACAATCTTGTCACTGCCATTGATCATGCAGGAGACATTGGTGCAGACACACAATTTATGTTTGCCGACCCTGCTGTGCTCATACATGGAGTAGAAGGTCGCGACTTCGTAGACCGCGATCGGCGACATATCCAGATAGGCCGCGATCCTGTCCATCAGTTCGGTCGTCAGGTAGCCGTCATTGTGGTCCTGCACGATGCGCAGCGCCGGCATCGAGGCTGACTGCTTCCACTCCGGCGGATACTTGGCAATCCACTTGTCGATCTCGGCGCTCACCTCGGCAGGAAATAGCGTTGACTTGTCTACCTTCAGGCTCATCGATCGATCTCCCCGAAGACGATATCCATGGTGCCGATAATGGCAACCACATCGGCGAGCATGTGCCCCCTGGCCATCTCGTCCATCGCGGCCAGATGTGCAAAACCCGGTGCCCTGACCTTGAGGCGGTAGGGCTTGTTGGCGCCGTCCGAGACGATGTAGCAGCCGAACTCCCCCTTGGGCGCCTCGACCGCGGCATAGGCTTCGCCCGCCGGAACAGAGTAGCCCTCGGTGAACAGCTTGAAGTGATGGATCAACGCCTCCATGTCATCCTTCATGCCGGCGCGCGGCGGCGGCGTGACCTTGTGATCACCCAGCATCACAGCGCCGGGGTTGCCGCGCAGCCACTCGATGCACTGTTTGATAATGCGGTTGGACTGGCGCATCTCCTCGACGCGCACCAGGTAGCGGTCATAGCAGTCGCCGTTGACGCCGACGGGAATATCGAAATCGACCTGGTCATAGGCGGCATAGGGCTGTTTTTTGCGCAGGTCCCACTCGACGCCGGAGCCTCGCAGCATCGGCCCGCTGAAGCCCAGGTTTTTTGCCCGCCGCGGCGACACAACGCCGATGCCGACAGTGCGCTGCTTCCAGATGCGGTTGTTGGTCAGCAGGGTTTCATACTCGTCGATATAGCCGGGAAAACGGTCCGTGAAGTCCTCGAGAAAATCCAGCAGCGAGCCTTCACGGTTGGCGTTGCGGCGTTCGATGGTCTGCTCGCTGGTCCAGCGATTGGCCGTGTAGCGCGGCATCTCGTCAGGAAGGTCGCGATAAACGCCGCCGGGACGGTAGTAGGTGGCGTGCAAACGTGCGCCCGAGACCGCCTCGTAGGCATCCATCAGGTCTTCGCGTTCGCGGAAACAGTAGAGAAACATCGTCATCGCACCGACATCGAGCGCATGGGTGCCCAGCCACATCAGGTGGTTCAGGATGCGCGTGATCTCGTCGAACATGGTGCGGATGTAACGTGCGCGCAGCGGCGCCTCGATGCCCAGCAGCTTTTCGATGGCCAGCACATAGCCGTGCTCGCTGCACATCATCGACACATAGTCGAGCCTGTCCATGTAGCCGATGCTCTGGTTGAAGGGCTTGTTTTCAGCCAGCTTTTCGGTACCGCGGTGCAGCAGGCCGATATGCGGATCGGCGCGTTCGACGACTTCGCCATCCATCTCGAGAATCAGGCGCAGCACGCCGTGGGCGGCTGGATGCTGCGGGCCGAAGTTGACCGTGTAGTTGCGTATCTCAGGCATCGCCTTGCTGCGCCTCCGGCTCTTCTTGCTGCTCGGGTTCAGGCTTCCAGCCCGCTTCGTAGCGGCTGTCTTCGCGGATGACGCGCGCCACCAGGGTGCGCGGCTCGATGCTCACCGGCTCATAGATCACACGCTTCTGTTCCGGGTCATAGCGCATCTCGACCTGTCCCTCCAGCGGAAAATCCTTACGCAGCGGATGGCCAATGAAACCGTAGTCGGTGAGCAGGCGGCGCAGATCGGGATGCCCCTGGAAGAGGATACCGAAGAGATCGAATGCCTCGCGTTCGAACCAGTTTGCGACGCTCCAGATGTCGACAACGGAATCGATGACCGGGTCATCGGAATCCAGCAGGGCCTTGACGCGCAGCCTGTGGTTCAGCGTCGTCGAGAGCAGGTGGTAGACAACCGCAAAACGATTATGTGGATCGACAGCAACAGCCTCCCTGTGCGCACCCCTGCTGAAACCGCTGTTGGCGGTTGGCCATTCGGAGCCGCCATAGGTGGAGAGATCGACACCGCAAATATCGATGCACTGCCCGAACTGGAATCTCCTGCCGTCATGCAGACGCTGCATAATGGTCAGCAGCTGGCCTCGCGGGACAGTCAGCGTCAGTTCTTCACAGGCGCGATGAACAGCGACGCCGTCAACCTCTTCGAAGGCATCAGCCAGTTCATCAGCCAGTGTGTCGAGCCGCTCGTCAAGCGTCATTCTTTTTATCCTGTCTCTCGTGAGAATCGTCTGCTATTCGGCTGTCAACGGGCAATGGTATTGGTGCGCCGGATCTTGTTCTGCAGCTGCAAAATCCCGTAAATCAAGGCCTCGGCAGTCGGTGGACAGCCCGGCACATAGACATCGACCGGGACGATGCGGTCACAGCCACGCACCACGGCATAGGAGTAGTGGTAATAGCCGCCGCCATTGGCGCAGGAGCCCATGGAGATGACCCAGCGCGGCTCCGCCATCTGGTCGTAGACCTTGCGCAGCGCGGGCGCCATCTTGTTCACCAGGGTTCCGGCCACGATCATCACATCAGACTGGCGCGGACTGGGACGAAACACGATGCCGAAGCGATCCAGATCGTAGCGCGAGGCGCCGGCCTGCATCATCTCGACCGCGCAGCAGGCAAGGCCAAAGGTCATCGGCCACATGGAGCCGGTGCGCGCCCAGTTGATCAGTTTGTCTGCGGAGGTCGTGACAAACCCCTCCTTCAGAAGACCCTCTACTCCCATTCCAGCGCTCCCTTGACCCACTCGTAGATAAAACCAACCACCAGAATCCCCAGAAACAGCACCATCGCCCAGAAGCCGACCATGCCGATCTCCTCGAGGACGACAGCCCAGGGAAAAAGAAACGCAATTTCCAGATCGAAGATGATGAACAGGATGGCGACCAGGTAGTAGCGCACGTCAAATTTCATGCGCGTATCTTCGAAGACCTCGAAGCCGCACTCGTAGGGGGAGTCTTTCTCGCTGTCCGGTTTGCTGGTGCCAAGCACAAAGCCGAGGCCAACGACAACGCCGCCGATGATAGTCGCTAGGGTAATAAAAACCAGGATTGGCAGATAGGTTTCGAGCATATCAGGCAGCTTTCCCGAGGTGGCCGGTCAGACAGGGACGCAACCGGCATCACGCAATTTTTTTCGTGAAGGGGAGTCTACTGCCAACATGCAAATAGTGTCAAGCTGCATGCAGAGAGCCTTTTACAGCAAAATTCAGTGACTTGGCGTAATTTTTTTGCACACATAAAAAAACGGTATCGTCCATTAACAGGATGATACCGTTTCGAGAATGGTGCCGAAGGCCGGACTCGAACCGGCACGGCTTGCGCCACTACCCCCTCAAGATAGCGTGTCTACCAATTCCACCACTTCGGCTTATAGTTGAATACTCGGGTACTGCTAGTGCTCCTTCAATGTAATAATTTGGGATGCAGCGCTCCTGTGGTGTTTTGCAGCAAGGCACAGCACGCAGGGAATGGCCAATCCCCTTGCCAAGTGCTGTAACGCGGCTGCGGGACACCACAGGTGCGCCCGGTGGGTGAGCTTGTCAGCGTCCATGGACTGCGTTGCGCCTCTTGGCAAGGGGGGCGGCCATTGCCGGCGAGACGCGCCTTGCCATGAACGCTGACAAGCTCACTGAATCCTAAATTATTACATTGAAGGAGCACGAGTCAGCCAGCGTCGATATGCTCGATATATTTCGGCACGTCGATCATCTCCAGACGCACCGCCTGCGCCTGGATACGCAGATGCCGGTCACTGCCTTCGAACTTCAGGTCGCAGTGCGCCGCACCCCGACTCTGCAGCGGCACAGGAATCATGTTGCGGTAAGTGTAGACATTCTCACCGACATCGCCGCCGCTGCAGACAGCCGGAAAGAGCGGCAACTCATCGATGAGCTGCGCCCCTTCGAAAACCAGATCCCCCTGCTGCCACCACCTGGTGCGCTCAAAGGCGCCGGTCATGCTCTTGATGACGATGACGCGCTCAAAATGAACGCTGATGGTTTCACCATCGGTCGTGACCCCGGAGATCTCACTGCCGGGAAGTTCAAGCGTACTGCTGTCCATTCAAATTCCTCACAAAAACGGGAGCATCATTCTATGGCGCTATCAACCAATCTATTTGACCAAATCACCCGGGCAAAGTATCTTCAATCAATCGGCAAAAGAAAACCATCAATCAGCGATGTTTTTCAGAGCTTTCTTAAGGAATCTCTGATTTATTCGTCATTGCGAGGAGCGTAGCGACGAAGCAATCTCCAAGCTATTGGTTTATATGAACGAGATTGCTTCGCTGCGCTCGCAATGACGGGAAAAACAATTAGATCAGAGGTTCCCTAAACAACCGTGAGGAGTATCCGTGAACAGCAGCAACTATAAGACACTTGACCATACACTGCTCGGGGCAGAGGTAAAGTGCCTGAAGCCCTTCG
>JBDLII010000013.1:0-23834 GCA_039714995.1 Pseudomonadota bacterium
GCTGAGCGGCGGCGTCTCCAAGAACCCCTACATCAGCTTCAAGTTCAAGGGCGGCGCCTCGGGCGATGCGATCACGATGAACTGGAAGGACAACAAGGGCGGTAGTGATACCGTTGAGGCGAAGATCAAGTAACGCATTCCACCCTCTTGCCCGATTTCCTCTCCCCAGCATCCTCCCGGCGGGCGAGGGTAACGGCAACCGGTCATCATTTGATGGCCGGTTTTTTTTGTTTGGGTTATGCTTGCACGAATGAACATGAACGCGAGTGACGACTCATTTACCGAGCGTTACAGCCGCCAGATCAAACTCCCGCAGATCGGTCTCGACGGTCAACAGCGCCTGCGTGATGCGCGCGCTCTGATTATCGGCATGGGCGGGCTTGGCTCACCTGCCGCACTCTACCTCGCTTCGGCCGGTGTGGGTCACCTGGTGGTGAGTGATTTTGACCGCGTCGAGCTCTCCAATCTGCAGCGTCAGGTGATTCATCGCGAGTCGACCATCGGCGAGCCCAAGGCGGATTCCGCGCGGCTGACTCTCAATGCCATCAACTCCTCGATCAAGGTCACGGCGATCGACTGGCAGTTGACGGATGACGAGTTGTCGCAGCAGATCGAACTTGCCGACGTGGTGCTCGACTGCAGTGATAACTTTGAAACCCGCTTCGCCGTCAATGATGCCTGTGTTGCTGCCGGGACGCCACTGGTTTCGGGGGCCGCCATCCGCTTCGAGGGGCAGTTGCTGACGATTGAACCGGGCAAATCCGGCAGCGCCTGCTACCGCTGCCTCTTCCCCGAGGAGGGCTTTGCCGAAACCTGTGCCGTCGAGGGTGTGCTTTCGCCTGTCGTTGGCGTGATCGGCACCCTGCAGGCGCTCGAAGCGGTCAAGCTGATCAGTGGCGCCGGCACGCCGCTTACCGGCCAGCTGTTGTTGTTTGACGGCCTCAATGGCGACTTTAGCCGTCTGAAGCTTCCACAGGATCCTGCCTGTGTCTGTTGTGCTTCATAATCCATTTCTCCTATTGCATCTGCTGCTGTTGTTCTGCGCTGCGGTATCGTTGCCCATTTACGCGGCGGAAGCCAGGCATCTGAAGTTCGAGGGCAGCACCTTCGATGTCTACCGGCTGGGCGCCGATGAAGTATCGAAGTTGCGCTTCTACTGGAAGGATGAACAGGGCGAGCCGTACATGACCATCGGCAGGCTCAGGCTGTCACTGAAAGCTGCGGGCAAAAAGCTGCTGTTCGCCACCAACGGCGGCATCTATTCCGAAAAATATACCCCGCTCGGACTCTATGTCGAAGAGGGTGAAAAGCTGGGTTCCATGAACATGGGGCAGGGTAGCGGCAACTTCTCGATGAAGCCGAACGCGGTCTTCTATGTGGATGGCAGCGGCGCCCATATCGAGGATTCCAGCAAGCTGACGACGGCTGTCGGGCAGATGCAGAATGCGGTACAATCGGGACCCTCCCTGCTGCTCGATGGCGAGATGCATCCGCGTTTTTTCAAGGAGTCGGACAGTTACAATATCCGCAATGGGGTTGGTATCGACTCAAAAGGGGGGGTCGTGTTTGCCATCTCCAATACCCCGGTCAACTTCTACACCTTTGCTGCGCTGTTTCGCGACCAGCTGGATTGTGACAATGCGCTCTATCTGGACGGCAGCATCTCGGAGATGTACCTGCCGGCGCTTGAGCGTACTTTCACCTTCCGCTTTTTTACCACCATTCTCGGTGTAGCGGAGTAAGTCAACTGGTAGCTGGTAGCTTAATTCTCGCAGGTTGCCTAATCCAGAGCCAGCAATAGGATGTAGGGTAATGCAATAAGCCGAGCGCATTGCACCTTTCCATACGGCGCAATGCCCTGCGGTTGTTGCGCCCTACCGGCTGAGTGAATTGTCATTGCGAGGAGCGTAGCGACGAAGCAATCTCTAACTTATTACTATCGAAGCATGAGATTGCCGCGCTTCGCTCGCAATGACAATGTGGATTTGACAGGGGAATTCCGTGTAGTCCGTGTGTTCCGTGGTGGAAAAACAGACTCTCTATTTCCCGGCAACTCTCGCCAGTACGTTTTCCACTTTGGCGATGCGGGTCTCAGGTTGTTCGAAGTCGCCGTAGAAACGCAGCTTCTCCTGGCCGTCGAGGCGGTATTCATCGGGGCGGGTCTGGATCAGCTTGATGATTGCGGCAAAGTCGATATCCGGTTTTTCACCAAACTGCAGATAGCCGCTGGCGCCGCCGACGTCCAGCTTGGCAACGCCCATGCGTTGGATGCGCAGCTTGATGCGGGTGGCGGCGAACAGGTTTTTCAACGCCTCGGGAAGGAGACCGAAGCGGTCGATCATCTCAACTTGCAGCTCCCGCAGCGCCGTGGCGTCTTCAGCGCCTGCGATACGTTTGTAGAGCACCAGCCTGGTATGAACGTCGGGAAGATAGTCTGACGGGATCAGCGCGGGAATGCCAAGGTCGACCTCGGCGCCATGCGCCAGCGGCCGGTCGAGCTGTGGCTGCTCGCCGGCCCGGATAGCCCTCACGGCGCGCTCCAGCAGGTCGCTGTAGAGGGCGTAGCCAACCTCGTTGATCTGGCCGCTCTGTTCGTCGCCCAGCAGCTCGCCGGCGCCGCGAATCTCCAGATCGTGGGTTGCCAGCGTAAAGCCTGCGCCCAGGTCCTCGAGTCCCTCGATCGCTTCGAGGCGCTTGCGGGCATCCGCCGTCATCGCTTTTGGCGAAGGGGTGATCAGGTAGGCGTAGGCGCGGTGGTGGGAGCGGCCCACCCGGCCGCGCAGCTGGTGAAGCTGTGCCAGCCCCAGCTTGTCGGCGCGGTTGATGATGATGGTGTTGGCGGTGGGGACATCGATGCCTGACTCGATGATGGTGGTGCAGACCAGCACCTGGAAACGCTGGTGGTAGAAGTCGCGCATGACGCGCTCCAGATCGCGCTCGCGCATCTGCCCGTGGGCGACATCGATGCGGTGGTCCGGCAGCAGCATCTGGATGCGCTGCGCCATGTTGTCGATGGTGCTGACCTCATTATGCAGCAGATAGACCTGCCCGCCGCGGCTGGTTTCACGGCTGATCGCCTCCTGGACGGTTGCGTCGCTCCATTGACTGATAAAGGTCTTGATGGGGTGGCGGGCCGATGGCGGCGTCGCGATAATCGACAGGTCACGCAGACCCGACATTGCCATGTTGAGGGTGCGGGGGATCGGCGTGGCGGTCAATGTCAGCATGTCAACCTCGGAGCGCAGGGACTTCAGACGCTCCTTGTGGCGCACGCCGAAGCGGTGCTCCTCGTCGATGATCACCAGGCCCAGGTTGTGGAAGCGGATCGACGGCCTCAACAGCGCCTGGGTACCGACGACGATATCGACGCTGCCGTCGGAGATGCCCTTGAGAATCGCTGTCTGCTCCTTGGCGGTTTGAAAGCGTGACAGTCCGGCAACCCTGACCGGCCAGTCGGCGAAGCGGTCCTCGAAATTGGTGAAGTGCTGCTGCGCCAGCAGCGTCGTGGGCACCAGTATGGCGACCTGTTTTCCCTGGATGACGGCCTGAAAGGTGGCGCGCATGGCGACCTCGGTCTTGCCGAAACCGACATCGCCACAGACGACGCGGTCCATCGGGCGGGGCGACTGCATGTCGGCCAGCACCGCATCGATGGCGTTTGCCTGATCATCCGTCTCCTCGAATTCGAAGGCGTTGGCGAAGGCGTTGTAGTCATCGCCGGCAGCCGCAAAGGCAAACCCCTGCGCCGCTTCTCTCCTGGCATAGATCTCCAGCAGTTCGGCGGCGACATCGAATGCCCGTTTGGCCGCCTTGCGGCGGGCTTTTTCCCACTGTCCGCTTCCAAGTTTGTGCAGCGGCGCGTGCTCCGGTGATGCGCCCGAGTAGCGACTGATGAGATCCAGTGATGAAACCGGCACATAGAGCTTGTCGCTGCCGGCGTATTCGAGCGCCAGAAACTCCTGGCTGTCATCGCCGACCGCTATGGTTTGCAGGCCGATAAAGCGTCCGACGCCGTGCTCCTCATGCACCACCGGTGCGCCGGCATGCAGCTCCGTGAGGTTGCGAACGATCTGGTCGGCATCGGATTTGCGTTTGCGCCGCCGCGGCTGTTTGACGCGTTCGCCCAGCAGAGCGGTTTCAGGGATGATGGCGATGCCGTCGATGACGACGCCTGCTTCCATCGGCGCCACGCCGAGACAGCGTGTCTCGCTTTGCTGCATAAAGTTCTGCCAGCCGGAAACGATCCTGGGCCGCAGGCGGAAACCGGCAAGGCTCTCCAGCAGGTGTTCACGCCGCCCGGCGCTCTCCGCAGTGAACAGCACTCGTCCGGAAAATGCAGAGAGAAAATCCTCCAGCAGTCCAGAGGGGCGCTCTGCCCGGGCATTGAACCCCAACGGCGGCAGGGACTTGCTGCAGAGGTTGTCGAAGGCGGCAAACCCTTTGCGCCGTTGATGCAGCTGTGTCGCCTGGTAGGCGATGCCTGGCAGGGGTTTGAGGGCCGAGCGCAGTTCGTCAGCATCGAGATAGAGTCGCTCCGGCGGCAGCAGCGGCCGCTCGGTATCATGCCTGCGTTGTTCGAAACGTTTGCCGATGCTCTCTGCAAACTGCTCCGCCTGTTCGGCAAGGTCTGTCTCGTAGATGGCGAGCGTCTGCTCCGGCAGGTAGTCGAAGAGTGTAGCGGTGGCGTCAAAAAAGAGCGGCAGGTAGTACTCGATGCCGCCGGGAATCACGCCGTTGCTGATCTCCGTGTAGATCAGACTGCTGTTGGGATCCTGGTCAAACGTCTGCCGGTAGCGCTGGCGAAAACCTCTGATGGCTGCCTCGTCGGTGGGGAACTCCCTTCCCGGCAGCATCTGAATGGCATCGATCTTGTCGATGGTGCGCTGGGTTTCGGTGTCGAAGGTGCGGATCGAGTCGATCTCGTCGTCGAACAGGTCGATGCGGAAGGGGTGCTGGCTGCCCATCGGATAGAGGTCCAGCAGCGAGCCGCGGACAGCGAACTCGCCATGTTCAAACACCTGCGAAACGCAGCGGTAGCCGCTCTGCTCGAGCCCCTGGCGCATCGTTTCGAGATCGAGTTGCTGCCCCTTTTCAAGCATCAGCGTGTGCTGCCGGACATAGCTTGGGGGCGCCAGGCGCTGCATCAGGGTGGTGACGGGTACGATGAGCACTCCCGTTTTCAGCTGCGGCAGCTGGTGCAGCACGCTCAGGCGCTGCGATACCAGCTCCGGCAGCGGCGAGAAGATATCATAGGGCAGGGTCTCCCAGTCGGGCAGGGTGAGAATCCGGCAGGCGCCGTCGCTGAAAAAATGCATCTCCTGCTGCAGGCGCTGCGCCTGCTGCACATCATCGGTGATGGCGATGACCACTCCCGGGTGTCTCTCCTGCACATGGGACAGCAGCAGTGAAGAGGCGCAGCCGCGCACAGCTCCCAGCGCCAGCTTTTCACCGGGTTTTTGCGGGGTGGTCAGATCCTGGAGGCGGGAGGAGGCGTCTGCGGTCATATATGTCAGTTAATGTGAGGAGACGGGAACGGCAATGTATTCCGGATTGAGCCTCTGCCGGTGTTGCAGGGGGAGAGGGTGCTGTTTCTCAGGGAGAGGGTGCGGCTGGCGTCTTAGCGGACGTTTTCCCGCCTGTAGTGAGAGGGAGTCTCCCCGGTCCAACGCTTGAATGCCCTTGAGAAGGAGCTCATTTCCGAGAAGCCGAGCAGATAGGAGATCTCGGCGAGGTTCTTGCTGCTGTCGCGGATGTAGCGGTCGGCCAGTTCCCGGCGTACGCTGTTGAGCAGGGTTTTGAAGGTTGTATTCTGTTGCTGGAGTCGTCTCTGCAGGGTCCTGACATTCATGTAGAGCGCTTCAGAGACCACGGCGTCACTGATGTTGCCATCGGGCAGGTGCTCGATAATTGCCGCCTTGACTCGCTCCTGGATGTTCTCCCTGTCCAGCTGAGCCAGGTAGTTGATCATGAACTGGTCATGCAGCGTCGCGAGCAGCGGGTTGGAGCCCGGCAGGCGCTTGTCGGCTGTCTCCAGTGTCAGAAAGAATCTGTTGTCGGCTGCGTCAAAGGTGACAGGGCAGCGAAAGAGTTCAAAATACTTGCCGGAACAATCAGGAGCCGGGTGGGCCAGTGTGATCGCGGAGGGGTTGAAATCGTCGCCATAATTGGCCCTGCACATGGCGATCAGCATGGCCATGCCGAAATCGGTTCTTATCGGTTGCTGCGCTGAGAGGTAATCATATTTCAGGGTAACTGCCAGTTCGTTATCGCTCTCTTCGAGCTCAATAGAGGCCCCCTCGGTCAGCATGCGCAAATACTTTTCCAGTCGCTGCAGTCCTGTTCTCAGCGAAGAGCTGCTGAGCCAGGCATAGCCCAGGGCGCTCAGGTGGGATGGGTGCCAGTATTTTGCGGCTTTCAGGGCGAAGCAGGGGTCGTCGATCAGTGCCGAGGCTTCGGCCCACAAAGTGTCGATACGTTTGATCGGGAAGCGGGCGTTGGGGTTGGCGACTTTCCGCGGCTCGATGCACAACTTGCGCATCAAGGGATCAGGATCGACACCGCTTGAAGTAATGATTTTCAGCGTCAAGTCAACGGCAGGAGCAGAGTAGGTCAGCGACATAAAAGATCAGGATAGAGTGAAATGAAAAATGTCAATATCATTACCACGAACAAGTATAATTGAATGGCGCTATTAGTCAAGTTGACCCGCGGGGTTCGGCCGTTCGCATCCCTGAGCTGCCGATGATGAATCAAGCATGACTCGTACGATACTCACATACACCGATTTTGGATCGTCCGGGCCCTATCTCGGGCAATTGGAGGCGGCGGTCAAGCGTGAATCAGCTGCTGCTACGGTGATTCATCTGCAGTCGGATGCTCCTGCCTGTGATCCGCAAGCTGCAGGCTATCTGCTGGCTGCCCTGGCGAACCAGTTCGACGAGGCGGTCTTTCTTTGTGTCGTGGATCCGGGGGTTGGCGGTGAACGCCGACCGCTGGTTGCCGAGTCGCAGGGGCAGTGGTTTGTGGGTCCGGACAATGGCCTCTTTGCGCCGCTCTATCTGCAGCGCGGCGGCATGCAGCTCTACCACATACTGCAACAGCCAAGGGGAGGGTCGCAAACATTTCACGGGCGGGATCTTTTTGCTTCTGTCGCGGCAAAAATAACAAAAAAACAATACATTGCAATGGAAAGTGTAAGTCAATTAGGGAAAGGGATGGGGTGGAGCAAGGATCTGTCCAGGATCATCTATGCCGATCACTATGGAAACCTGTTCACCGGCCTGCGCGGCGGACAGCTCCTGCGCACAGCCAGAATCCATATGGCCGGCAGCGAAATCAACTGGGCGCCGAGGTTTGATGCTGTCCCCCGGGGAGAGGCCTTCTGGTATGTCAACTCGTGCGGACTGGTGGAAATCGCAGTGAATGGCGGCAGAGCGGAGCGGCTTTTCCCGGACTGTAGAAATGAAATGATAAAAATTGTATAACAATATGAAAAACAGTAATAAATACAGTTTTAAAATGCCCCGTTTCTGGCCTATTGCCGTGCAGGGGATAGTGATCCTGGCGATCATTGCAGGCGTCAATCTGTGGCGAACCCGTGATATGGTTTCCGGCGCTGCACCCTCGCTGGCTGCAGTGACGCTGGATGGCGAGCACTTTGATCTGAAAACGTTTTCCGGCAAACCCCTGTTCGTCCATTTCTGGGCTGAGTGGTGTCCGATCTGCGCCTTCGAAGAGGAGACGATCCAGTCACTCTCGGAGGAGTACGAGCTGATCAGCGTGGCGCTGTCATCGGGTAATGACGAGACTCTACGGAACTACATGAGAGAGAGCGGCCTGGATTTCCAGGTTATCAATGACGGGGATGGTCAGTTTGCCGCGGACTGGGGCGTCATGGCTGTTCCCGCAACCTTTGTTATCGATGCCGCTGGAGAGATCCGTTTCACCGAGATGGGCTACAGCAGCAAGATCGGATTGGTCTTCAGGCACTGGATTGCTTCAGCCTTTCCTTAATCCTCGCCGATGACCCGCTCGTCGCGCGGCGTACTCAGCAGTTTCTCGGCCTCGATGTCATTACGCGCAAAAATCATGCGCACAGTCTCAACCTCGTCGTTCTGCTGGCGCTGCTCGCGCACATAGCTTCTGGCCTCCCTGTATGAGGAGAAGGTCTCCAGGTGATCGAGCTTGCGGGGTTTTTCCTGGACACGGTAGACAAAATAGGGCATGGCTTCATCCAAAATTGTTGTTCAGGGTGATTCTACGGGACCCGCATGAACGAATAAACCGGAAAATTGACCGGCTTCTGATACCATGCGATATTTTACTGCGTGTATGTACGCATACGAAGTCTGGAGGAACCATGATCCGAGTAGCAGTCGTTGGCGCGGCGGGCCGCATGGGCAGAACGCTGATCGAAGCCATCACCCAGCATCAATCCCTCTCGCTGGGGGCGGCAACCGAGCGTGAAGGCAGTACCCTTGTTGGCGCTGATGCCGGTGAGCTGGCCGGCGTCGGCAATCTTGGGGTCGCCTTGAGCGGCAGCCTTGCCGATGTCGTGGATGATTTCGACGTGGTGATTGACTTCACCGCTCCCGCGGCGACGCTTGCGCACCTCGACATCTGTGCAGCGCATGATAAGAAGATGGTCATAGGAACCACCGGTTTTGACGATGCCGGCAAGGCGCGTATCCGCTCTGTCGCCGAACAATGCGGCATTGTCTTTGCCCCGAACATGAGCGTCGGCGTCAATCTCTGTTTCAAGCTCCTCGACCTGGCAGCGCGCGTCATGGGAGATGATGCTGATATCGAGATCATCGAGGCGCATCACCGCCACAAGGTCGATGCACCGTCTGGCACCGCGCTGCGTATGGGGGAAGTGGTTGCCGATGCCCTGGGACGTGATCTCAACGAGGTGGCCGTCTATGGCCGCGAAGGCGTCACCGGCGAGCGCGACGGAAAAACAATCGGCTTCGAGACCATTCGCGCCGGAGATGTCGTGGGCGAGCACACGGTCTGGTTCGCCCAGGATGGCGAGCGTGTCGAGATCGTTCACAAGGCGTCCAGCCGCATGACCTTTGCCAAAGGCGCGGTCAGGGCCGCGCACTGGCTGATGCAGCGCGATCCCGGACTGTATGATATGCAGGATGTGCTGAACCTGCGCTGATATTATCACCACGGAACACACGGAAAATTCAACTAACCCGCAAGGCGGCTTCTCAAGAAGTCCGTGCATTGAATTGATACTGTGCAGGGTCGGGACCAGCCTTTCAGCGCCGCTGTGAATACGTCCCTGTACGCTCTGATAAAACATCCCTGTTTTATACAGCCCTGAAAGGCAAATCCCAACCCTGCTTCCCACGTGGAGTTATTTGAAACGTCCCACTCCAATACCTAAGGAACCTCTGAATAAGTCCATGGGATGGGGGTTCGGGGGAAGGGTAAACAAAAAGCCAGCAATAACTCATTGATAGTTAACCCTTCCCCCGTAGACAAACTTGTGGGAATGCTCTGATTTAGGCGCGTAGCGACTTGATCAGAGCTTCCCTAACCTAAAATCTCCCTTCCCCCAATGTGATCCTTTTGTGAAGTTTTCCTGCTAATGAATTGTCTATCATTGTAAGCAGTACTTCATTCAGGAACTAACCGCATGTTAATCAGGAAAGCCTCCTCGATCCGTCCCTCCGAAATCACTGCTCAGTCTGTCTACAACCAGCGCCGTGAATTCCTCAGGAGCGGAATCTACGCCTTTGCGGGGCTTGCCATGCCCCGGCTCGGACTTGCGCTGGCGGACAAGCCGGGAAAACTGAAGCCGATTGAAAACCTCTATCCGAGCCGCTACCGCGTCGATGCGGAGGTGACTGACTACAAGTGGATAACGACCTATAACAACTTTACCGAGTTTGGTCACGGCAAGTCGACGCCGGCAAAAATAGCGCGCAAGTTCCGGACAACACCCTGGAGCGTCACGGTGGATGGCGAGTGTGAGAAGCCGGGCAAAATTGCTATCGAGGATCTCCTCTCAAAGTTTGCCCAGGAGGAGCGCATCTACCGCTTTCGCTGCGTCGAGGCCTGGTCCATGGTGGTTCCCTGGGTCGGGTTTCCGCTGGGCGATCTGCTGAAGCGCTTCAAGCCGACTTCAAAAGCGAAGTATGTCGCCTTTGAAACGCTCCATGACCCGAAGCGGATGCCGAATCAGCGTTACAAGGCGTTCGATTGGCCTTACCGGGAGGGTCTGAGGATGGATGAAGCGATGCATCCGCTGACAATTCTGGCGACGGGTCTCTATGGCGAGGTGCTGCCCAATCAGAATGGCGCGCCGCTGCGCCTGGTCGTGCCGTGGAAATATGGCTTCAAGAGTATCAAATCCATTGTCGGAATCACTTTCACGGAGAGGGAGCCGCCGACGACGTGGAACGGCAAGCAGCCGGACGAGTACGGCTTTTACGCCAATGTCAATCCGCGGGTGGATCATCCGCGCTGGAGCCAGGCCAAACATCGCGTCCTCGGAGGCGGCATCTTTTCCGGCAGGGAGAAGACGCTGCTGTTCAATGGCTATGCCGATGACGTGGCGTCGCTCTACAGCGGCATGGATCTGAAGAAGCACTTTTGACTATTACGATGAGAGCGGATAACAAAACCATCATCATCGGCAGGGTGCTGCTGTTCCTGTTGTGCCTCGCGCCGCTGCAGCTGCTGCTCTGGGATGCCGTGCAGCAGCAGCTGGGCGCCAACCCGGTCGAGGCGCTGCTGCACCGCAGCGGGGAGTGGGCGCTGCGGCTGCTGCTGGCGACCCTGGCTGTCACACCGCTGCGGCGGGTGACAGGCTGGGGCTGGTTGCTGCGTTTTCGCCGTATGCTGGGACTCTATGCCTTTTTCTATGCGCTGTTTCATTTCGTGGTCTACCTGTGGCTGGACCGCGGTCTCTCCTGGGGGGAGATCGGCGTTGATCTTCTTCAGCGTCCTTATATCAGCATCGGGTTTGCCGCCCTGCTGATACTGCTGGCGCTTGCGGCGACCTCCACAAAAGGCGTGATGCGCCGCCTTGGCAGGCGCTGGACTGCACTGCATCAATGGGTCTATGCGGCGGGACTGTTCAGCGTCATTCACTACCTGTGGCTGGTCAAGTCGGACTACCGTGAGCCCGGACTCTATGCGGCAATTTTTCTGCTGCTGATGCTGTTTCGCATGGGGCAGGTCAAAAGGCGCCTGCAACATCGATTCAGGGTATACTTCAATGCTCCGCAGAATATGACTTTTCCGGAATCACGATCACGTATCAGCGAATAACACTCAGGGAAGCTCTGATCAAATCAGTTCGTCCCTGCTCCGAATCCCCACTCCTTGAACTGATTCAGCGGTTCCTGATGGCGTGTTCCGCTCTGCTGCTGCTTACTGCATCAGGGCTGCTTCATGCGAGCGAGGCGATTCGCATTGGGGTCCTTAGTCACCGCGGTGACGACGTGACGCACCAGATGTGGGATTCGACCGCGAACTATCTCAGCTATGCGCTGCACCCCAAAAAATTCGAGATTGTCCCTCTCGACTTTGACGAGGTCGAACCCGCGGTCAGGAATGCCGCCATTGATTTCCTGCTGGTCAACTCGGGCATCTATGTCAATCTCGAGGAGAAACACAGGATCTCGCGCATCGTGACGCTGGACAACGGTATGGTGGGGCAGCACCTGAATGTATTCGGCGGGGTGATCTTTACCAGGGCTGACCGTGACGATATCAATCAGCTTGCCGATATCAGCGGGCGCTCCTTTATCGCGGTCGACGAGACTTCGCTCGGGGGCTTTCAGATGGCCTGGGGGGAGATGGTCAGGGAGCAGCTATCACCCTCGAGAGATTTTTCAGAACTGGATTTTGGCGGCACCCACGACAAGGTGGTGATGGCTGTTCTGCGGGGGGAGTTCGATGTCGGCACCGTGCGCACCAATATTCTGGAACGCATGGCCGCCAAGGGAGACGTCGAGCTGGATGATCTGAAAATCATCAACGGTTATGCCGATGGCTTCCCCTATCTGCGCAGTACGCCGCTCTATCCCGAATGGCCCTTCAGCAAGCTGCAGCAGACATCGAACCAGCTGGCCCGCCAGGTAGCCGTCGCCCTGCTGAATATGCAGAGCTCCCGCCCGACGGGAAATTTCCACTACGCTGGCTGGACCGTGCCGCTGGATTACCAGGAGGTGCACGACCTCTTCAGGCGGCTGCAGCTCCCTCCCTATGATCTGCAAAAGCAGTTTACGCTGCTGGATGCCATCAAGCGCTACAGGTACTGGCTGCTGGTGGCAGCACTCTTCCTGCTGATGATGGCGGGCATGAGCACCTGGGTGGCAAGACTCAACCGGCAGTTGAAAAAATCCAAGCTCTACCTGGAACACCAGCATGACCTGGTGCTGGATTCTGTTTGCGACGGCATCTACGGCGTCGATCTTGACGGCAACTGCACTTTCGTCAACCGCTCCATGGAGACTCTGACCGGCTGGGAGGCCGAAGATCTGATCGGGCGCAACCAGCACCGGATTTTGCACCATACGCATGCCGACGGCACGCCGCATCAACCGCAGGAGTGTCCCGTCTACCAGACGTTTCGCACCAACGAACCGCGCTTCGTCGAGGATGACCTCTTCTGGAAGAAGGATGGCTCGGGAATACCCGTTGAGTACAGCAGCACGCCGATGCAGGATCACAAGGGAGAGACGGTCGGCAGCGTTGTCGTATTCCGCGACATCAGTGAACGCAAGCAGGCCGAAGAGGAGACCCGCCGCCACCAGTCGGAGCTGGCGCACATGGCGCGGCTGAATACCATGGGCGAGATGGCGTCCGGGATTGCCCATGAGCTCAATCAGCCGTTGACGGCAATTGCCACCAATGCCTATGCTTCGATCCGGATGCTGGAGTCCGGCGCAATCTCGAATGACAAACTGGCCGATGTCATAGAGAAGATCGGTTTCCAGGCGGAGCGCTCCGGAGAGATCATCCGTCAGATGAGGCAGTTTGTCCGCAAGGAGCTGCCGCAGCGCTCACTGCTGGACCTCAACGAGATGATCGAGGAGGTGCTGCTGCTGGTGAGGCCGGAGGTGAACAGAGGGAGTGTCACCATCGAACGCCATCTCGATCCATCCATCAAAAAAGTGATGGCGCAGCGCATCCAGATAGAGCAGGTCATCCTGAACCTGGTCAAGAATGCCATCGAGGCGGTTGTCAGTGTAGATGCTTCCTCCAGAAAATTGACTATTACAACGGAAATGGGTGGAGAACACAGCGTGATCGTCAGTGTGGAGGACAGCGGTCCCGGCATCAGCAGCGAGATGCGCGACAGCCTGTTTGATCCATTTGTTACCAGCAAGAAGCGCGGACTTGGCATCGGGCTTTCGATCAGCAAGGGGATCATCGAGGCGCACCAGGGAAACCTCTATCTCGATTCCGAACCGGGGCAGGGCGCCATCTTCCGCTTTGCATTGCCTCTCGACCAGGAGAAGAACACCAATGAGGATCGTCAATGAGTAAATCACCAACCGTTTTCATCGTCGATGACGATGAGGTCGTCAGGGATGCACTGACCCTGCTGATGGAGTCCGTTGGCCTCGAGGTGGTGGTTTTTGCATCTGCACAGGAGTACCTGGAGCAGTTTGATGAGGAACTGCCCGGCTGCCTGATCACGGATGTGCGCATGCCGGGAATCAGCGGTCTGGATCTGCAGGCCAGGCTTGCTGCTGAAAACATTCATCCGCCGGTTATTATCATCACCGGCCATGGCGATGTGCCGATGGCTGTCAGGGCGGTTCAGGCGGGTGCAGTCGACTTTCTGGAGAAGCCGTTCAATAATCAGGCAATGCTCGATTGCGTCCACCGCGCCATCGAAATGGATGCGAAGCAGCGCGGGGAGAGTTCCCGCCTGCAGGAGATCGAGGTGCGCTACCAGAGCCTGACGCCCCGCGAAAAGGAGGTGCTGCAACTGGTCATCGAGGGCATGCGCAATAAAAATATCGCCTTCGATCTAGGCATCAGCCAGTCGACCGTCGAGGTGCACCGTTCCAGGGTGATGGAGAAAATGGAGGCGAAGACCCTCTCTGACCTGATGCGCATGACGCTGGCGATGGACCTGTTGAAATCAGAATAGTCAGCCACAGAATATACGCGATAAGAAAACAGTGATTCCGTGTTGTCCGTGTTCGCATATCCCTGTTCTATTGTGGAAAACCACTATCCCTCTTCCTGCATCTCCCAATTTCCATTTGACTGGAACTCGATAAAATTCATCACACTCCTCTTCTGATTTCCCTCCAATTACAGAGAAATGAGAAGAGTGATTATTGAATCAATCTGGCTTTTCTGATGCCTTCCTTCATGGCTATCCACACGGAAAAATGAAGCGGCGTCCATTCATTCCCCCGGAGGAGAAATGATGATTACGAGTACAAGAGTCACCGGCATCGCTGCCGCCGCAGCAATCGCCGTTGGCGCCACACTCTCCATGTCGACAGCTGTTGCTGCCGACGACAAGGTGCTGGAAGAGGGAAAGAAGCTCTCCTTTTCCCGCAAGGATGGCAACTGTCTTGCCTGTCATGTCATTGAAGGCGGCGAAGCAGCCGGCAACATTGGCCCGCCGCTGATGCAGATGAAGCTCCGCTTTCCGGATAAGGCTGTGCTGCGCGCACAGATCGCAGATGCCTCTGTACGCAATGCAGAGACGTCAATGCCGCTATTCGGGAAATACGGGATTCTGAGCGATTCCGATCTGGACAAGGTCGTTGAGTATATTCATTCACTTTGAATCAACACCAACTCAACAACGATTTAACACCGGTTTATACAGGTATAGAGCTATGAAACATTTATCAGGCAAGTTACTGCTGCTGTCTGTCGTCGCTGCCGTTGCAGTTGCTGCGCAGGCATCAGCGGAGAAAGCATCACCAGAGAGAGACAGGGAGGTTTTTGAAAACCGTTACAAGGAGCGATTCCCGGATGTGGCTAAAGAGGAGTACGTCAATGGCATATATGCCATCGATCCGGTAGGGCGCGAGAGTTGGGAGGCAATCGAGGAGTTCCCGCCCTATGAGCTGTTTATCGATGACGGCGTGGTGATGTGGGAGACGCCATTCGCCAATGGCAAGACCTACAAGGATTGCTTCCCGGATGGCCCCGGTATTGCGCATAAATACCCGTACTGGGACAAGGAGCAGGGCATGGTCATGACGCTGCCGCTGGCGCTGAACCAGTGCCGTGAAAAGCATGGCGAGAAGCCGCTGAAGTACAAGAAGGGCAGTATCAACAATATACTCTCCTATATCGCCTCTGAATCACGTGGCCAGGTGACCAATGTCGTTATTCCTGAAGACGATCCCCGCGCACTGGAGGCCTATGAAAAGGGCAAGAAGTTCTACTACACGCGCCGTGGCCAGCTCAATTTTGCCTGTGCAAACTGTCATGTGCAGAATCCCGGCATGAAAATCCGCTCAGAAATGCTGAGCCCGGCGCTTGGACATACGACACATTGGCCTGTGTACCGTTCCAAGTGGGGGACTGTCGGCACCCTGCATCGGCGTTTTACCGGATGCAACAAACAGGTGCGCGCCAAGCCGTTCAAGGCGCAGGGCGAAGAGTATCGGAATCTCGAATACTTCCTGACTTATATGAGTAATGGCCTGACCCTGAATGGTCCGGGCGCACGCAAGTAATTGCTATTTGATGATTGAATCGGGAGAAAAAATGATGAAGATGAGAAAACTGACTGCTATGCTGTTGCTCGGCGGGGCAGTTGCCTTTGCCAGCCACTCCGCTGTCTCCGCGGACAAGCCCGCAGCGAAAGCGGCCGATAAGGCTGCCGTCACCAAAGCTGGGAATGGCGGCGACAAGGCGGCGGCTGAAGCAGCGATCGCAGCGGCAGAAAGTGCGCGAAAAAAGGCCGCCAGCGCTGATGGGGAATGGCGTGATACCGGCAAGATGATCAAGAAGGCCCAGGCGGCGCTGAAGGAGGGTGACTTTGCCAAGGCGGTCAAGCTTGCCGATAAAGCCAAAAAGCAGGGCGAGCTGGGTTACGAGCAGGCGCAGGCTCAACAAGAGCTGAAGATGCCATCCTACCTGAAGTATTGATAAGTCGCTATTGGTAGAACAATCGAAAATGAGGATCGAGAGTATGAATTTAATACATAGAGTATCGGGTTTCACCCTGCTTGCCGGGATGATGCTTTCAGGGGTCTCGCTGGCAGAGCACGGTGGGAATATCACTGCTTCGCTGCACTCTGTCGACGTGGTGCATAAAGGGCAGCCAGTGCAGATTACGCGTACCACGGATCGTGAAGCCGTCATTCCAAAAGAGTTCTCCAGGGTGGGACGTAAATGCCCGCCATTCTGCCTGCAGCCCATGCAGATTGCCGAGGGCGTCGAGACGGTCGGCGAAATCGATGTGCTGGGCTATCTGAAGCGGCTCAGCAGCGGCGACCGCACCGTGCTGGTGGTTGATTCGCGTACGCCTGAATGGGTCATGCGCGGGACCATACCCGGTTCGATGAATATTCCCTGGAACCAGATCAACCACGATGTCGAGGGAACCTTTGCCGTCGAGGCGGAAGCCGAGACCCTGGATGCTATCCTGGCCAACCAGTTTGGCGTCAAGACTGTCAACGGCAAGCGCGATTTTCGCAATGCCAGGACGCTGGTGCTCTTCTGCAACGGCAACTGGTGCCCGCAGTCCTCGATCAACATCAAGACCCTGCTCAAGCTTGGCTACCCGGCCTACAAGCTGAAGTGGTACAGGGGCGGCATGCAGTCCTGGGTTGGCTCCGGCCTGACCGTTTACAGGCACTGATATTCCAAATGATGCATCCCGGGGTGGGCTTTTCCCATTCCGGGTTTTTGTAAATGATTTACTTTGGATAATCGTAATATTTCAATAACTCCGTGCTTAATCGCGGTCAGATGACCGCTCCTACAGAAATGTGTTGATCCGGATGTAGGAGTGGTCTTCTGACCACGATTGAAAGGCGATGGCATTCTGCTCAGGCCTCCATATTGCACGGAGTTAGTGAGAAATTACCTAAAACCGATCAAGTGATGGAGAAACACCAGAATGACGATTTCACGCCGTGAATTTGTAAAACTGCTGGGAGCGGCTGGCGCCGCCGGCATGTTGCCAGGCTCTATCTTTGCCGCGGCCAGGCAGCCGTCAAATCTTTACGAGGTTCCGAATTTCGGCAATGTCAGCCTGCTGCACTTCACCGACTGCCATGCCCAGCTGAACCCGGTCTATTTCCGCGAGCCCAATGTCAATCTGGGGATTGGCGACAGCCTCGGCAAGGCGCCCCATCTCGTCGGCGATGCACTGCTGCAGCATTTCAACATCAAGCCGGGCACCATCGAGGCGCACGCCTTCAGCTATCTCGGCTTCGACGAGGGCGCCAGCCAGTTTGGCAGGATCGGTGGTTTTGCGCACTTGAAAACGCTGATCAAGCAGCTGCGCGAAGCACGCGGCCCGGGCAACAGCCTGCTGCTCGACGGCGGCGATACCTGGCAGGGCTCCGGCACCGCCTACTATACCCGCGGCAAGGATATGGTCGGCGCCGGCAACATCCTTGGCGTCGATGTCATGACCGGTCACTGGGAGTTCACCTATCTCGACAAGGAGGTGATCTCCAACATCAATGACTTCACGGGAGACTTTGTGGCGCAGAATGTCGGCGTCAACGAGGAGGCGCTGTTTGACTACAAGTTTGCCGATTTCGAGGACTTCGATGAAGACGCGGGGCTGGCGTTCAAGCCCTATACGATGAAAACCGTCGGCGGCGCCAGGGTCGCGGTCATCGGCCAGGCTTTCCCCTACACGCCGATCGCCAACCCCAGCCGTTTTATCCCCGACTGGACTTTCGGCATCCAGGATGACCTGATGCAGTCAGTGGTCGACAGGGTGCGCGACACAGAGAAGCCGGACGTGGTCGTGGTGCTCTCCCACAACGGCATGGATGTGGATATCAAGATGGCCTCGCGCGTCAGCGGCATCGACGCCATTTTCGGCGGCCACACCCACGACGGCATGCCGGCGCCGACCATCGTCAGCAACAAGGGCGGCAAGACGCTGGTCACCAACGCCGGTTCCAACGGCAAGTTTCTCGGCGTCATGGACCTCGATGTCAAGGATGGCAAGGTGCGCGATTTCCGCTACCGCCTGCTGCCGGTCTTCTCCAACATGCTCGAAGCCGATGTGGAGATGCAGAGCTATATCGACGAGGTGCGCAAGCCCTACAAGGCGGAGCTGGATGAGGAGCTGGCCGTCGCCGAGGAGACCCTCTATCGCCGCGGCAACTTCAACGGCACCTTCGACCAGGTGATCTGTGATGCGCTGAACAAGGTCAATGACGCGCAGATCTCGCTGTCGCCGGGATTCCGCTGGGGCACCACGGTGCTGCCGGGGCAGAAGATCACGATGGACAACGTCATGGACCAGACCTGCATCACCTATCCGGAGACCTATCGCCGCGAGATGAAGGGCTCCGAGATCAAGGCCATCCTCGAGGATGTCTGCGACAACCTCTTCAATGCCGATCCCTACTACCAGCAGGGCGGCGACATGGTGCGCGTCGGCGGCCTCGACTATGTCTGCGATCCGACTGCCGGCATGGGCAAGCGCATCCAGAACATGACCCTGGATGACGGCACGGCCATCGAGGCGGACAAGGGCTACATGGTCTCCGGCTGGGCGACCGTGGGTTCCAAGTCGCCCGGACGCCCGATCTGGGATGTCGTTGCCGACTACCTGCGAGACCAGAAAAGCATCAAGATCAACAAGCTCAACACCCCCAAGCTGGTCAATGTCAAGGGCAACCCCGGTATCGACGCCTATGTGAAAGGGTAAGGTGCACTACTCTCGTCATCCCGGCTAATGCCGGGATCCAGAGCTGCAGGGTGCAACAAGCGGCAGCGCATTGCATCGAAACGGCTACAATAGTCGGCAGGCATTTCTATGAGAGAGTGATTAATGGATTGGTCCGCCGTCGAAAAGACAATTTCGCAGGCAACCGGAGAAAGTTTCCACACCCGTGACAGGATGTCGCTCGGCGGAGGCTGCATCAACGCCGCCTATCGCCTCAAGGGTGACGGTCGCAGCTACTTCGTCAAGGTCAACGATGCGCACCTGCGCCACATGTTCGATGCCGAATTTGCCGGGTTGCAGGAGCTGGATGCAGCGCAGGCGATACGGATTCCGCGGCCGGTCGTGGTCGGCGAGAGCGGCGGCCAGGCATGGCTGGTGCTGGAGAACATGGAGCTGGGCCATGGCGGTGACAGCCGCCTGGCAGGCGAGCAGCTGGCGCAGCTGCATTGTCAGCAGGCGCGGCAGTTTGGCTGGTCGATGGACAACACCATCGGCTCGACCCGGCAGATCAATCGACAGGAGCCGGAGTGGAGCGGTTTCTGGCGCGAGCATCGCCTCGGTTTTCAGCTGCAGCTGGCCGAACGCAACGGCTTCGGCGGACGTCTGCAGCAGCAGGGAGGAAAGCTGCTCGAAAGCTTCCACCAGCTGCTCGATCACGACCCGGCTCCCTCGCTGCTGCACGGCGACCTGTGGGGGGGCAATATCGGCTATCTGCGCAGTGGCGCCCCGGTCATCTTCGATCCGGCTGTCTACTATGGCGACAGGGAGGCTGATATCGCCATGACGGAGCTCTTCGGCGGTTTCGGCGCGGATTTCTATGCCGCCTACAACGCCGTGTGGTCGCTCGATCCCGGCTACGCCGTGAGAAAAACGCTCTACAATCTCTACCACATACTCAATCATGCCAACATGTTCGGCGGCGGCTATGCCGGCCAGGCGCAGGGCATGATCGACAGGCTGCTGGCGGAGATTGGCTAGTCTTTGTGAAAGCTGAACCAGCGATTATCAGCGCCAGCCGGCGGACGGATATCCCCGCTTTTTACGCAGAGTGGTTTATCAACCGGATCAAGGCCGGTCATTGCCTGGTGCCGAATCCCCGTAATCGAAAACAGCTCTCCCGGGTATCGCTGGCGCCTGATGACGTGGCTGTAATCGTCTTCTGGAGCCGCAATCCACGACCGCTGCTGCCTCACCTGAAGGAGCTCGACAATCGCGGGATTCCCTACCTCTTCCACTTCACCCTGATGAACAATCCGCGGGAGATCGATCCGCACTCTCCGTCACTGCATGCCTCGCTGGAAACATTCCGGTGGCTGGCCGGACATGTCGGCCCGCACAGGGTGATATGGCGGTATGACCCGATCGTCTTTACCGAAACGACCAATTCCGGGTTTCACCTCGAGACATTCAGCGCTATTGCACAGCAACTGGAGAACCTCGCTCATCGGTGTGTCATCAGTCTCGTGGACGCATACCGTAAAACACAATCCCGCATGGCTTCGCTGTCAACAAAGCCGGGATTCGAGGTCGAGGAGTATCAACCATCCCAGCACGAGGCGATGCTTCTGCGGATGCGTGAAATCGCTTCTGCCAGAGGCATGGACCTGACCAGTTGCGCAGAGGAGGCAGGGCTCTCCCATCTCGGCATAAGTCCCGGCAAGTGCATCGACGATGCCTTCATCCGCGAACTGTTTGCGATCGATGTAACGCACAGCAAAGACAGGAGCCAGCGCACAGCTTGTGGCTGTGTGCAAAGCCGTGATATCGGCAGCTACGATACCTGCCTCCTGGGTTGTCAATACTGTTACGCCACTTCGTGTTTTGACAGGGCGCTACTGAATTATCAACAGCACGACCCGGCGTCGCCAGCCCTGTTACTCCTTGAATGATGGTTATTTCAAGGGTATGCGGAGTTTTGAGAGTTGCGCATTGCTCAGTGGATAGGCAAAGTCAGGGAGCATCTGCATCAAATCGGCGCCCTGTTTCAGGAACTCCCACTTCTTCTTCTGCCCGGGCTGGGTGACATCCCCGGTGAAATCCGCAAAGTCAAACTGCAGCGCCCGTTGCCAATCCGGCGGAATCGGAATCATGCCTTTGCTGACCAACGGTTTCTTTTTGCTCTCATCCCATTTGACGACGGTGATCTTGCCGCTCTGATCATACTCCTGGAGCGCCTGGCTTGCGTGGCAGTATTCACAGTCATGGGCTTTTGCCATCGTGGTATGGGAGAAAAAAGGTGCGATGGTGTAAAAGGTTTTGCCTTTATGCACCACCGACTGATAGGTCGCCGGATGCACCTGATCGTTGCCGCGTGGTCCGTAGCCGCGGCGGTTCACCAGCATCATGAAATCCCGCTCTTTGCCGGTGGCGCGTTTGAACCTGCCGTGCACCGCGAGTTCGGTCTCGAAATGGCAGTTATTGCAGGTGAACACCGACTTGATATGACAGGCGGCGCAGGCTATCCGGTCGCCGTGTAAAGCATGGTTGGCTGGTGTGAGATGCTCCGGTTGATGGCAGTCCTCACAACGGGCGTCTGTTCCCCGAGGGTCCAGCATGGAGAGCTGTCCCTCGGCGCTTTCATGCAGCTGGTCACCGGTGTGACAGGAGATGCAGGTCATCCCTTTGCGGTAATGGATATCCTGCCAATCCGGATTTTTCGGCTCGGGTAATTTATTGAAATAAGCGATCTCCGAACGCTGCCGGGAATGGCATTCCAGGCACACGTCCGGTGACTTGACGCTGGGTGTTGCGGAGAAGTTATGGCAATCCTCGCAACTGGGCCTGTAGCCGGAGGAGAGCGGCCTGCCACTGGGCAGTTTGCCCGATTTATGATGGCAGTTTTTACAGGCCAGCTCTTCGAAGGGCACCCCGGTGAGCAGTTCCAGGCCGCCATACTCCTTGCGGTAAAAAAGCCCTTTGCCGTGGCGTTCAAAATGGTGGCTGGTAGGCAGCGGTACATAACTGATGCCGGGATCCGCCCAGGCGATGTCGAAGCTGACGATTGCGGCCAGCAATATGAACAGAAACAGTCGTCGTGAAAGGAACCTCATCGTTACTCTATAGCCTCTGTAAATTTTGTACAAAATGGTTAAGAAAAAATCACGCAGCCAGTAGGGCGCAATAACCGCAGGGCATTGCGCCGCATGAAAAGGTGCAATGCGCTGCGCTTATTGCACCCTACATCTCATTTTGGTTCTGGCTTTGCCGGGTAAGGTATCTTTCCTCGGATATGCTGATAAAAGCCTCCCCTATCCCAAAATCCGGCTTCGCTGCAGCCGAGGCAGGGATGCCCGCTCTCCACCGGAAAGCTGACGCCGCCGTTCCACTTGTAGGTGGCGCAGGCGTTGTGGGTGGCCGGCCCCTTGCAGCCCAGCTTGAAGAGACACCACCCCTTGCGCGCCCCTGCATCGTCGAAGCGCTCTGCGAACTCTCCTCTCAGGAAGTAGGGGAGACGCGGGCAGCGGTCATGGATGGTGTGGCCATAAAAAGCGAGCGGTCGCAGTTCAGCGTCCAGCTGCGGCAGCTTTCCAAAAGCGATGAAATTGGCCAGGGTCGCACTGATGGCGATCGGTACCGGCGGGCAACCGGGCAGATTGACCAGCGGTTTTTCGGGGATGATTCGCATGGCCATCAGCTCGCTGACACTGCGGGCTCCGGTGGGATCCGGTTTGGCCCTGGCAATGCCGCCTGAGGTGGCGCAACTCCCCACCGCGACAATGGCAGCTGCATCTGCGGCGCTTGCGGCCAGTCGCTCCCTGTTGCTGACGCCATTAAAGACCGAATAGGCCCCGTTGGCGCCCAGCGGAATCGAACCTTCGATGATCAGCACATAACGCCCGCTGTTGTCTCGCATCGATTGTTCACAGGCCTGTTCCGCGGCTGTTCCGGTCGCGGCCTGCAGCATGTCGTGAAAGTCGAGGGAGAGGAAGTTGAAAATCAGGTCTTCCAGCGTCGGTTCGTGGGCCCGTGCCAGGGACTCCGTGCAGCCACTGCACGACTGGAATGAATACCATATCACCGGCAGGCGCGGCTTACGCTCCAGCGCCGTGGCAATCTCAGGGATGAGCGAGGCGGGTAAAGCCAGAGATGAGGCAATATAACTGCAGAACTTGATGAATCCGCGCCGGCTCACTCCGGTATTGAAGAGCGGTAACCCAGACATACCTTGCTCCCGGGGCAGGAATTCGCTTTCAGCAGATCCAGCACCCTGCGTCATCAGCATCAAACACTGTCGCAACTCCTTGTCAGGAATCTACTTCTGAAGCCTTATTGCCATATCTCCCATCTCCTGTTGGGAATCGACTCCAGTCAAGTAAAAAATAGCACACACAGGGATAATTGCAGATGGGATTAACCCTTGCTTGATCCTGATCAAACAAACTGCCATCAATTTCAGGACATATTTTCCCGGAACAATAACCTTGAAGAGTGTGGATGGCGGGTCAACGGGATCTGACAGCTTTCTGGCAGGTCATCACCCGCAACTATCAGTGGTAACTGGAATCAGAACCGGCAGATGGTCTCTCCACCCTGTTCGATCCAGCCATGGATCATCTTCTTGGTCGTAAAAGCGCTTGAGCAGTTGCCATCCTTGTCGATCACGATAACGCCGCCTCTGCCTCTGACCTTGCGGGAGAGGTATTCGATACCTGCCTTCGTGGCCCCGGCTGCATCCAGACCTTTCATGTAAATAAAATCAGAGATGGTCTTCGCGATGACGGTGCGCATGAAGTCTTCGCCGTAACCGGTCGCAGAGACAGCGCAGGTCTCGTTATCCGCATAGACACCTGCGCCTACGATGGGTGAGTCACCGACACGCCCGAGGCGCTTGTTGACGATGCCGCCAGTTGAGGTTGCGGCAGCGAGGTTGCCGTCAGGATCCATGGCAATGGCGCCGATGGTGCCATATTTCTGATCTTCGCTATCCTCGTCGCTATCATCGTGATCAAGCATGATCCTGTGC
>JBDLII010000014.1:0-23366 GCA_039714995.1 Pseudomonadota bacterium
CTGCCTGGATGAAGGCGAAATGGTGGAGCAGGGCGACCTGATTGTCGAGTTTGATATCGAGGTTTATAAAAAGAGCCTCTTCGGCAGGCTGCTCTCCTCATGGCGGGGATGAGGTATAAAACCGGTCATGGGATGTGCGCCGGGATGCAGCGCATGGGTGTCACCATTTACAGCTGACTTTCGATTCCCCGGTGGGGAAGATGGCGAGGAAGCCTGCAGTGCGCTGCCCATCCATTGGCGTGGGTTCAGTCTGTTCCCTTTTGCAAATTATTTCAGAATGAGTCCGGGCATCCGAGCGCCGAGGCAGAGTTGATGTTTGTGAGGCGGGAGATGACGGACAGAACGTCGGTTTTGCCGTGATTTTTTCCGGCAAGTTTGCCATTGAAAATAAAAAAGGCTTAGCGTGATTGCTAAGCCTTTGATTTATCTGGCTCCCCGACCTGGGCTCGAACCAGGGACAAACGGATTAACAGTCCGTTGCTCTACCAACTGAGCTATCGGGGAAAAGAGAGCGGTATGATAAGGATTTCGCCCTGAATGGTCAATCCCCGAGGTGCAATTTATGCTCGCAAGCGGGCAATCTTTTTTCATACCCCTGGCAATGTTGTACCTGGGGAAATTTGCGTTCACCTCTACCATGCGCAGGTCGAAGGGGTTTCGGGTCGTCAGTGCGACCCGCCTCACCCTAACCCTCTCCCCAGGGGGAGGGGGGCTCATCACAGTCTATTTGTTGCTCTCCTCGAAGGCGTAGGGGAGTTGCAGAAACTCCAGTCTGGCGCCGTTTTCGTCATGCAGGCGCACATCGCCGGCCGCGATACTGGCTGCCTCGATAACGGCCAATGCCTCGCATGTCTGCTCTCCGCTCGGGGCGCTCATGACAATGGTTCCACTACCTTGTCCGGATTGGCTTGCGGCAGAGTAGAGTGCGGCGCCGGCGGCGGGGCACTCCCCGGCGACGCCGACACGGTACATGCGGCGCTTGAGCTTTCCAAGGTAGTGCATGCGGGCGACAACCTCCTGGCCTGTGTAGCACCCCTTGGTGAAACTGACGCCATTGACCAGGTGCATGTTGAGCATCTGCGGGACAAAGGCTTCCGCGGTTGCATCATAGACCGTGGGCAGCCCGGCGCGGATATCCAGCAGACGCCACTCCTCCTCGCTGCCCGGGGTTGTCGTTGCAGCCAGTTGCCGGCTGCGGTCTTCGAGGGACCCGGCAGAACCTATGAGCAGACAGCGCGGTGCATCGGCGGCGATGCGCACGATGGAGACGTTATCTTCTGCCGTGATGCAGTCGTCGCTTCCTGCCGGCAATTCACTCTCTGACAAGGCTGCG
Source organism: Pseudomonadota bacterium (assembly GCA_039714995.1). Taxonomy (GTDB): domain Bacteria; phylum Pseudomonadota; class Gammaproteobacteria; order Chromatiales; family Chromatiaceae; genus Sva-25. The sequence continues at coordinate 1,334 of JBDLII010000014.1, forward strand.
GCGCAGTCGCCATAGAGCCCCATGATCTGCATCTCATCCGAGACATCGGTGAGCGTCACTTTCGACATCAGGATGTACATGCCGAGGCGCTGCAGTACCGGCGCCAGCCGCTCTTTCGGCAGCAGCAGCAGAAAATCTCCCTGGTGGGAGAGCACGCGCATGTTGGCAATCATGCGCCCCTTGGGGGTGCAGTAGCCATCCAGCTGGCTGTGTCCTGCAGAGACTGCACTGATGTCGTTGCTCAGTTGGCCCTGCAGAAAGTGTTCGCTGTCTTCACCGCTTGCGCGTATGACGCCGAGTGTGGTGAGATCGAAGCGTTGGCAGTTGTTCATGATGATTCATTTGTCCTTGATAGAGGCTGCTTTTCAAGCATGACTGAACGCGGAGAGTTGATCAAGGGTGAATTTTTTTCCTATGGGAGATGCAGTAGTGGACGAGAAGAGTATGATACGCCATCCCGGTAACAAAACGTGAGCCCGATGGGTCAATTTTCAGTCAATAACCTGGTGTTGTACAAGAGCCGTCCAGCACGCATCACTGCGATCAGCGACAAGATCGATATCGAGATGGGCGCTGGTAAAAAGCTGGCGAAGAAGCGTGTCAGGGAGAAGGATATCCTCCTGCTGCACGCCGGTCCTGTCGCGGATCTCGGGGCGCTCGATGCCGGTGAACCCGATCTTGACGATGCGCTGGAACTGCTCCAGGGGGAGTCCCTTGGACTCTCGGATGTCGCCGAACTCCTCTATGGAGATGATACCCCGGCCAGTTGCTGGTCTGCCTGGAAGCTGCTCGACGAGGGGCTCTATTTGACTGGCAGTATTGATGCTATTACCGCGCGCAGTGTTGAGGAGATCGCCGCTGACAGGGCGGAGCGCGATCGCAAGGCGCAGCGCAAGGCGGCGTGGGATGCGATGATCGCACGTCTCAAAGATGGGCGCATGATTGAGGATGACCGCCCGCAGATGCAGGAGGTCGAAAAGCTGGCGCTGGGGCAGGGCGCTGCCAGTCGTATCCTGAAGGCGCTCGGACTCACCGAGGATGAGCGGCATGCTCATCAACTGCTGCTGAAGACCGGTTACTGGCCGCCTGATTTCAATCCGCATCCACTGCGCGCCGGCGCCGTTCTGGATGAGCCCCGGCTCGATGTGCCTGCAGTTGCCGCCGAGGAGCGCCTCGATCTGACCGGACTGTCGGCCGTCGCCATCGACGATGAAGAGAGCAGTGATCCGGATGACGCCATCTCTGTCGAGGGCAATCGCTTATGGGTGCATATCGCCGATGTCGCGGCGCTGGCGCCTGCCGGCTCAGCGCTGGATCTCGCTGCCCGCGAACGGGGGGCGAATCTCTATCTCCCGGAGAAGCTGATATCGATGCTGCCCGATGCCGTCACGCAGCAACTGGGGCTTGGTCTGCAGCAGCAGAATCCGGCATTGTCAGTAGGCTTCACGGTGGATGAAGATGGCAGCCTGTCGGATATCGTGATCCAGCCAAGCGTTGTCGCGGTGGAGCGCCTGAGCTACTCCGAGGCCGACCAGCAACTGCAGAGCCGCTTTGCGGAGATGCTTGAGTTGACCGGCCGCTTTCGCCGGCGGCGCCACGAAAATGGCGCTACTTCGCTGAATTTGCCGGAGGTGAGTGTTCGCGTCAGTGATGGTGAGATCCTGATTCGACCACTCGAGCGCGGCGGCAGCAGGGAGATGGTGGCAGAGGCGATGCTGGCTGCCGGGGAGGCTGTCTCCCTGTTTGCGATCGAGCACGACATCCCCATCCCCTTCGCCAACCAGCCCCCGCCGGAGGAGGAGCTACAGCCGCAGGGGATGGCGGCCAACTTCGCCTGCCGCCGGCAGTTCAAACCTTCCCGCCTGGCGACACAGGCGGAGCGGCACTCCGGACTGGGGCTTGACTCCTATACCCGTGTCACCAGCCCGTTGCGGCGTTATCCTGACCTGTTGACGCATCAACAGCTGCGGCGTTTTCTGCACCAGCAACCGCTGTTGAGTCATGAAGAGGTGACCGAGCGCATTGGCGCATCGATGGCAGCGGCGGCAGTGGTCAGACGCGCGGAGCGCTTCTCCAATCAGCACTGGAAGCTGGTGTGGCTGAAGCGGCAGAAAAAGTGGCGCGGTGAAGCTGTCATCGTGGCGCTGGACGAACGCCGTGCGACGCTGATCCTGCCTGACCTGGCGCTGGAGAGCCGCCTGCGCCGCACCGCCGGCATGGAGCTGGACCAGGCCGTGCAGGTGGAGCTGCAGTCCGTCGATTTTGCGGATCTGGATGTGCGTCTTCGCCTACAGGGACGTAGGTGAGGGGCGTGAGCAGGACGCGGAAGCTTCGCCTACAGGGACGTAGGTGAGGGGCGTGAGCAGGACGCGGAAGCTTCGCCTGTCGCCATAGGGAGGCTCCGATCGAATCGTTTTGTGCATCATTCAGGGCTCCACAAAATTTCCCACAAATTTTTTCCGGAAGAAATGCGTTATCAATCAATGGTTTTGAATCCGCTTCAGGGTTTTCCCTTTCCGCGAAGCGTCACTCCAGCGGGTTTTTCAGGGTTCCCTTGGGGTATACTACAGTGGTTTTCATCTGTTAGTTGTCTGATGCGTAACATCTCAATAACGCCACGCGGGAAGCAGGGCCATGACCCGCTTTTCAGAGTTGCGCCAATACATCCCTGGTCACTTACGGCATCCATGCCTGTGGCGATACGGATACCTCCGGGAATGTCATAAGCTCTGACAAAACATCCCTGAAGTCGACGGCTTTGAATGGCGAATCCCGGCCCTGACCTGGTGCAAACCAGGCATGGATACTTTGAAAGCATGCCTGATACAAAATCAAACAAGAGTATTTGAAGGAGATCTCCCTGAATGTCACAACAGAAACCCAAAGTGTTGCAGGAATTTGAATCCTATTGCGCCGAAGAGCGTGAACACCGCCTCAATGCCGGCGGCCAGTTTGATGTCGAGCTCTATGATGAAGCGGTAGCACTGGCGGTGCGCCAGTTGATTCCGTTGCTGGAAGGTGGAGAACCCGCATGATCATTACCCGTCTCTATGCAAAAAACGTCCTCAAATATGGAACCCTGCTGCTGGAGGATCTGCCGCAAAAGGGTGTTATCGGCATCAGCGGACCCAATGAATCCGGCAAGAGCACGATCGGCGAAACCATCTGTTTCGCACTCTTCGGGCGCACCTGGTCGCTGGATGAGAAGAGCCGCCAGAAGGTCATTCGCTGGGGCGAGAACCGCTGCCTGGTGATGCTGCGTTTTGTTGCCGCGGATGGCAATGAATACGAGATTACCCGACATCTTGATTCGGATGGCAACCACAGTGCGAGGCTGTCGATCGTTGGTGACGAAGAACATATCACCAAGGGGGCGGATGCCGTCAAGCTGCTGCTGCAGCAGATTCTCGGCATCAAATATGATGAATATATCGAATCCTTCTACCTCGCGCAGCGTGAGCTGACGGCTCCCCATCCGCACAGTGATGCGATCAAGAGCATGGCGGGGATTCTCACCCTGGAAAAATCGCGTGATGAATTCGAGCGCGAGATCGCCCATTTCAGAAAAGGCATGGTCAATGCCGATTCGCAGCATATCCATCTGCAGGAGGAGCTGGAGACTCTGGGCATCATCCCCGGCCACCTGGACGAGATCGAAACACAGCGCGCAGCCATCGATGCCGCCTGTGACGCCTGTGAACAGCGTGGTGAGAGGTTGCAGGAGCAGACCGGAACCTATCTGGCGACGCTGAACGAGTTGCAGACAGCGAAAGCGAAACGCGGCAAGGCGCGCTTCTATGAGATGTTGCTGCTGTTTGCGGGAGCCATGCTGGCGGGAGTCTGGCTGGTGATGACGCTGCTGCCGGAACGTGCCGTATCGGTGGTTCTGCATGACCTGCTGGCGAAGATCCCGTTCTGGAGTGACGCCTTTCAGCCGCTGCTCGTCTATCTTGCCGGGGCATTCGGCCTGATCGCCGTGCTGTTGTGGAGAAGCGGCTCCGCTGCGGCCTCTAAAATGCGCCAGCTGGAGTCCAGTACCGGCGGTTATCACCAGTTGTTTGAAGAGATTGTCGACAAGCGCAACAGTGGTGAAGATCTCGACGTGCTGGGTCTTGCGGATGATGCCGTTGAACTGCAGATCGATGCTGCGCAGACCTCGACGCTGTCAGCATGGCTGAAGCTCCACCAGGCGAATGACCAGGAGGTGCAGGCGGGCGCCAACCGCGAAACGACCTGGCTCAACCAGGTGATCAATCTGCAGGAGGTGAGGCTCAGGGAGCTGGATGAGGAGATTGGCGAAGAGCGCGAGCGCGTCCACCAAGCAACAGGCCTGCAGCACCAGCAGGACAGCTTTCAGCATACCGTTGAAGACCACAGCCAGCAGATCAAGGTCAGGGCGCTGGCCATCCAGCTGCTTGAGGGCGCCATGGAGCGTGTTGCCAAAAAATTCAATCGTGAATTGCGCGACGGCGCCGGCTATATCCTTCCCGATCTGACCCAGGGCGAATACCAGCACATCAAGCTGGACGATGACCTGGACGTGCAGCTGTTCTCCGCCGGCAAGGGGGATTTCATGGAGTTTGACGAGGTATCCAGCGGCACTCAGCGCCAGGTGCTGCTGGCGGTGCGTCTCAGTATGTCACAGGCGCTCGCCGATGATGCGCTGGATGGCAACCAGTTTCTGTTTCTGGATGAGCCTTTCGCCTTTTTTGACCACGAGCGCGCCTCCCAGGCGCTGCAGTCGCTGTCATCGCTGGAGCATCTGCCGCAGATCTGGATCATAGCCCAGGAGTTTCCCGAGGAGGCGGAGTTTGCCCGCAAGATAGACTGCAGGCGCATTGCGGTCGATCTCAGCTCCACGTGATTGACAATGGAGACTCTGAGTGAATTGCCCCAACCCGTCATTGCGAGCGGAGCGAAGCAATCTCTAACCTATTGATTCTATAAAGACGAGATTGCCGCGCTGCGCTCGCAATGACGGGAAAAACGATTCATTCAGAGCCTCTCTAAACGACCTCGCGGATTTGTGATAGAATCCCGCGCTTTATTGTGTTTGCAGTGAGGAGAAAGCACGATGCCAATCTATGAATACTGTTGTGAAGAGTGTGGTCATGAGATGGAAGCGATGCAGAAAATCAGCGATTCCGCGTTGACCGAGTGCCCGGCATGCGGCAAGCCGGCATTGAAAAAAATGCTCTCGGCGCCAGGATTTCGTCTCAAGGGCGGCGGCTGGTATGAGACTGACTTCAAGGGCGGAAACACGAAAAATGTGGCGGAGTCAGGCTCTGCTGAATCTTCAAAACCGGCAACCGGCCACTCTTGCGGCGGCAAATGCGCCTGTAACTAATGTAATGCGAACCCATTATTGCGGACAACTGAATACCGAACATATCGGCGAGACCGTGGAACTCTGTGGCTGGGTTCACCGGCGGCGCGATCATGGCGGCGTGATCTTTATCGACTTGCGTGATCGTGAAGGTCTGGCGCAGATCGTCTACGATCCGGACATCGAGGAGGTCTTTGCCGCCGCAGAACATGTGCGCAACGAGTTTGTACTGCGTATCAAGGGGCTCGTCCGGCAGCGCCCCGAAGGGACGGTGAACCCTGATCTGCCAACCGGAGAAATCGAGATTCTCGGCAGGGAACTCGAGATTCTGAACCGCGCCGAGACTCCGCCGATCCAGATGGATGAGGAACACGTCGGTGAAGATCTGAGGCTGCGCTACCGCTATATCGACCTGCGTCGTGACGAAATGCAGAAGCATCTGCAGTTGCGCGCAGCCGTGACCCGCCATATCCGCCGTTTTCTCGACGAGCAGGGCTTTCTCGATATCGAAACGCCGATGCTGACACGCGCCACGCCAGAGGGAGCGCGCGACTACCTGGTGCCAAGCCGCACCCACGACGGCAAGTTTTTTGCGCTGCCGCAGTCGCCGCAGCTCTTCAAACAGTTGCTGATGATGTCGGGCATGGACCGCTACTACCAGATTGTGCGCTGTTTCCGCGATGAGGATCTGCGTGCCGACCGCCAGCCTGAATTTACGCAGGTCGATGTGGAGATGTCCTTCATCGACGAGGAGCAGATCATTGGCGTGATGGAGGAGATGATCCGCACCCTCTTTTCCAGCGTGCTGCAGGTCGAACTGCCGGACCCGTTCCCGCGCATGAGCTATGCCGAGTCGATGCGCCGTTTCGGCACCGACCGTCCGGATCTGCGCTGTCCGCTCGAGCTGGTGGATGTCGCGGACCTGATGCAGGAGGTGGAGTTCAAGGTTTTCTCCGGCCCGGCCAATGATCCGCATGGCCGTGTTGCCGCGCTGCGTCTGCCGCAGGGAAACTCCCTGTCGCGCAAGGATATCGACGGCTATACCAAATTTGTCGGCATCTACGGCGCCCGCGGGCTGGCCTACATCAAGGTCAATGACGCTGCTGCCGGGCGTGACGGCCTGCAGTCGCCGATCCTGAAATTTCTTCCCGATGAAACCATCAGCGGCATCATGCAGCGCACGGGCGCCGAAGACGGGGACCTGATCTTTTTCGGCGCTGACAAGGCGAAGGTGGTCAACGAGGCGCTTGGCGCCCTGCGGGACAAGCTGGGCGCCGACCGTGATCTGCTGCAGGGCGACTGGAAACCGCTGTGGATTGTCGACTTTCCGATGTTTGAATATGACGATGGGAGCAATCGCTGGGAGGCGTTGCATCACCCCTTTACCGCCCCCAGGGTCGATCAGCAGGAGTTGCTGCAGAGCGATCCGGGCGCTTGTCTGTCACGCGCCTATGACATCGTGCTCAATGGCTCCGAGATCGGCGGCGGCTCGATACGTATCCACAACGAGGAGATCCAGCAGCAGGTGCTGGGGCTGCTCGGCATCGACGAACAGCAGGCCGAGGATAAATTCGGCTTTTTGCTGACGGCATTGAAGTATGGCTGCCCCCCGCACGGCGGACTCGCCTTCGGCCTGGACCGGCTGGTGATGCTGATGGCCGGCGCCGACTCCATCCGCGACGTGATGGCCTTTCCCAAGACCCAGACGGCCAGCTGCCTGCTGACAGGCGCGCCGACGGAAGTCTCCACGCGGCAGCTGCGCGAATTGCATATCAAACTGCGCCAGGCGCCCCAGCCGGAATAGAAAGTTGGCAGTAAGCAGTTTGCAGAGCAGTAGGGTGCAATAAGCGGAGCGCATTGCACCTTTCCATGCGGCGCAATGCCCTGCGGTTATTGCGCCCTACACGCTGCCAACTGCCTCACATCCACTGCGTGACTTCGATCTCGATCGAATCACTGCCGTTGGAGACCCACACTTCACCATCCTGGATGCTGTACTGCAGCTGCATATGGCGCTCTACCATGGCGGCCAGACTGCCGGTGGCGTCTCCCTGCAGCGAGATCACCGACAGATTGCCGAAACGGTTCAATTTTCCCCTGATCTGCTGCCACCAGAGGGGCGCGCTCCTGTCATTAAAGCAGTAGATGATGACCCTGTCTGCGCGAGCGCAGGCCTTCCTGATGCGTTTCTCATCCGGCTGGCCGAGGTCGATCCACAAATCGATATCGCCGCTGAGATTTTTTTGCCAGATGTCCGGCTCATCCTCGCTGCTGATGCCGCGGGTGAATGTCAGCCGCTCGTCGGCATTGAGGGCAAATGCGAGCAGCCGCACCATCATGCGTTCGTCGGTCTCAGAGGGGTGGCGGGCAATGGTGAAGTCGTGGTCATGGTAGTAGTGGCGGTCCATGTCCGCGATCTGCAGGGTCGTCTTGAAGATGGTTGCCTTCAGCGCCATCAGACACTGCTTCCAGGATGGACTTTTTTGCGCATCAGCTTCAGTTTGCCATGTCGGGTCTTGTTGTCGAGGCGCTTCATCCGCGAACTACGCGTCGGCTTTGTTGCCTTGCGCCGTTTCTGAATCCGGGTTGCGCTGATGATCAACTCGCGCAGGCGCTGCAATGCCTCCTCCCTGTTCTGCTCCTGGCTGCGGCTCTGTTGGGATTTGATCACGATAACGCCCTCCCTGGTCAGGCGTTTGTCCCTGAGTCCAAGCAGCCGCTGCTTATAAAATGCCGGCATGGAGGATGCCTTGACGTCGAAGCGCAGATGGATGGCCGTAGAGACCTTGTTGACATTCTGCCCACCGGCGCCGCGGGCGCGAACGGCGCTGATCTCGATCTCATGATCTGGGATGCCGACCTGAGTGGTTATGCGCAGCATGGGGAATGCCCGGATGAGAAAAACAGCATTCTATCACTGCTGATGCGCTGTCACTTATCCCCACTGCTTAAAATCAACAGTCAGGGAACCTCTGAATAAGTCCCTGGGATGGGGGTTCGGGGGAAGGGCAAACTGAAAGCCAGCTATAACTCATTGATATTGAACCCTTCCCCCGTAGAAATACTTGCGGGAATGCTCTGGTCGAGGCGCGAAGCGACTTGATCAGGGCTTCCATTAGATGCCATGTTACTCAAGAGTTACTGATAGAATGCCCGGGTTATTGACGCGGAAGCCTGACGAATGAATAAACACTATTTTCAGCTGCGCCTCGCCAGCAGCTACGAAACCAGTGACAACAGACTGCACCACCTGCAGGTTGAGCATGTCGTCGATGACGAGTGGCAGCCGCTGGCGCTGAGTGAAAGGAGCCCCGGATTCCTCGTCTACGCCTATTCGATCTTTACCTGCCAGCATCTCTTTATGCGCAACAACTGCGCCGAGCGGGGCATCGAGCTGGCTTCCGCCAGCGGCGAGCTGCTGCTGGTTGCCGACGAGGAGTGGCGGCTCGAACAGCTGCATATCTCGTTTGATGCGAAAATTTCCAAGGGAGCCGCCACGGAGGACGACAGGGACTATATCATCTCCCGGATGGGGCAGTGTCCGGTGTCGAAGAATCTTCCACCGATTGCGGACACCGAAACCCGCCTGAATTTTTTCTAGCGAGACCTTGTTTCAGACTGACAAAACATGAAAGCTTTTTTCTCTCGCCAAGCCGCAAAGAACGCCAAGAAAGAACCTTTGTGTACTTTGCGGCTTTGCGAGAATCATGATTGAAATTTGATTCATTTGAAAGATGCTGAGTGGTCGAAGTCTCAAGCAGCTGCGAAGTAGATAAGGAAAGAACTATGAACGACGAGATGAAACAGAACCTTGTGAACAGCGGGACATGGCTGCGCGGGCTTTTCATGCTGCTGTTCCTACTGATAGCGGGCGTCGCCAGGTTCATCATTGCCGTGGTGGCGCTGTTTCAGTTTTTTTCGCTCCTCTTCACCGGCAAGACCAATGCGCAGCTGCTCACGCTGGGGCAAAACCTGAGCACCTACATTTACCAGATTACGCTGTTTCTGACATTCAACAGTGAACAGCGTCCATTCCCGTTTGACGGCTGGCCGGATGGCCCGCCCCGGCGCAGCGGAGAACAGCAAGCATGAGTTCCAGCGATAAAAGCATGAGCCTGACGGTCAAGGTCCTGATCGGCATGGCTGCGGGCATACTGATCGGTCTGGTGATCAATCTGGGCGGCATGAACACCGCAGGCTCCTTCATCAATGAATACATCGTCAACGGGCTCTTTTACGCTGTTGGCAAGATGTTCGTCAACGCCCTGAAAATGCTGGTCGTCCCGCTGGTACTGTTTTCGCTGATCAGCGGTGTTTGCGGCATCGGCAACCTGAGTACTTTGGGGCGTGTCGGTGGCAAGGCGTTTGTGCTCTATCTGTTGACCACTGCAGTTGCCATCGCTTCGGCGATTGGCCTGGCGCTGATCGTCGCACCGGGCAAAGGCATGAATGCAGAGACAGCGGCGACCTTTACCGGCAAGGAGGCGCCGCCGTTGACCGATGTGCTGATTAATATCATTCCGACCAATCCGGTACAGGCGCTGGCATCCAGCGAGATGTTGCAGATCATCTTCTTCGCCATCCTGCTGGGCATCAGCGTCCTGATGGTCGGCAAAAAAGCCGAGCGCCTGGTGGAGAATATCGAGATCGCCAACGAGGTGATGATGAAGATGGTCAACATCATCATGAGCATTGCGCCTTATGCCGTTTTTTGCCTGATCGCGCAATCGATGGCCGAGCTTGGCCTCGACCTGCTCGGCCACCTGATCGGTTATGTGCTGGTGCTGGTTGCTGCGCTGATGCTGCATCTCTTCGTCACATTGATGATCCTGCTGAAGCTTTTTTCCGGGCTGAGCCCGGTCATGTTCCTGAAAAAGTTGCGCAATGTGCAGGTGTTCGGCTTCAGCACCGCGAGTTCCAATGCGACGATTCCGGTGACCCTGCGGACGGTTACCGAACGACTCGGAGTAAACAACTCTGTCGCCTCCTTTACCGTGCCGTTCGGCGCCACCATCAACATGGACGGCACGGCAATGATGCAGGGCGTCGCCACGGTGTTCATCGCCAACGTCTACAACGTGGAACTGGGTGTGGTGGGATACCTCACCGTCATCCTGATGTCCGTGCTTGCATCGGTCGGCACCGCCGGCGTTCCCGGCGTGGGCCTGATCATGCTCTCGATGGTCTTTACCCAGGTGGGCCTGCCGGTCGAGGGGATCGGCCTGATCCTGGGAGTCGACCGCCTGCTGGATATGATTCGCACCGCGGTCAACGTCTCGGGCGACGCAGCGGTTTCAGCCATCGTTGCCCGGAGTGAAGGCAAGCTGGATGTCGCCGTTTACGATGATCCCGATGCCGGTATCATCGATATCCACGCTCTCGATATCGATGAGGAGGTGGAGTTGGAGATGGCCGAGGCTGTTAAGCAGACGCATGACAGGCAATAGCACCTCGAATGAGGCCCTGAATGCATCCTCTCATTGTCATTTCGAGCGCGACGAAGCAATCTCCAAGCTCTTGATGTGGATACACGAGATTGTTTCGCTGCGCTCGCAATGACGCATGATTGTGATTCATTCAGAGTTTCCCTGACAGGCTATCCAGTTTGCGCAGCATCTCTTCGTAGTGCGGGCCTTTCCAGTAGATCCTGTTGCACTCCTGACAACGGTAGAAGTGGTTGTAGTAGCGCCTCGTCAGTGGTTTGAGTCGATCGGCAATCTCGCGCTTATCCACCTCGATGATCGCCCCGTTACACGCCAGGCAGCGTTTGAAAGGGACGCACCGGGCGGACAGGTCAAACCGTTTGATAACCTCAAGGATCTGTAGATCGGGATCATGGGATCGCACCCAGTAGGCGTGGGTGATGATCTTCTGGCGCAGCAGAAAGCGATCCCGGGTCAGCAGGATGCGTCCTTGATCGACCGAGATCCTGGCAAGTTCCGCATCTGTGTAGTCATTCCGGTAGAGCGTGTCGAAACCCAGCAGCCGCAGCCAACGGGCGAGTTTGCCGAGATTCACATCGACGACAAAACGGGATTTGCGCAGCGGATGATCGCGCAGCCGCACAAGCGGAGTCACGTCGAATGACTCGAACACGGGATAGACGGCAACCCGATCACGATGTTTCAGCTGGTAGTCGAAGCCGACCGAGCGACCGTTGACGATGATCAGTTCGATCTCGGTATGCGGAATTCCCAGGGATTCGATGGGATCCTTGACGCCCGGTGCGCCGTCAAACCGATAGGCAATGGTCTGCTTGCGTTGCTCGAAGGGCAGGAAGTCATTCAGCTCTTCATAAAAGCGGAATTCGGCGGAGTATTTTCGCATGTCAGAATTTTACGCGTAATTCGCAAATCGGGGTCAGGTCAGAATAGCGCCAAGTTAAGGATGTTTGGCATTGAACTATAATCCCTGATAGCTGTCTAACGCGCGATTGCATAAAATTCCTGGAAAGGTTGCTATTGATGATGAAAATAAAACTCTTGAGAGTCACTCCCAGTATGAAATGGCAGCCACTTCTGCCGCTCCTGCTGACCATGCTGCTGCTTGGCGGTTGCGCCGACAGCTACAGGACCAGTGATGCGTCGTTGGATAAAGGTGCACTGCCTGAGCTGCCTGAAGATCTGATACCAGGGAAAAAACGCACCATGACAGTGACCGCATCGGCCTATAATTCACTGCGTGGCCAGACATCCGGGGATCCTACGATTGCTGCCTGGGGTGACAAACTGCGTCCCGGTATGAAGGCGATTGCCGTTTCCCGCGATCTGGAGAAAATAGGTTTGAACCATGGGGCCAAGGTCAGGATCGATGGTTTGCCGGGAATCTACGTGGTGCTGGACAGGATGAACAAGCGCTGGAGAAAAAAGATCGATATCTACATGGGAACAGACCGCTCCAGGGCAATGCGCTGGGGCAAGCGCAAGGTTGAAATCAGCTGGATCGAGAAGCGGAATGTTGCCGCAAATATTCGCCAGGCCGCACCTAAAACCTAAAACCTAAAACAAAAAGCAAATGGGAACAATGGGAACAGCAATTATCGTCATTCTGGTGATCATCGCGGCGGTGGTCATCTACATCATCAGCATCTTCAACAATCTCGTCACCCTGAAGAACCGTTACAAGAATGCATTTGCACAGATCGAGGTGCAGTTGAAACGCCGTTATGACCTGATTCCCAATCTTGTTGAGACGGCCGGCTCCTATATGAAGTATGAACAGGAGACCCTTGAAGCTGTTGTCGATGCCAGAAATACTGCTGCACAGAGCCTGAAACAGGCCGCGGCGGACCCCGCCAACCCCGACGCCATGCACACGCTGGCCGGTGCGGAGCAGCAGCTTGCCGGCGCCATCGGCAGGCTCAATGTCGTCATGGAGGCCTATCCGGACCTGAAGGCCAACCAGAATATGATGCAGTTGAGCGAAGAGCTGACCAGCACCGAGAACAAGGTCTCGTTCGCCCGGCAGCTGTTCAATGACCAGGTGATGGAGTACAACACCTACAGGCAATCCTTTCCGCCGCTGCTTTTTGCGGTCACATTCGGCCATCCGCAGGATGCAACCCTGCTGGAATTTGAGGACAGCGACGCCATCAAGGCTGCTCCCGAAGTTTCATTCTAGTCCTCCCGGCGAGCGCCCGGACGATGGATTTCTTCACCGCCCAGGATGAGGCGCGCAAAAAAACCACGCTGCTGATCACGCTGTTCGCCCTTGCGGTGCTGCTGCTGGTGGTGCTGACAAACCTCTTTTTGATGGCCGCCATGGCGATCGCCGCTGGCGAGCCGGATCCGGGACGGCTTTCCGGCCTGGAACACTTGATGCAGCAGTTCAGCTGGATGCGTTTTGCCGCCATCGGCGCCGCAGTCCTCCTGGTGATTCTGCTGGGCAGCCTGTTTCGCTCCTGGACCATGGGGAGAGGCGGCAAGGCCGTCGCGGAGATGATGGGCGCCACCCTGATCACCCCCGACAGCCGGAATCCAGACTATCGCAGGTTGCTGAATATCGTCGAAGAGATGGCCATCGCCTCCGGCACGACCGTACCGCTGGTCTATGTGATGCAAAAGGAGCCCGCGATCAATGCATTTGCCGCCGGCATCACCGCAGGAGATGCGGCCATCGTTGTCACCAGGGGTTGCCTGCAGCAGCTGTCCCGTGATGAGCTGCAGGGAATAGTCGCGCATGAGTTCAGCCATATCCTGAACGGGGATATGCGTCTCAACATGCGCCTGGTCGGCATCCTCTTCGGCATCCTGATGCTCGGCCTGATCGGCCGTTTCATGCTGCGTACCGCTGGCGGATCGCGTCGCGGTTCAACCGCCAGGCGCGGAAATGGCCTGCCATGGATGGCGCTGGGAGGTGGTCTTTTTATCCTGGGTTACGCGGGAACGTTCATCGGCAACCTGATCAAGGCCTCGGTCAGCCGCCAGCGCGAGTACCTGGCCGATGCCTCGGCGGTGCAGTTTACGCGCGACCCGCAAGGTATCGGCGGCGCCCTGATCAAGATCGGGGCACTCCCAGGGGGATCGCTGCTGCGCAGTGCCGATGCCGCCGAGTTGAGTCATGCCTATTTCAGCGAGGGCGTCAGAGTCCGCTATCTCACCATGCTTGCCACGCATCCGCCGCTGGAGGAGCGCATCCGGCGCGTGCTGCCGCATTGGGATGGGATATTTCCTCGGGAGCATGGCGTGGTGAAGGAGCCGCTTCGGGGGGAGAGCCAGGCAGCTGCTGCAGATGATAAAAACGCCAACGTGAAGACGGCTGCCGCGACCACGATACTGCTGGAGCTTCTCCGGCGCATCGGGCAGAGTCCGGGGCCGGATGCCGGCAGCATCGCCTCTGCGGCCGTGCTGGTCGGCAGAATTCCGCAAACACTGCTTGAAAACAGCCGTGATCCCTACGGCGCACGGGCGGTTATGTTTGCGCTGCTGATTGACAACAGCGCTGACACGGCCGCGCGGCAGCTCATGGCGCTGCAGATGCAGGCCGGTGATGATGTCATACGTCTGACGCAGCGGCTGCTGCCGATGATTCGGCGGCTGCGGCCGCAGCTGCGCCTTGCCGTGATCGAGATGGCAACGCCTGCACTGCGCGAACTCTCCGCCAGGCAGTTGGCGCTGTTCAGGGAGAGTATCGACCTGCTGATCCGGTTTGATGCCGAGACGACACTGTTTGAGTGGACGCTGCAGAAGATCGTCATGGCCACTCTCTCCGTCGACCACGGCAAGGGAGACCTGGTGCGGGAGCCACGGCGCACGCTCACGCAGCTGCTTCCGGAGTGCGCGATACTGCTGAGTGTCGTTGCACGGGCCGCCAGCAGGGGAGATGCAGAGGCCGCAGGGTCGTTTCAGGCTGCGATAGATGAACTGCAAACGGCAGGGATCCAGCTGTTTGACAGTAGGGTGGCGACATTTGAAGCCCTCGATGATGCTATCGGAAAGCTGAATCAACTCAAGCCGCTGCACAAACGCCGGCTGCTGAGAGCCTGTACCGTCTGCGTCGCTGCGGATGACAGCGTGGCCCCCGCCGAGCTGGAGCTGCTGCGCGCCATCTCGCTGTTGCTGAATGGCCCTATGCCGCTTCCGGACGACAGCAACTTGCGACTTGGGTCAGCAGCACATTTTCATGTATAGCTCTCTGCACCAATTTCCTCCCAACTACCGGATTCCCTGACCCGTCCATCTTCCATAACTATCACGTGATCAGCATGCTCGATGGTGCTCAACCTGTGTGCAATGATGATGATCGTCATGCTGCCATGGAGCTGGGTCAATGCCTTGCGGATGCGCCTTTCATTATCGGAATCCAGGGCGCTGGTCGCCTCATCCAGGATCAAGAGATCCGGTTTGCATGACAGTGCGCGGGCAAGTGCGATGCGCTGGCGCTCTCCGCCCGATAGTTTGACTCCGCGTTCACCGACCTGTGTATCCAACTGATCCGGCAGTCTGCGTACGAACTCTCCTGCAGAGGCGGCATCGAGTGCTGTCCACAGCGATTCATCATCGAGGGTCTGATCGCTGACCCACTGCAGATTGGAGCGGATGCTGCCGTCAAACAGGTAGACCTCCTGGGGAACATACGCGATATGCCGCCGCCAGGCCGACAGCAGGTCCGGCGTGAGCTCGCGCTCATCGATGGTAATCCTCCCCTTGTCGGCAATCAGGAGCCCCATCAGAATATCTGTCAATGTACTCTTTCCTGCTCCTGACGAGCCGATGATGGCTGTGGTCTTTTGTGCCGGAATCGTGAGCGAGATATTCGACAGGGTAGGGCGTTCCGTTTGCTCCTGGTACTGGAAAGAGAGATCTTCAAGGCGAATATGAGAGGCAGGAGGCGGCAGTGCCGCCAGCAGGGTTTGCTGCTGCTCCCCGTGGCGTACAAAACGCTGTTCGGCCTGCAGATAGATCTCGTAACTGGGCAGCATCTGCAGCAGTGACTGCCAATAGTTTTGGCCGCTGGAGAAGACACCATACAGGCGGTTGACCAGCACGATCAGCAACAGCAGCCTTTCGCTTCTCATGTGCATCATCGTCAGCGCCACATAGACGAAGATGCATAAGAGCGTGATGGTGATAATCCGCAGCCACATCTGCGCAGATGATGAAGCGGCAGTTACCGCTTTTTGATTGTGCAGAAGCTGTTTGCCGGTGGTTGCGAACTCACCGATATGCTGTTCCGTGCGATTGTAGCTTTTTGCCAGCTTGAGTCCGCTGAAGTAATCGACCATGTTCCGGTACAGTGTTTGGTGGGTACTGGTCGCCTCCCTTCCATGACTGAAGACTCTTTTGTTGAGCGGCATCACCAGCAGATAGAGCAGTATGGCTGTAACCAGCATAATCAGCGTCATGCCCGGTGAGAGTTTGGATGCAACGAACAGAAATACCCCCGCCTGGAAAATCAGTACAAAAATCTGCAACACAAAGAAGGTGCCGCTGCCGATTTTGTTGACGGCATTATCGAGCAGATGCATCGATTCAGAGGAGTGATTGCGGCTATGAAATTGCCAGCTGGCGCGGCCGATTTTCTGATAGAGGGAATTTCGCAAATGGTTGACGAAATCCAGGCGAAGATTATTCAGAGCGATTGTTCTGTAATGCGTGAATATAGCTTCTGCTGATGCAAGCAGGAGAAAAACAGCAAGCACACTGACAAGCGAAAAGGAGACATCCAGCGAATCAAGAATACCCTTGAGAGTGCTTGAGATGCTGTCCATACTGCCGCTGGCGTCACCAAGACCGGCCAGGCCAAGCAGAGGGATCAGCATCAACAGGCTGAATCCCTGCAAGAGAGTGGATAATAACAGCAGGATTGTGACATAGAGGCTTCTGTATCCAGCGTACTGCAGCAGCGCGCCGACGAATGAGCGAAGCAGTTGGATGCTGTGGCTGACAACGGGCATTGTTTCAATCAATCGAAAGGTGTGGAAAGGGAGTGTATCAGTTCACGCAGGGTTGATTCACGCTCATCCCGGCGCACTTGCTCACATCAAGATTTTCACCTCGTTACATCGAATATCATGCTATTCTGCACTGCTTGATTTGTTGCAGCCGCAGTCATGGCCGTGGCAACTTCAGTAAGCGGACACTGATTTATTAGCCCCTCGTTCAGCAGAATAGTATTGCAGCAATGAAACTCATCGATACGAAAATTTCTGATGTCAAAATTATAGAGCCCAGGGTTTATGGTGATGCCAGGGGGTTTTTCATGGAGAGCTGGAACCGGCGCAGCTTCCTGGAACTCGGGCTGGATTTGAGGTTTGTCCAGGATAATCACAGTCGTTCATCCCAGGGGATTCTGCGCGGACTGCACTACCAGATCGAGCATCCTCAGGGAAAACTGGTGCGTGTGACCAGTGGTTGCGTCTTTGATGTGGCTGTCGACCTGCGCGAGAGTTCGCCGACTTTCGGTCAGTGGGTCGGTTACGAACTGTCAGCCGAAAATCATCGCATGATGTGGGTCCCGCCGGGATTTGCACACGGTTTCTATGTGCTCAGCTCCTCGGCCGATTTTCTCTACAAGACAACTGATTACTACATGCCCGAGTATGAGCGCTGCATTCGCTGGGATGACGAGGATCTGGCGATAGAGTGGCCGCTGATCGAAGGCCGGCCGCCTTCACTGGCGGAGAAGGATCAACAGGGCAAGCGTTTTAGAGACGCAGAGTTTCGAGGGGCGGCGGTGTGATTCTGATCGTTGGCGGTAATGGACAGCTGGGTTTCGAGCTGCAGCGTACCGCACCGGCGGATCTCGAGGTCGTCGCTATTGGCCGCCCCGGGATCGATATCACTTCCGCCGATTCAATCGATCGGGTATTGCAGCAGTATCAGCCCGAGGTGGTCATCAATGTCGCCGCCTACACCAACGTCGACAAGGCGGAGAGTGAAACGTCGCTGGCATGGGAGGTCAATTGCACCGGTGCGGAGAATCTTGCGCAGGCTGCGGCCAAGGCCGCTATCCGCCTGATCCATGTCTCGACCGATTTTGTCTTTGACGGCGGCAGCTGCCGTCCCCGGCTACCGCAGGAGGCGACGGCTCCGCGGAGCGTCTATGGCAAAAGCAAGCTGGCCGGCGAGCAGGCCGTTTTGCAGCACTGCGGGAATTCGCTGGTGGTGCGCACTTCATGGCTCTACTCGTCGCATGGCCATAATTTTGTCAAAACCATGCTGCGGCTGATGGCAGAAAAGGATTCCCTTGGCGTCGTTGTTGATCAGGTCGGCACGCCGACCTGGGCGAAACTGCTCGCGGAGGTCATCTGGGATCTGCAGGCGACGGATGCAACGGGTCTTTTTCACTGCAGCAACAATGGTGTTGCAAGCTGGTATGATTTTGCTGTCGCCATCCAGGAGGAGGCGGTGTCGATTGGTCTTCTTGAAAAGATGATTGCCGTCAAACCCATCAGGACGGAAGCCTATCCTCTGCCGGCAGAGCGGCCAGCCTACAGCGTACTCGATGTGAGCGCTACGGAGCAGCTGCTGGGAAGGCAGTTACCCCATTGGCGGGAGAGTCTCAGGTCGATGCTGCTGGAGATGTAATCGATACTCCTGCACAGATGTATGCAGCTTAGTGGTATTTGCGCATCTGTCCTCGCAGCACACCCTGGATCTGCACCCGGTCATGTGCGTAGTGCCGCGCCTCCATGGCCGGATTCGCCGGGTGCAGAATAACCTCCTGCGGTGTTTGCTGCAGCCGCTTCAGCGTCGCTTCACAACCATCGATCAGGGCGACGACAATCTCGCCGTCATCGGCATGGTCCCGCTGCTCGATAATCACGCGGTCGCCGTCAAAAATACCCGCATCGATCATTGAATCACCCTTGATGCCGAGAACGTAGCAATTACCTGGGCAGTGCAGCCAGGAGGGAATGCCGATGGACTCGGGGTTGCTGATGGCTTCAATCGGCTGACCTGCGGCAATGTAACCGAGCATCGGCAGCTGTTCGAGACTGGCGTCGGGGAAGGGGGGTGCAGAGTGAATCAGGCGAATGCCCCGCTTTTTCTGCTGCATCGGTTCAACCAGTCCGGCGTCGATCAGCGCCCGGATCTGCTTGTGCATGGAGCCCCGCGAATGGAGATTCATGGCGCTGCAGAGTTCCGCAAGCGTCGGCGGGTGCTTGAAGGTATTTTCATTGTCCCGCAGGAACTCGTAGATCTCCTGCTGGCGGCGCGTAAGATTGGTCGACACGGATTTTCTCCATCTGTACTCTACTGTCTGGAGTATGGAACAGATGCAGAACAAAAGCAATCAGGAATGCCTGACTGCCTCGACATTCCAGCCGGCGATGGCAGCGGGCCAGAACTCCCCGATACTCTCCGCCTCGATCTGCTGCTGGCCAAGAAAATGGAGCGCCCTGTTGAGTGTCTTGACGGGGTCCCTGGTGTCGACAGGCCAGGCATCACTGCTTTTACTGAGTTTGCTGCCATCGGCATTGGTCACCAGCGGGAGATGCGCGTAGGCAGGCTGGGGCAGCTTCAGCAGCTGCTGGATATAGATCTGGCGTGGCGTCGAGAGCAGCAGATCCTCGCCGCGGACGACATCGGTGATGCCCTGCTCGGCGTCATCGACGGCAACAGCCAGTTGGTAGGCATAGATGCCGTCGCCCCGGCGGACAATGAAGTCACCGACCTCGGATTCTATCCGCTGCATGACTGCGCCCTGTATCCTGTCATCAAAGCGGATTTCGCTGTCATGGGTATGCAGTCGCAGGGAGTGAGAGGCAGTCAGTTTGATGTTGCGGTTGCGGCAGCTGCCGGGATAGATGAGCCCCTCGATGCCGGCTGCGGCAACTCTCGCAATCTCTTTACGGCTGCAGTTGCAGCCATAGATTTCACCCGTCGTGCGCAGCGCTTCCAGCGCCTCCTGATAGAGAAGCCGACGCCGGGATTGATAAACGATCTCTTCATCCCAGTGCATGCCGAACTGTTCAAGGGTCGAGAGGATCCGTGCGGCGCTGCCAGGCCGTTCCCTAAGCCTGTCAAGATCGTCGATGCGGACCAGCCATTTTCCCAGGTGTTGCCTGGCATCCAGATAACTGGCGAGCGCCGTGACGAGCGAGCCAAAATGGAGAAGGCCGGTGGGAGAGGGGGCAAAGCGGCCGCGATAGTGCATCGTCAGAGTCAGGTGGGAGATGTGACTGCTTGCTGGATCAAGCCTCGGACTGACGATGCATGAATGGAGTCCTTGTTTCTGTCTCTCGCCAAGACGCCAAGTCGCAAAGAGTTTCTCTTGGCGGGCTTTGCGGCTTCGCGAGAGTCATGATAGAAATTTACTCCATGAGGAGGATATTGAGCTATGAAGGATTATCAGAGAGAAGAGTCATTACGCCATCTGCTTCTCTTTGATCTCCTGAAGCGTCTTGCAGTCGATGCAAAGTGTGGCCGTGGGACGCGCTTCGAGGCGGCGAATGCCGATCTCGACACCGCATGAGTCGCACCATCCATAATCATGATCATCGAGACGATCGACGGTCTGGCTGATTTTCTTGATCAGTTTGCGCTCGCGATCACGGGTGCGCAACTCGAGGCTGAATTCCGACTCCTGGGTCGCCCTGTCATTCGGATCCGGGAAATTGGAAGCATCATCGCGCATATGGTGCATTGTGCGGTCGACCTCCTCCATCAACTCCTGTCGCCAGGCCGTCAATATCGTCCGGAAATGAGCCTCCTGGCTATCATTCATATACTCTTCGCCCCGCTTCTCCATATAGGGCTCAAAATCCAGCGAGCCGTTAGCGCTGGCTTTGAGAGACGCCTTTTTCCCAGTGCTCTTTTTCCTGGCTGCTTTTTTTGCAGGTGCTCTCTTTTTTGTTTTTGTCGCAGCCTTTTTTTTCACCACGCTCCTCTTTTTGACAGCAACTTTTTTCTTCGTGGCTGTCTTGCTGACCTTCTTTTTTGCCGCAGCTTTTTTCTTTGCGGACATCGAAGTCCTCCCGGATAAGTAATCTGTTCTGAATCAAGCGCGCTAGATATATCAGAAACGCCTCCATTCGACAAGCTGTGAATGATTTTTTCTTGATTGCCCGAATCGCCTGTCGTTGTCTATCCTGCCAGAAATCCACGAAAAATCAGTCTATTATTAGAACTGGATGCAATCTCACAATATCATGCTGCAAGATCCGATACTCTTTACTTTTTTTATGATTTTTACCGGTGCTGCCGTGATCGCCGCCGTGGCGCTGTTCGCCCGCCAGTCGCTGCTCGTTGCCTATGTGCTGCTCGGTATTCTGCTGGGCCCATCGGTTTTCGGCATCGTCAACAATCCCGAGGTGATCAAGCAGATTGCCCATATCGGTATCATTTTTCTGTTGTTCCTGCTGGGGCTCAATCTGAATCCTGCAGATCTGATGCAGATGGTCAAAAAGACAACGCTGGTGACCATCGCCAGTTCAGCCGTTTTTGCCCTGGCCGGGTTTACGGTAGCGCTGCTGTTTGCCGTCCCCTTCATCGAGGCGCTGCTGGTGGGAGCCGTGATGAGCTTCTCCAGCACCATCATCGGGCTGAAACTGCTGCCGACAACGATATTGCATCATCAGCGAACCGGAGAGGTTGTGATTTCGATTCTGCTATTGCAAGATTTGCTGGCAATGGTGCTGCTGCTGCTGGTCAAAGGCAGTGGCGCGGGTTTGGCGGAGGGCGACGTGGATTGGCGGGAACCGCTGATGCTGTTGCTGAAACTGCCGTTGCTGGTCATCTTTACCTGGCTGATGACAAGCTATGTGCTGCTGCCGCTGATTCACCGTTTTGACAAGATCAGGGAGTTTATCTTCCTTGTTGCTATCGGCTGGTGTCTCGGCATGGCGCAGCTGGCTGGCTGGCTGGGACTCTCGGCTGAAATCGGCGCTTTTATTGCGGGAGTCTCGCTGGCATCGACGCAGGTGGCGCTGTTTGTCTCCGAAAGTCTGAAACCACTACGGGATTTCTTCCTGATCCTGTTCTTTTTTTCGCTTGGCGCGCGTATGGATATCGGCATGTCTGCCCCTGTGGTTCTTCCGGCATTGACGTTGTGTGCTGTGACACTGCTATTGAAACCGCCCGTTTTTCGCTGGCTGCTGCTGCGCATCGGTGAGTCGGAGGCGCGCTCGCGCTCTATCGGGATTCGTCTCGGACAGATGAGCGAGTTCTCGCTGTTGATCTCTGTCGTGGCGATGGATGCAGGCAGCATCAGCCAGCAGACCGGATATCTGATACAGTTTACAACCCTGTTTACATTTATTGC
>JBDLII010000015.1:0-23313 GCA_039714995.1 Pseudomonadota bacterium
ACTGCTGGAAGCAGATCGTACGCACCGGCATGCAGCAGGACTTCAGCTGGACCCAGAGCGCCGCGAGTTACCTCTCTCTGTACCAACAGCAGGAGCAGCAGCAAACCTGAAACCCGAGTAACGACTAAGCATCTTGCCAATTCAGCTGACAAGTCACAGCTGATGGGTGTATCTGCAGGAAACGTCGGAGGCAGGATGCCGACGCGAGCCTACGTCATACATGGATGTATCAGTGTCGCGTGAGGCAGGATGCCGGAAGCGACCATGGAGGTATTAACGGCGTTTTCCGGAAGATACACCCATTAGCTGTGACGATTTCGCATCTGCCGAATAGTTACAAACCTCAATCCACACGGTAACAGTGTAGTTACCTTGAATCAGTCTCAACAGCATCATGAATAAACAACAGATCAACACCGATCATTGCAACCCCGCGGATATCCTTGAGCTTCCGGCCGACCCGGAGAGCCTGGAAAAAGACTTCAATCACACCCTGATCTACCACCTGGGGCGCTTCCTCGGCTGCAACCCCTACTATCTCTACGAGACGCTCTCGCTGGTGATTCGCAAACGGGTGATGACAGACTGGCGCAACACCTGGCTGCAACACAAGACAAAGGGAACCAGGCGCGCCTACTACATGTCACTGGAATTCCTGATCGGCCGATCACTGGGCAACCACCTGCTGAATCTCGGCGTCGAGCACGAGACCGCCGAAGCAATGCAAAGCGTCACCAACGAACTTGAACGCATCCTCGAGCTGGAGCCTGATGCCGGCCTCGGCAATGGCGGCCTGGGCCGTCTTGCCGCCTGCTTCATGGACAGCTGCGCAACACTGCGGCTGCCGGTCACCGGCTATGGAATCCGTTATGAATATGGCATGTTCAGGCAGATCATCGAGGATGGACGGCAGCTCGAGGAGCCTGATCACTGGCTACGCAACGGCAATCCCTGGGAGCTGGAGCGCCCCGAATATGTCCAGCAGATCCAGTTTGGCGGACGCACCTATCATGATATCGACCACAATGGCCAAAAGCGGGTCCGCTGGCTGGAGACCGATGATGTGCTGGCCATTCCCTATGACGTGCCGGTCTCCGGCTACAACAACAATGTGGTCAACACCCTGAGGCTATGGAAGGCAACCGCGACGGACCTCTTCAACCTGGCGGAATTCAATGCCGGCAGCTACCCGGAAGCCGTTGCGCAGAAAAACAGCGCCGAACAGATCACCCTGGTGCTCTACCCCAACGACGCCAGTGAAAACGGCAAGGAGCTGCGCCTGCGCCAGCAGTACTTCCTGGCATCTGCCAGCCTCAAGGATATTTTTCGCCAGTGGGATGCTGTCGAGGGAAGCGACTACACCAATTTTGCCGCACAGAATGTCTTCCAGATGAATGACACCCATCCCACCATCGCCGTGGCGGAACTGATGCGCATCCTGGTGGATGAGAAACGTCTCGGTTGGGATGCCGCCTGGCGGATCACCACCCAAACAATGGCCTACACCAATCATACACTGCTGCCGGAAGCGCTGGAGAAGTGGCCGGTCAGGCTGTTTGAAAAACTGCTGCCGCGCCACCTGGAGATAATCTACAAAATCAATGCGGACTTTCTGCACCAGGTCGCCATGCACTGGCCAGGTGACGTATCCCGCATCAGGCGCATGTCGATCATCGATGAGGAGGGCGAGAAGTCGGTGCGCATGGCCTACCTTGCAATCGTCGGCAGCTTTTCGGTCAATGGCGTGGCGGCGCTCCACTCCGCATTGATCAAAAACGGCCTGTTCAATGATTTCCACCAGATGTGGCCGTGGAAATTCAATAACAAGACCAACGGCGTGACGCCGCGGCGCTGGATTGCGCATGCAAACCCCCGTCTCTGCGAACTGGTCTCAGAGGCCATCGGCTCCGAATGGATTGCCGACCTCTCAAAAATCGCGGCGCTGGAAAACGATGCCACGAAAAGAGACAACAAGTTTCAACAGCGCTGGCATCAGGTCAAACAGCACAACAAGCAGCGGCTGGCGGATCTTGTCGAACAGGAGTGCAATGTCAGGTTCAATATCGACTCCATGTTTGACGTCCAGGTCAAACGCATCCACGAATACAAGCGCCAGTTATTGAACGTGCTGCACATCATCCACCTCTACAGCCGCATCAAACAGGGGGACACCCGCAACTGGACCAATCGCTGCGTGCTCATAGGCGGCAAGGCGGCTCCCGGCTATGCCCTGGCGAAAAATATTATCAAGCTGATCAACAATGTCGCCGATGTTGTCAACACTGACCCGGACGTCGGCGACCTCCTGAAAGTCGTCTTTTTCCCCAACTACTGTGTCTCGAGCATGGAGATCATCGCCCCCGGCACCGATCTCTCCGAGCAGATCTCGACAGCGGGCAAAGAGGCTTCGGGAACAGGCAACATGAAATTCATGATGAACGGCGCCGTGACGATCGGCACCTACGATGGCGCCAATATCGAGATTCTCGATGCTGTAGGCGAAGCGAACTTTTTCCTCTTCGGCCTGCGTGAGAGTGAAGTCGAGGAGCTGCGCTACCACTACAATCCCCAGGGGCTGATCGATAACGACCCACGCCTCTCGACTGTCATGGGGCTGCTCGAAAGCGGGCTGTTCAATACCTATGAGCCGGGAATTTTCAATGATATCATCGCCTCGATGAAAGCGCCCCACGACCCCTGGATGACACTGGCCGACTTCGGCGGCTATATCGAGGCGCAGGAGCTGGCTGCCGCCGCTTACCGAGATCAGGAACACTGGACCCGGATGAGCATCCTCAATACCGCATGCAGCGGCTTTTTCTCCACCGACCGCACCATCTCCGACTACAACAACGAAATCTGGAAACTCAAGCCGATCAAGGTACAGAGTCAAGCCACATGAATACGCCGCAATTGACCACTCTCCCCGCCTGGAGCGCACTGCAATCGCATTACCAGCAGGTTGGCAAACTCCATCTGCGCGACCTCTTTGATCAGCAGGGCGACCGCTTTGACCGCTTTTCTCTGCAGCACAACGCACTGCTGCTGGACTACTCGAAAAACAGGATCACCGATGAGACGCTCGCACTGCTGACACAGCTCGCAACAGAGTGTCATCTCGAAGAGGCGATCCAGCGGATGTTTTCGGGACAGCAAATCAACACCACCGAACACCGCTCGGTATTGCACGTCGCTCTTCGCAACCGCGTCAATACCCCGATCATGGTCGGTGGGAAAGATGTGATGCCCGGTGTCAACCAGGTTCTCGAACGGATGCAGAGCTTTACCGAAGCTGTCCACAATGGCGCCCGCCGAGGCTTCACCGGCAACAAGTTCACAGATATCGTCAACATCGGCATCGGCGGTTCGGATCTTGGACCGCACATGGTGACGACCGCCCTCAAGCCCTACTGGAAAGAGGGGATGCATGCCCACTTCGTCTCCAATGTCGACGGCTCCGACATGGTTGAGACCCTCAACAAACTCAATCCGGGAACAACCCTCTTTATTATCGCCTCCAAGACCTTTACCACCAGGGAGACCATGACCAATGCGCATACAGCCCGCCAGTGGTACCTGGATCACTACGGCAACAATATGGATATCATCAAACACCATTTTGTCGCTGTCTCGACCAACAGGGACGAGGTCGAGAAGTTTGGCATCGACGCCGCCAACATGTTTGAATTCTGGGACTGGGTCGGCGGACGCTACTCACTCTGGTCAGCCATCGGCCTGCCGATTGCGCTCACCATTGGCATGGAGAATTTCAAACAGCTCCTCGAAGGCGCCAATGACATGGATCGTCATTTTCACGATACCCCGTTCGACAAAAACCTGCCTGTATTGCTGGCGCTGATCGGTATCTGGTACCGCAATTTCTTTGCCGCCACAAGCCACGTCATCCTGCCCTATGACCATACGCTGCGCCTGCTGCCCGCCTACCTGCAGCAGGCTGACATGGAGAGCAACGGCAAGGGCGTCACTCTCGATGGCAAGCGCCTCGATTATGACAGCGGACCTGTCATCTGGGGGCAGCCGGGCACCAATGGCCAGCACGCCTTTTACCAGTTGATCCACCAGGGAACCCAGCTGATCCCCGCGGATTTTATTATCCCGCTCGAATCCCACAACCCCATTGGTGAGCATCACACGATTTTGCTCGCCAACTGCCTCGCCCAGACTGAAGCATTGATGCGGGGAAAAACAGCGGCTGAAGTCGCGCTGGATACGCCTGCTTCACTGGTGCCGCACAAGGTATTTCCCGGCAACAAACCCAGCAACACTATCCTGATCGACAAGTTGACTCCACACACCCTGGGCAGCCTGATTGCCCTGTATGAACACAAGATTTTTGTGCAGGGGGTGATCTGGGGAATCAACTCCTTCGACCAGTGGGGCGTCGAACTCGGCAAGCAGCTGGCGGGAGTTATCGAGCAGGAGCTGGAGTCCGGCAGGCGGGTTGAATACCATGACAGCTCCACAAAAGGCTTGATCGACTATTGCCGTAAACAGATGGCCTAGGGGTTAATGTCACCACTGATTGGATAGATACTGATCAGAATCAACCCCATTGTCACATAACTGGTTTATGATAAAAATAATAACCACACTTGAAAAGGAGTGATACGCATGGCCCATGAAACATCAGAGGTCACACAAAGCAAGCTCTATCAATATTATGTCGACACCAAGATTGCCACCGAATATACCCGCAAGACACTGGTGCTGGTACTTGCCGGCGGAGAAGGTTCACGTCTCAAGGACCTGACCAAATGGCGAGCCAAGCCTGCGGTCCCCTTCGGCGGTAAATACCGGATTATCGATTTTGCGCTCTCCAACTGCATCAACTCCGGACTGCGCCGCATCGGTGTACTGACGCAGTACAAGTCACACTCCCTGATTCGCCACCTGCACCGCGCCTGGGGCTTTATGCGCGCCGAGATCGGTGAGTTCGTTGAGATACTGCCTGCCCAGCAGCGCACCGAAAAGAAGGAGTGGTATCAGGGTACGGCCGATGCCCTCTATCAAAACATCGATATCATGCATCGCCACTCCCCGGACCATGTCATCGTCCTCGGCGGGGATCACATCTATACCATGGACTACTCCAAGATGCTGATGCACCATATCCGCAGTGAGGCCGAGCTCACAGTCGGCTGCATCGAGGTTCCCTGTGAAGAGGCCACCGGCTTTGGCGTGATGTCGGTCGACCCGGATTTGAATATCACCAAATTCACCGAGAAGCCCTCCAGCCCGGATTCCATTCCCGGCAAGCCAGGTATTGCCCTGGCATCCATGGGGATCTACATCTTCTCCACCTCCTTCCTCTACAACGCCCTGATGCAGGATGCCGAGGATGAAACCTCGTCAAATGACTTTGGCAGGGATATCATTCCCAACGCGATCAAAGACCATAAGGCGGTGGCCTACCCCTTCCTCAACGAGGAGGGAAAACCCGATTTCTGGCGCGACGTGGGGACAGTCGACTCCTACTGGGAGGCCAACATGGATCTCTGCTCGGTCGACCCCGAACTCAACCTCTATGACCGCAGCTGGCCGATCTGGACCTACCAGACCCAGCACCCGCCGGCAAAATTCGTTTTTGATGACGAAGGACGTCGCGGAGAGGGAATCGACTCCATGGTCGCAGGGGGTGTTATTGTCTCCGGCGCCCGCGTCAAGCGTTCGATCATCTTCTTTGGCACGACCGTCAACAACTATTCACACGTCAAGGACAGCGTCATCCTGCCAAAGGTGACCATCGGCAAGAATTGCACCATTACCAGGGCTGTCATCGACAAGGGGAGCTTTATTCCCGACGGCACCGACATCGGCGTCGACCATGAGGAGGACCGCAGGCGCGGATTTCATATCACCGAGAAAGGGGTGGTGCTGGTCACGCCTGAAATGCTCGGACAAAATATTTTTACCGGCATCTCTCCAGGCTCAGGTGAGTAATCGATGGCAAATCCCGTAAATCTTGTGCTCTGCTGGCACATGCACCAGCCCTACTACAAGGAGGGCCTGGATGGCGAATACCGCCTGCCGTGGGTCTATCTGCACGGCATCAAGGATTATGCCGACATGGCTGCCCACCTGGAAAACAATCCACGCATGCGTACAGTGGTCAACTTTGCGCCGATCCTGCTGGAGCAGCTGGATGACTACTCCCAGCAATTGGGCGACTACCTAGCGGATGGCGCCGCCATGCGGGACCCGCTGCTCAACATGCTGGCCGGTGTCACACCGATACCGGCGGACTCTGATGGACGTCAGCAACTGATCTCCGCCTGCCGCAGGGCGCATGGGCCACGCATGATTGACCCATACAAGCACTTCAGTCTGCTAAGCCACATCTTCGATGATATGCCGGCAGACCTGCCTGAAATGCGCAGCTTCTGCCTCGACTATCTGCATGAGCAGTTTTTTATCGACCTGCTGATGTGGTATCACATCGCCTGGCTGGGCTGCTCCCTGAAGCAGAGTAAAACCGTGAAGTCACTGATGACGAAGGGGAAGCTGTTTTCACAGCAGGACCGCAGGGTGCTGGTAGAAGTGATCTATGAAGCCATGTCCGGCTTGATCCCCCGTTACAGACAGCTCGCTGACAAAGGCCAGATTGAGCTCTCGATGTCGCCCTATGCACATCCGATTATTCCGCTGCTGAATGATTTCGGCAATATGGGTGATGCACAGCCGGACGACCCGACTCCTGAAAACCGGGAATATCCCGGCGGAAAAGCGCGTTCCAGCTGGCATCTGCAGCATGGCATCAAAGTTTTTGAGAACTATTTTGGCCGCAAACCCAAAGGTGTATGGCTCTCTGAAGGAGGTCTCAGCAATGACGCCATCGAACAACTCGATGCGATCGATATCGACTGGACCGCTTCCGGCGAGGCCCTGTGGAAAAACAGCTGTATCGAGA
This sequence comes from Pseudomonadota bacterium, assembly GCA_039714995.1. Lineage (GTDB taxonomy): Bacteria > Pseudomonadota > Gammaproteobacteria > Chromatiales > Chromatiaceae > Sva-25. The sequence continues at coordinate 6,929 of JBDLII010000015.1, forward strand.
GCACCGGCTGTGACCCCAACGACAGCATCGGGGTACGCCCGCTGTTTATGCCCTATCGGCTCAATGATCTGCATACCAGGATCTACTTTCGCGACGATGGTCTCTCCGACCTGATCGGCTTTGAATACAGCACCTGGCACGCAGATGATGCGGTGGCTGACTTTGTCAAGCATGTTGAGACGATTGCAGACGGTCTTGGAAAAGAGGCCGGCAAACACGTTATCTCGGTCATTCTCGATGGCGAAAATGCCTGGGAATACTATCCGAACAATGGCCGCTATTTCATCGACGCACTCTACAAGGCGCTGATCAAAAGCAACAAGATCAAGGTCAGGACGTTTGCCGACATGGATCATAAGATTCGTGAAGAACCGCTCACCTCACTGGTGGCCGGCAGTTGGGTCTATGGCACCTTCTCGACCTGGATTGGCAGCAACGACAAGAACCGCGCCTGGGATCTGCTGGTTGAAGCCAAGCAGATTTATGATGATGTCATGGCTCGGAAAAGGTTCAGAAAAGCGAAACGTGAACATATCGAAAAGCTACTGGCCATCTGCGAAAGCTCCGACTGGTTCTGGTGGTTTGGCGATTACAACCCCTCCGGAAGCGTCAGCGATTTCGACAATCTGTTTCGTCTGCAACTGAAAAAGCTCTATCAGTTGCTTGCGACGACCCCGCCACCGAGTCTCGATACCCCGATCTCTGTCGGTGGTGGCGATATGGAGAATGCCGGCACCATGCAAAGAGGCTCTTCAGGCGCCTGAGGCGGCCTGCATCACCATGACAATCGTTGGGAGCAGACTTGAAATCCGCGGAATCATGCCTCCGTTTCAGATGAATCGACGCCGTGCAGGCATTCTGCTGCATCCCACCTCCCTGCCCACGCATACCTTTGAAGATGCAGGAAGGTGGCTCGATTTTCTGGCGCTTTGCGGGATCAGTGTATGGCAGATGCTGCCGCTTGGCGCTCCCCAGGATGGACGCAGTCCCTATCAGTGCAACTCCGCTTTTGCGACCAATCCAGCGCTATTGAAAACGATCCCGGCAGTGGATCAAAACGACCCCGGATTTGCTGATTTTTGTGACAGCCAGCATTTCTGGCTGCAAGACTATGCACTATTCGTCACACTCAGAAGTCGTTTTCAGAAACCCTGGTATCTCTGGCCGGACGACTACAAATTTCGCGATGCTGCCGCGCTGGACAAGGTCAAACGCTCCCACCGGAAGGAGCTGCAGCTGATTTACTGGGAGCAGTATCAACTCTTTGCCGCCTGGCAAAAAATCCGCCGCCATGCAGCCGACTCAGGTGTCGCACTGTTCGGCGACCTTCCCATCTTCGTTGCCCATGACAGCGCCGACGTGTGGGTGTGGCCCGAACTTTTCCAGCTCGATGAGGCGGGCATGCCGACCGTTGTGACCGGTGTCCCGCCTGACTACTTCTCATCAACGGGGCAGCGCTGGGGAAATCCCCACTACAACTGGGAACGCATGCAGCAGGATGGATTCAACTGGTGGTTGAAGCGTCTGCAGCATCACTACGAGTGGTTCGACCTGGTGCGCTTCGATCATTTCCGCGGCCTGGTTGCGGTCTGGGAGATCGATGCGCAGTGTGAAACGGCAGTCGACGGCATCTGGAGGGAGACTCCCGGCGAACAGCTGCTGACCTTACTGCAGCAGCAAATGTGCGAGTTGCCGCTGGTTGCGGAGGATCTCGGCATCATCACCGAGGATGTCATTGCGCTGAAAGAGAAATTTCATCTGCCCGGCATGGCCGTACTGCAATTCTCATTCGATCACTTTGACGATAATCCACATAAGCCACTGAATATCCAGCCGAATACTGTCTGTTATACTGGCACGCACGACAACGACACGACCCTCGGCTGGTATCAAGCGATTGATGAGCATGAGCGGCAGCTAGTGCATGACGTCCTCGGGGTCGCATCGGGAAAGCAGGCCCTCGATGCCATGATCGCAACCGCCCTCAACAGCCGTGCCAACCTGGCCATGCTGCCGCTACAGGATTGCCTCGCGCTGGGTACGGAGGCGCGCATGAACACTCCCGGGACAGCCACAAACAACTGGCGCTGGGCGTTTTCCTGGGAACAACTCAACATGCCGGCCATGAGTCGGAAAATCCATGCATGGCTGGAGGACTCCAGCAGGATTGTCACATGAATGAACAGATAGAACGGCTCCAGAACGGCACCCATCACGACCCCTTCGAATTCCTCGGACGCCATCCCGACACTGACGGCGAGGTCTTTCGCGCCTTCATGCCCATGGCCGAGGAGATCGAACTGGTCGGCTATGGCAAAATGACGCGCGTCGAGGGAAGCGATCTATTCGAAGCGCATCTCGACAGCCGCGAAGCTGCCGAGATACCGCAGCATTTCAAACTGCGCTGCAGCCAGAAAACAACGGCCGCGGAGAGGGAGTTTCATACCCCCTACAGTTTTGGCCCACAGGTCGGCGACCTGGACCTGCACCTCTTCGGCCAGGGCAGGCACAAGCAGGCATGGAAATTCCTCGGCGCACACATGCGCACCATCGACGGCGTCAGCGGCTGCCTGTTCTCCATCTGGCTGCCGAATGTTCAGCGCATCAGCGTCGTCGGTGATTTCAACGGCTGGAACGGCCTGCGCCATCCGCTGCGCAACCGCGGCCACTCCGGGATCTGGGAGATTTTCATACCCGGGCTGCAGCCCGGTGACAGCTACAAGTACGAGATCCGCAGCCGTGAAGACCATGTATTCCTCAAGGCCGACCCCTATGGCCAGCAGATGGCGCATCGTCCCGACACCACTTCGGTGATTGCAAGCGAGGATTCCTATACCTGGCAGGACAATGCCTGGCTGGAGCAACGCGCCAGCAGCGACTGGCAGCATCAGCCGATGAGCATCTACGAAATACATGCCGGCTCCTGGAGAGTGGACGATGAGGGCGAATTCCTGAATTTCCGCGAACTTGCAAAGCAGCTGGTTCCCTATGTGCGCGACCTGGGTTATACCCATATCGAGCTGCTGCCGGTTATGGAGCATCCACTCGATGAGTCCTGGGGCTACCAGGTCACCGGCTACTTCGCACCCTCCTCACGTTATGGCTCTCCGGACGATTTCCGCTACTTCGTCGACCTCTGCCATCAACAGGATATCGGGGTGATTCTTGACTGCGTCCCGGCGCACTTCCCCAAGGATGACTTTGCGCTGGCGCGGCTCAATGGCGAAACCCTGTACGAGCATGCCAACCCCAAACGTGGCGAGCATATGGACTGGGGTACGCTGATCTTTGATTATGGCCGCAGCGAGGTGCGCAACTTCCTGATTGCCAACGCCCTCTACTGGATCGAGGAGTTTCATATCGACGGACTGCGCGTCGATGCCGTCGCCTCGATGCTCTATCTCGACTACTCCCGTGAAGAGGGACAGTGGGACCCCAACGAGTTCGGCGGACGCGAGAATCTCGAGGCCATCGCCTTTATGCGTGAAGGCAACGAGGTGATCCACGCCGACTTTCCAGGCGTCATCACCATCGCCGAGGAGTCCACGGCATTTCCGATGGTGTCACGTCCCACCAGTATGGGTGGACTGGGGTACTCGATGAAATGGAACATGGGCTGGATGCACGACACCCTCTCCTATTTCGAAGCAGATCCCGTCCACAGGCAGCACCACCAGGACAGCCTGACCTTCAGCCAGCTCTACGCCTACACCGAGAATTTCGTACTCCCCTTCTCGCATGACGAGGTCGTGCATCTCAAAGGCAGCATGCTGGAGAAGATGCCGGGCGACAACTGGCAGAAGTTCGCCAACCTGCGCCTGCTCTACACCTACCAGATGACGCACCCCGGCAAGAAGCTGCAGTTCATGGGGAGCGAATTCGGACAGTGGGAGGAGTGGAATGAAAAAGCATCGCTGGACTGGCCGTTGCTGGAAGTCGATACACACAAAGGCGTCAGCAGACTGGTTGCCGATCTGAACCATCTCTACAGGGAGTCCCCGGCGCTCTACTACCATGACTTCGACTCGCAGGGGTTCCAGTGGATCGACTGCACCGACAGGGAGCAGTCGGTTATCAGCTTTCTGCGCCACGGCCCCGAAGGGTCACTGGTGGTTATCTTCAACTTCACCCCGGTGCCACGCGAAACTTACCGTATCGGCGTACCTGCTGCAGCTGCGTACAGGGAGATCCTCAACTCCGACTCTGACCAGTATGGCGGCTCGGGCAAGGGCAACAGTGGAGTCATCACCACCGATGCAGTCGCCTACATGGGATTCGAGCAGTCGATCGAACTGACGCTGCCACCCCTGGCGGGCCTGATTTTGCAGGCGTCTGGTTAGGAAAGGCACGAACATGGAGCCGGTTACGAAAAAGCCATTTGGCACCGTTGATGGCAGAACGGTGGATCTCTACAGGCTCAGCAACGCAAGCGGCTCCAGCGCCGAGATCACCAACTACGGCGGCATCGTTGTCTCCCTCAGCGTTCCGGATCGCAAGGGGCGTATGGACGACATCGTACTCGGTTTCGATTCGATCGGGGAGTACATCGAAAAAAGCCCCCACTTCGGCTGCATCACCGGGCGCTTCGCGAACCGCATCGCCAGGGGAAGATTCACGCTGGACGGAAAAAACTATCAGCTGGCGACCAACCACGGCGCCAATCACCTGCACGGTGGGATGGTCGGTTTCGACAAGCGCGTGTGGAAAGCCGAGGCCGTAAACGGCAGCAACCCCGCCCTGAAACTCTCATACGTCAGCCCCGACGGCGAGGAGGGTTATCCGGGAACGCTCGAGACGGAAGTCACCTATACGCTGACTTCGGACAATGATCTGCGCATCGATTACCTGGCCACCACCGACATGCCCACGATCGTCAACCTGACCAATCACAGCTACTTCAATCTCGCCGGACATGACAACGTGAATGCAGAGACGATGCTCCGCCACGAACTCACCATTGTTGCCGAGCGCTACACGCCGATCGATGAAGCCTCGATCCCGCTGGGTCAGCTTGCTGAAGTCGAGGGGACGCCATTAGACTTCCACACGCCTGCAGCCGTTGGCAAGCATATCAACGATGACCATCCCCAGTTGAAAAACGCCGACGGCTACGATCACAACTACGTGCTGAAAACCGGGAAGGACAAAAGACTGATTCACGCCGCCACCGTTTACGAAGCCGGTTCGGGGCGGGTGATGGAAGTCCACACCACCGAGCCTGGCGTTCAGCTTTACACCGGCAACTCCCTCAACGCAATGCGCGGTAAAAACGGCAAGAGCTACCAGCGCCGCTCAGCGCTCTGCCTCGAAACGCAAGGCTATCCCGATTCACCGAACCACCCCGACTTCCCGTCGACGATTCTCCGACCCGGAGAAACATACACACAGACCACCATCTACGCGTTTGGCACCAGGTAATCTTTGACTCCCTCATAGGGTCGGGATCAACCCTCCAGCGCCGCTGTAAATTCAGTCATTGCTGTTGGATATCTCAGCCGGGAACGTCGGAGGCATGGATGCCGACGCGAGCCTACATGGAGGTATTTAAGGCGTTTTCCGGCAGAGATATCCAATAGCAGTGAAGACCCCATAAAGCTGACCAGCTACTATTTTGCATAGATCGAAAGCAATTTTTTGAGGTCCATCTCTGCGAATGAGTCAATGACGTAATCCGCTTCCCCCAGAACATCCTTCGAGCCGACGCCGATCACCCGCATATCGCCGCTACGCGCCGCTTGAATACCTGAAAATGCATCTTCAAACACGACGCAATTGACTGGATCCACACCCAGCGCATGTGCGGCATTCAGGAAAGTCTCCGGATGCGGTTTTGCGTATGTGGTGACGTTGCCGTCGATAACGGCGTCGAAATAGTCGATGACCCCGACCCTGAGCAGAATCGTCGGCGCGTTTTTACTGGCCGAGCCAATTGCCAGCCTGATTCCATGCTCCCTGAGTTCATCCAGGAATGGAACGACGCCGGGAAGTATTTCACCAGGCTGCATCTGGCTGATCAACTCCTTGTACCAGCGATTTTTCCTTTCCGCCATTTCCATTTTATTCTCGTCATCATACTGTTGATCGCCAATCTTCAGAATGACCTCCAGGGACGCCATGCGGCTGACCCCTTTTAACTGCTCATTGTCCTCTTCGGTAAAATGGATGCCCAACTCCTTCGCCAGCATGTTCCAGGCCTGAAAGTGATACCTGGCGGTGTCGACAACGACACCGTCCAGATCGAAAATGCACGCTTTGATCTCTGCCATGGGAATGCTCAGTTTAATGCAACGCTGATTAGTTGATTGGGAGGCAAGCTGACATCCTTGCCCTGAACCATGATAGCAAGCTCCTGATGATCAGGATGCCGCCAGGTAAAATGCATCTGCGCGGCGCTGACGGAGACATCGAGACGACCGCTCCTCCACTGGAGGCCATAGCTGATGCTGCCCCATTTGTCCGGCAGCCAGGGCTTGAACGTCAGCTTCCGGTTCTTGACGCGCATCCCCCCGAAACCGTTCACCATCGCCTGCCAGGTGCCGCCGGCCGAAGCGATATGGATGCCGTCCAGCGTATTGCCCTGGTTGTCCACCAGGTCGACGAATGCCGCCCTTTCGAAATACTGCAGGGCCTTCTCGAAATGGTTGGTCTCGATTCCCATGATGGTATGGATGGCGGGACTGAGCGAGGATTTGTGCATGGTGCGCGCTTCGTAATACTCGTAGTTGGCGCGTTTGACAGCATCGGAAAACTCGTCTGGAAGGACATACAGCAGCATTACCACATCCGGCTGCTTGATCAGCGTGGTGGTGTCGCTGTTGAAGTGGTTATACCCCTCCGGATAGAACGGCATGTTGTTCTCATCCCACTCGGTGATGGGGATCTCGTCCAGTTGAAAATAGCCCTCGAACTGCTCGATCAGCTCCTCCCCCTCCTTGAACGGAATGTAGATCTTTTCCGCCATGGCCTGCCACGCGGCTACGGCAGCGTCATCGAGCGCCAGCGCCTGATTCAACCGCGCCAGCTCGGAAGGGTGGTTCTCCTTCATCCAGTGATAGTAGCGGGCGGACTTTTGCAGATTCCATTTAACAAGCCAGTTAGTGTAGACGCTGTTGTCCACAAGCTCATGAAACTCATCAGGACCCTCGACATCAGTCAATTCATAGCGGTCCGTCTCCGGTTTGTACTCCATGCGGCTACTCCAGAACCGCGCGGTCTCGAACAGGATCTCGGCGCCGTAATCAACAAGGAAGCCGGTGTCCCCGGTCGCGTTGACATAGGAGAGCACGCCGAAGGCAATCGCCGAGGTGATATGCAGCTCTCTCTCTCCTGTCCAGATGCGCTCTTTTCCATCCGCCGTCCAGGGGGGAGTCACCTCGTGGCCGGTATCCGCAGACTCCCAGGGATAGCGGGCTCCCTCGTTGCCATTCTCCCTGGCGTAGTCGCGAGCACCAGGCATGGTGTGATAGCGGTACATCAGCAGCGCCCTGGCTGTCTCCGGCTGCGTATAGATGTAGAAGGGCAGCATGAAGATCTCGGTATCCCAGAAGACGTGTCCCTTGTAGCCTTCGCCGGAGAGACTCTTGGCGCCGATATTGGCACGGTGGTCGAACTCGTTGGCGGTGATCAGCAGGTGGTAGATGTTGAATCTCACGGCGCGATTGGCTTCCGCATCACCATCGATCCTGATATCACAATCATCCCACTTCCTCTGCCATGTCTCGAGGTGTGGCTGCAGGCGCTGTTCGGCGCTCTGCTGCAGGGCCTGTTGCAGCACATCGGTGCAGTGGGAACGGATCTGACTCTTGTCGACGTCGCGGGAGGTATAGATAGCGGTCAGCTTCTGAAAATTGACCGATTGCCCCTCCTGCAGGTCAAAAGAGACGGATGCGCCGACCTTTTCATACTGCGTCTGAGTCTGGAGCCGGTGATCGACCCCCTCGACCTTGACGGCGGATGCATAGCCGATATGGTGGGGCCGGTCCAGGGTTTTCAGTTCCAGATAGACACCGGAATCTGTGGTTGCGGCTTCAACATGGGCCAGGTGCTTGCTCCTTGACCATTTGAGCCACCGCACTTGCGGAGAGAACCTGGGTTCGACTTTATAGGCAGGTTTAAGGTCGATATTGTAAACCTGGCCGTCGATATCACTCTCGATGGTGACGTCCGCCGAATAGTTTTCCGCTGTCAGCGTAGCATTGACTTCAAAAAGATGCCGTTGAGAAAAGTTGGCGTAGCGAATACTTTCATAGCGCGTGATGCGGCCCGCGGCATCCTTGAAACGGGTGATCCGGTACAGCAGCCCCTGCTTTAAATCCAGTATCCTCCGGTATTCCAGGATCTCGCAGCTGTGCAGGTCCAGTCGATTGCCATCGACCCAGATAGAGAGAGAGGTCCAGTCGGGTGCATTGACGAGGTCGACGATGAAGGAGGCATGGTGATCGAACACGCCATTGAGATAGGTGCCTTGCAGGCCCGCCTGATGCCCCTCCTCCAGGGAACCGCGGGTGCCCAGATAGCCGTTTCCCACGGTAAAGATGGTTTCGTAGTAGTTGAGTTTCTCGTCGTTGAAGGCACTCTCTTCAACCAGCCACTCCTTATCGCTTAACAGTGATCTCATTCTTCTACCCAGCCTGTTGTGAATCCCGCTCTTCGTCAGGATGACGTTGTTATCGATTTAGTCAGTTATTTCTCAATAACTCCGTGCATGAGTATGAAACGTCAACTTCTGTCAATCGTGGTCAGAAGACCACTCCTACATCTGATGCAACAGAGAGTTGTAGGAGCGGTCTTCTGACCGCGAACATGCACAGGAATCTTGAGAAGTTGCTTTAGTCAGAGTAACTCCCATCAATCCTTCTTTGATAAAGGGGAGGTTGCTATGGTGCGCGTGATTCAGATGGAAGACGATAGACTAGATGCTTCCATAGGTATCCATGATCATCTTTTCAACCTCGCCCCTGGATTTGAACACGTCGAATGTTCGCCCCTGGGTCCTGCAGGATCCCAGCGCGTTGGCGTATTTCGCCGCGCGCACATAATTACCGCGCTCTTCCAGCAGACCAAAGCCCAATCCCCCGGCGAAAGAGTCACCGCAGCCAGTCGTATCGATCACTTTGTCGACCTTCACTGACGGCACCATCTCGTAACGGATTTGATCGCCCTCTTTAAAATAGACTGCGCCGCCATCGGCATCGAGCGTCACGATCAATGACTTCACGCCGTGATTCAGGACATGCTCGGCAAAAGCCGGCAGATGATCTCTGCTCTCTTCATCAAATTTGCCCAGCTCCTCCAGCTGATACTCTTTTTCGAACCAGCAGCACTTGGACTCCTCGAGGTTCATCTTGAGCACATCGATGTAGGGAAGCCAGCGATCGCGATCCACCCAGAACTTGATCAAGCGATCGCCCTGGATGGTCAAGGTGTTGGTCGGCCCGTGCGCGTCGAAAATCACCACGCCCTCGCTGTTCTCCTTCAGGTATTTCAGGGTTTCAAGAGGCACTTCATAATCGGTGATAGGAACACAGACAAAGGCGTTGCAATGCAAAAGGTCTTTGAGGTCCTCGGGAACGATTGGATTCATGAATCCGGTCTGTTTCTCCAGCCGGTTGTTCTGATCCACAAACTTCAGGCTGATCACATCGCCCTGGTCTGCATCGGAAGTGATCGAGTCGGTACTGATATTGGGATACTCCGCTAACAGATCCTCGATTGCAGCTTCATCGATCTTTCGTACATGTGATACACAGTGTACAGTCCCATCTTCGTCCAACAATTTTGACAAGGCGATGGCGGGATGGGTGGCACATCCATACTTCTCGATGACCTCGCCGTGATGCGTGGTGATATGGTCGCGGGGGATAGGCCCCAGTACTGCAATGTTATGTTTTGACATAGGCTTGCTCCGTTAATATTTTGGTTCCAGAGATGTCGAACACGCCCTCTGGGTGAAAATTGGGGTGAGGGTTTCCCCCTGCCTAGAACAGCACGCTCAACTTGGCGCCGAGCAGCAGGGCGTCGTCGATGTCGCCGGTGCCCGCCGGGCGGATGACATACTGCAGCACCGGGGAGATAGAGATGCCCCGATTCAGCACGAACTTGTGGTTCAGCTCGACGACGGCCTCGTAATCCTTGTCCGCCAGCCCCAGGCTGTCACGCGCCTTGTTCAGTTCGTCGCTGTACCAGCCGGCGGTGACCGCCATACCGGTTTGATCATGGGGGCGGGCGTCGAACAGCCCCTCGTAGAGCAGTCCCAGACTGAAGTAGTTGTCCATCTGGTTGATCTTATCCTCCAGGCTGAATACCAGGGAGCCGAACATGGAGAGCCCCTGGCTGCTGCCCGGACTCTTCCGGAACAGCATCTGGTCGGCCAGCAGCCACAGCATGGCGTTGTCCGAGATGGTGGAGTTGTCGGTCTGGCTGATATCCCTGAAGTCGCCGCTCATATAGTAGCCACCAATCTTGTAGACGCCGGGAAGCGCGGTATCGGAATCACGATTCACATGGTAATGCGCCTCGCCCGCCAGCACCACGCCATTGTTGCCGAACTTCCAGTTGGTGCCGTGCTTGTTGCTCCCGCTGCTGGTGGGATCGCCCCCCTTCAGTTCGGGATCGCCGTCGTAGATGGCGGCCTGGAAAGTCCAGTCGCGCGAGGACGTATCATAGCGCCCACGCACGCCCCACTGGGCGGTCGGATAGGCGCTGAAGGTGAATGGGTCATGCAGAAACACAGGCTTGGGGCTGCCGCAGAAGGAGTTGTTGACGAACTGGCAGTAGAGCGGCGAGCGCAGGAAGTCGTCGTTGGCCACCAGACGTCCGTAGGCCAGATCGAGGCGCTCATCCAGCAGCTTGGTATTGAGCTGGAAGTTGGCCAGCTTGAAAGTCTGGCCGCCGAAGAGTTCCTGCACCGTAAAGGTATTACCACCCTCGGATGGAGCGACATATTCCGACGAGACGCTGTCGCCGTTGCGCTGGGAGAGCTTCACAGTCAGGATCGTGTCGCCACCGCCAAAGATCTTGTTCATGTCGAACATGAAATCCAGACCGATGTTGTCTGCGTAGGTGCCGCCCTGCTCCTCGCCACCGGAGACGTTGTACATCGGTTCGGTAGTGTAGTGGAAATAGGCCTGGTAGCCCTTATCCTTGAGCCGGTCCCTGGCACCCTTCCAGTTGCCGCTCAGGTATTCCGAGGTGTGGTAGCTTGTCTCCGCCACGGCCAGTGGAATCCCGCCCAGAAACAGAGAGGCCCCTACCAGACCCAGACAAGTGTGGCGACAACTTCTTTTCTGTAATTTCGATATTTTCATTGACTCTTCCCAACTATCGAGGGTCAACTGGCGACCCTCGGATAATGCCGACAGGGAGCTCCGATCTATCGACGAACTCTCATCCCATGGACCGACGAAGGCCCTGCCTACATCTCCTCGAGTTCGCGTCCCTTGGTCTCCTTGACGTACTTCCAAACGAAGAAGATGGACAGGAATGCGAACATGGTATAGATGCCATAGGCGGCGCCCAATCCCAGGTTGACCGCGATCGGCGGGAAGGTGGTGGAGACCAGGAAGTTGGCGGCCCATTGCGCCGAGGCGGCCAAAGCCAGTGCGGCGGCGCGGATCTTGTTGTTGAACATCTCGCCGAGCAGGACCCAGACCACCGGCCCCCAGGACATGCCAAAGCAGAAGACGTAGAGATTAAAGGCGATGATGGCGATTTTTCCTTCCTCTGCAGTCAACTGCGGAACCGTTCTCTCGACGCCCTCCCTGACCACGGTGATGGTTTCGGCTCCACCGAAGACGTACGCCAGCATGCCGAGGGTGACCGCCATGCCGACAGAGCCAATGATCAGCAGCGGTTTGCGTCCCAGCTTGTCGACGAGGGAAATGGCGATCAGCGTGGTGACGATGTTGACGAGGCCGGTGATGGTGCTGGTCATCATCGCGTCCTGCTCGGTGAATCCTACCGCCTGCCAGATGGCGCTGCTGTAGTAGAAGACGACGTTGATGCCAACGAATTGCTGAAAGAGCGACAGCAAGACGCCGATCCAGACGATGGGCAGCAGACCAAAGCGTCCTCGCAGGTCGGCAAAGTTGGGCTTGTGCTCCATGTCCATCGTGGCGCGGATCTCGTCGACCTTGTGGGCCGCGTCGCCGCCGATCACCCGGCTCAGGACTTCTGCGGCCTCCTCGTCGCGTCCCTTGGAAACCAGGTAGCGTGGAGATTCCGGAATGAAGAGGGAGGCTATGGTATAGATGAGCGCCGCCGGGATTTCCGACCAGAACATCCACCGCCAGCCCTCATAGCCTAGCCAGGCCTCGTTGGCGGCGCCACCGGCCGCCTCGGCAATGCCCCAACCTGCATACAGAGCGACAAAGATGCCGGTAACGATGGCGAGCTGCTGCAACGAGGCGAGACGCCCGCGATAGGCGGCCGGCGACACCTCGGCGATATAGGCGGGCGCCAGAACGCTGGCGGCGCCGACGGCGATGCCGCCGACGATTCTCCAGAAGATGAAATCGACGAGTCCGAAAGGCAGACCGGAACCGATCGCGCTTATCATGAACAGTATGCCGGCAATGGTCATGCTGCGTGTGCGGCCGAGGCGGTCAGCCAGCGGGCCGGCGATAAAGGCGCCGACGGCCGAACCCAGCAGGGCCAGCGAGACTGCGAGTCCGACTTGCAGCGGAGTGGCCGCGAATTCCCCTTGCAGCGCCTTGACGGCGCCGTTGATCACCGAGGTGTCGAAACCAAACAGAAAACCGCCGAGGGCAGCAGCCGCGGCGATCATGATAACGAAGCCGATGTTGGGAGACCCGCCTTCTGCGCTTGCAGTGGTTGACATGCTCATCGTTCTCTCCTGTTTTTTATCGCTGTTGTTGATGCAATTCCTCAATTAAGTCCGTGCATATGAGCAGGATGCCATCGCATTTCAATCGTGGTCAGAAGATCACTCCTACATCTGGTGCAGCATAGCGCTGTAGAAGCAGTCTTCTGACCGCGATGAAGCAAAGGTTGTCAAGAAATTACTTGTTAATCTAAAAGGCTATTCTCTTGTCAAGATGTACTTTTCCGATCCATCGCCCCCATGCCGAACCAGGCCGCGCCGCGCAGCGCCGCCTTGGGATCCAGGATCACGTGGACCGGCATGCTTGAACAGAGCGCGGAGAAGCGACCCTTGTCGGCGATGGCGCTGAGGAAATCAGGCTGCTGAAGACGTTCGAGGATGCGTGGCGGGATACCGCCACCGAGATAGATTCCGCCCCTGGGCAGCAGGCTCACCGCCATGTTGCCAATCACTGTTCCCAGAATCTGGACGAACATATCCAGGGTCGCCACGCAGATATCCGCCTTCTGCTCGAGGGCGTTCTGGACGATGACCGGGGTGCGGTCGGCGGCCTCCGCCAGCTCCTCGCGCAGCCAATCGGGCTCCAGAAAACTGTTTTGCGCAATGAAAAAGTCGTAGATATTCGGCAGGTGGCTGCCGGAGCAGATGCGCTCGAAGCTGACGTGGCCATAACGGCTCTGCAGATATTTCAACAACTCCATCTGCTGCAGATTGCACGGCGAGAACGAGACATGCCCGCCTTCGCTGGCGCAGGCTTTGTAGTGATCGCCGCACCAGATCAGAAATGCAGTGCCAAGCCCGGTTCCCGGCGCAACGACAGCGATGTTGCCGCCATCAATAACCTCGCCCTGGTTGAGTGTGCCGAGATCCTCCTTCTCCAGGTGCGGGACGGCCGTGGCGATAGCCTCCAGGTCGTTGAGCAGAAAAACATCTGGAAGAGAGAAAGAGGTGCGGATAGTCTCGGCGTCGATGGTCCAGGGAAGATTGGTGATCTGCGCGTGCTGCTCCTTGACCGGTCCCGCGACACCAAAGCTGGCGGCCACAGGCTTGGCCCCGGTCTCGCGCAGAAACTCGACGATGATCGCCTCCAGCGAGCTGTATTTGCCGCTCTCGAAGCGGGTCTCGTGCAGCGCTCCTCCGGCAACCCCCTCCTCAATTGAAAAGAGGGCCAGGACTGTCTTGGTGCCGCCGATATCTCCCGCGAGAATCATCAGACTCCTCCTTCAGGCTCTTGTTATTTATTTTTTATAGCTTCGCCAAGCCTAGCAGTTGGCTCCAGCGATGACAAGCCGCTATTCGGAATAGCGGCCCTGCCCCTCCGTGTGGGAATCACGTGCATAATAGCCTGCCTCTCCACGCGGCACGACCACGACCCCCGCTGGCGTGACCTTGAAGCGCTTACGGTCCTCTTCCAGGTCAAAACCGATGCGCTCACCGGCTTCGATATTATTGTGGCGATCCACGATGACATTGCGCAGTTTGGCCCCCGGGCCGATGTGCACGTAGTCCATAATGATACAGTTGTCCAGCTCGGCACCCTCCTCCACCACGACCTCGCGGCGAATAATGGTATTTTTCACCGAGGCGCCATTGATCAGGGTAGCGGCGCCCAGCAGGCAATTCTCGAGTTCGCCGCCGGCCACCCGCGCTACCGGTCCCTGGTAGTTGCTGGAGAGAATCGGCCATTCGGTATTGAACACATCCAGGCGCGGCTCGACCCCCATCACGTCAGCGTGGGCCTCCTTGTAAGCATCGATATTACCCACGTCTCGCCAGTATCCCTGCTCCTCGTAGGGCTTCATGCCCGGCACTTCGTTGTCACTGAAGTTGTATGCATAGAGCTTGTGGCTCTGCATCAGACGCGGCAGCACATCGTTACCAAAATCCGTCTCTCCACGGCTTTTGGCGTCCAGCAGCGCCTGCTTCAGCACATCCGCCTTGAAGAGGTAATTTCCCATCGAGGCGAAGGCGCGACTGGGATCTCCAGGCATGTGCGCCGGATGCTCGGGCTTCTCCTGGAATTCGCGGATGCGGCCATCGTCATCGGTGGCTATCACTCCGAATTCAGTTGCTTCCCGCAGCGGCACCGGCAGCGCCGAAACCGTGACGTCCGCATCACTGGCGTTGTGAAAATCCACCATCTGGCGTATATCCATACGGTAGATATGGTCGGCGCCAAACACCGCGACCAGGTCGGGATTATGATCCTCGATCAGGTTCAGATTTTGATGCACGGCATCCGCGGTCCCCTGAAACCAGCTCTCACCCTCATTCATCTGCGGCGGCACCACGGTAATAAACTGATTCGGCACGATCGGCGACAAGCGCCAGGCCTTGCGAATATGTTCGATCAGGGATTGCGACCGGTACTGCACCAGCATATAGATGGTATAGATCTCGGAGTTGACAAAGTTGCTCAACACGAAATCGGTAATCCGGTAACGGGCGCCGAAAGGCACTGATGGTTTCGAACGTTGACTCGTCAGAGGTTGCAGTCGCGACCCCTGTCCTCCGGCCATGATAAAGGCGATGATGTTCTGGTTTCTCATTGTTCTCCTCCTGCTACTTGGTTTCGTTTTGTTCGTGTTCTTTGACGACAGGCTGATCCACACCAGTGAACAGTGCGATCAGATTGGCCAGTTCGGCCATGAACTCTTCAGCCAGTTGCTCCCATCTCCTTGTATAGTGCTGCAGTTTTTCATCGCTGAGGCGGTCAAGCCTTGCCATCACGGCAATGAACTGCTCTCCGCTAGTGGCAATGCTGTCTACAGTGGGGTTTTGCAATGCATCTCCGGACGACTGCAGGCGATCAACGGACGCCTTCATCTCTGCGCGGTTTGCCTCTGTTGCACCCGTTTGCTCTTCATCGCCGGAGGCATCCAGCTCGTCGATTGCCTCTTCCAGAGAGCGGACAAATTCATCGAGCAGTCCACGCATCCTGCCGGCGGCAGCTTCAATGGCCTGGTCCGCATGATCCTGGTACTCCCCGGCCATCTGCTCGAGTTGTTCGACGAAGGCCGTCATTTGCCGCGCAACATTGTCGGACGAGGCCTCGACCTGGCGCTGGATGTTTTGCCCCAGCGTTGTCAATTGGCCAACAAAATCCACCACTGCGCCGCTGACGCTGACAGCATCGGCCGTCCGTTGGTAGTCGACTCTCCAGCCCTCATCGGTATTGACCAGATAGGTCAGGAAATAGAGAGTATCGGTCGTTTCTGCATCCGGCCCGGCTATCTCTGTTTCGACCTGTGCAGCATTACCATTGATGACGATCCGCCCCCATGTCGGGCTCAGACCCTGCCACTGACGGCCGAAGCGGTCATAATCCTCTACATTAATCAGGGTTGAATAGGCTACCACAGAATCGCGGTCATCCATAATGACGGCCTGCCAGAATGCCTCACTGGTTTCCGGGGCGGTCAGCGGTTTGCGCTCACAAGCATACAGTACCGCCGCGACAAGCAGCAAACTGATGATGCGGATGATGGATCGATGCATCGTCCTCTCCTCAATGGCAATGTTCTATAGCTGCAACCAACTTCGT
>JBDLII010000016.1:0-23042 GCA_039714995.1 Pseudomonadota bacterium
AAGCAAGGCGGCAAACAAACGGGTCAACAATCCGCTAAGCAATCAAAACAACAGCCTGACAAGCAAGCTGAGAAACAGCCCAGAAAACGCAGAAGACGCCGTTGATATGCCGTGCGGTCAACAAATCATAGGATGTGCTGAGGAACGAAGCTTCCGCATCCTGCTCACGCCCCTCATCTACGATCCCTGTAGGCGAAGCGCATCAATCTTGAATGATGCGCTTCGCAAGCTCAGCACATCCTATCACTGCAGCAATCCTGTCAGGATATGAGTGCATCAACAGGGAGAGGCAAGGAGCGTTTGATCGGCGGTATCCACAGCGTACGCAATGTATTGCGGCATGGCGCTGACTCCATCACCGATGTGTGGGTCGACAGCAGCCGTCATGATAAGCGCATCAAAGAGATTCTCGCCGAGCTGCGCCGCCATCGCATTCCCTCCCGGCAGGTCACCAAACAGCAGCTTTCCGAGCTGGCCCCCGATATCAATCACCAGGGGATCCTGATCCGCGCCAGTGCTCCTGCTGCAACCAGTGAAGCGGATTTGCCCGCTATTCTGCAGCAAGTGGACGGCCCGCTGCTGCTGCTGGTGCTCGACGGCGTGCAGGATCCGCATAACCTTGGCGCCTGCCTGAGAACGGCTGATGCCGCCGGTGTGCATGCCGTGATCGCCCCCAAGGACCGCAGCGTTGGCTTGACGCCGGTCGCCTGCAAGGTCGCCAGCGGTGCGGCGGAGCGGCTTCCCTTTATCCAGGTGACCAACCTGGCGAGAACCCTGAAGCTGCTGGCTGATCAGTTCGGCGTCTGGATCATCGGCGCTGCGGGCGAGGCGCAGCAGTCGCTCTATGAGGTCGACCTCACAACATCGACGGCGCTGGTCATGGGTGGTGAAGAGAGGGGGATGCGGCGTTTGACCAGGGAGCATTGCGATCAGCTGGTGAGCCTGCCGATGGCGGGATCGGTCGAGAGTCTCAATGTCTCCGTGGCTGCTGGTGTGGCGCTCTACGAGGTGGTGCGCCAGCGACTGGGAAAGGTAAAACAGGAGTTAACCACAGATGCACACAGATGAGCACAGATATTGAGAGAAAAAACCGTACGAATGTGCCTCTTGCAACACTCCTGCAATCCTAGTGCTCCTTCAATGTAATAATTTGGGATGCAGCGCTCCTGTGGTGTTTCGCAGCAAGGCACAGCACGCAGGGAATGGCCCACACCCTTGCCAAGTGCTGTAACGCGGCTGCGGGACACCACAGGAGCGCACCGTGTGTGAGCTTGTCAGCGCCCATGGACTGCGTTGCGCCTCTTGGCAAGGGGGTTAGCCATTGCCGGCGAGACGCGTCTTGCCATGAACGCTGACAAGCCCACTGAATCCTAAATTATTACGTTGAAGGAGCACTAGCTGCCTTCCCCAGGAACATGGATCCGTGTTTATCTGTGTGTATCTGTGGTTTCAAAAGCGAATAACGCACCTTTTTCGGCTATAAAAATAGTCTGTCAAAGCGTATAATGCATTGCTATTTTCCAGATTGATAGCGAAGCCCTCACCATGTTGCGTATTGCCCAGGATGCACTCACTTTTGACGATGTTCTGCTTGTTCCGGCGCACTCTGCCGTACTCCCCAAGGACGTCACGCTTGCAACCCGTTTGACGCGGGAAATCGATCTGAACATTCCGCTGGTCTCCGCCGCGATGGATACCGTCACCGAAGCACGGCTTGCCATCACCCTGGCGCTGGAGGGTGGCCTGGGAATCGTGCACAAGAACATGACGCCCGAGGAGCAGGCGGCAGAGGTGCTGAAAGTCAAGAAGTACGAAAGTGGCGTCGTTCGTGATCCGATCACCGTCTCTCCGAGTACCACCATTGGCGAGGTGATGGAGCTGACCAGGGTCAATCGCATCTCCGGGGTCCCGGTCGTCGATGGCACCGACCTGGTGGGTATAGTCACCGGCCGCGATCTGCGTTTCGAGACCAGGCCGTCCGATCCGGTGAAAAACATCATGACCCGCAAAGAGAACCTGGTCACAGTCCAGGAGGGCGCCAGCCGTGACGAGGTCAAGGCATTGCTGCACAAGCACAGGATCGAGAAGGTGCTGGTGGTCAACGACGATTTCAAGCTGCGCGGTCTGATTACAGTCAAGGATATCCAGAAGGCGACGGATTACCCCAATGCCTGCCGCGACAGCGAGGAGCGCCTGCGTGTCGGCGCCGCCGTGGGCGTCGGCGTCGGTACCGAGGAGCGGGTTTCCGCCCTGGTCGGCGCCGATGTCGATGTCATCGTCGTCGATACGGCGCATGGCCACTCCAAGGGTGTACTTGAGCGGGTTGCCTGGGTGAAGTCCAACTATCCGCATATCCAGGTCATCGGCGGCAATATTGCCACCGCGGCGGCTGCAAAGGCGCTGGCGGAAGCTGGCGCCGATGCCGTCAAGGTGGGCATCGGCCCGGGTTCGATCTGCACCACGCGTATCATCGCCGGGGTTGGCGTGCCGCAGATCACGGCTGTGTCGAATGTTGCCGCGGCGTTGAAAGAGACAGGCATCCCGGTGATCGCCGATGGCGGTTTGCGCTACTCCGGCGATATTGCCAAGGTGCTGGTTGCCGGAGCCCATGCGGTGATGATCGGCGGCCTGTTCGCCGGTACCGACGAGTCTCCCGGTGATGTCGAAATCTTCCAGGGGCGCTCCTATAAATCCTATCGTGGCATGGGTTCGATCGGCGCCATGTCCGGAACGACAGGCTCCTCAGACCGCTATTTCCAGGAGGAGACCAAGGATTCCGACAAGCTGGTCCCGGAAGGCATCGAGGGCCGCGTTCCCTACAAGGGGCCGGTGCTCAGCGTCATTGGCCAGTTGACCGGCGGCATCCGTTCGAGCATGGGCTATACAGGCTGCGCCACCATCGAGGAGATGCGCAATCATCCGGAGTTTGTGCGCGTCACCAGTGCCGGCATGCAGGAGTCGCACGTGCATGATGTCACCATCACCAAGGAGGCGCCGAACTACCGGCGTGATTGACGTTTACCCCTTACGGTGAAAAACTTTATACAGTTATTAAGATGTGCTGAGGAAGCACGTCAATCATGACTCTCGCAAAGACGCAAAGCCCGCCAAGAAAAAACCTTTGCGTCCTTGCGTCTTGGAGAGAGATTAAGAAGGCTTTATTGCCTTGTCAGTCTGAGACTTGGTCTCACTGGATTAGCAGTAGAAAAATATGACCAACATCCACGCGCACTCCATTCTGATTATCGATTTCGGCTCGCAATATACCCAGCTGATCGCCCGCCGGGTGCGTGAATCCTCCGTCTACTGCGAAATCTGGCCCTGGGACAACTGCGAGGAGGCCATCGATGCGTTGCAGCCTGCCGGCATCATTCTCTCCGGCGGTCCTGAAACGGTGACAGGCGAGGATGCGCCCATCGCACCGCAAAGGGTGTTCGAGCTCGGCGTGCCGGTACTCGGCATCTGTTACGGTATGCAGACGATGGCGTTGCAACTGGGCGGGGAGGTCGAGAGTTCGGACATCCACGAGTACGGCTATGCGCAGGTGCGGGCGCGCAATCACTCGGCGCTGCTGAACAAGATCGAGGATCATGTCACGGACGAGGGCTATGGACTGCTCGACGTGTGGATGAGCCATGGCGACCGGGTGGTGCGCCTGCCCGACGGCTTCCAGGTGATCTGCACCACGGAGGATGCGCCGCTGGCCGGCATGGCGGATGAGCAGCGCCGCTTTTACGGGCTGCAATTTCATCCCGAGGTGACGCATACCAGGCAGGGGCAGCGCATCATCGAACGCTTCCTGTTCGACATCTGCGGCTGTGAGCCATTATGGAACGCCGGCAGCATCATCGAGGACGCCATTGCAACGGTCAGACGCCGGGTCGGCAGCGACAAGGTGTTGCTGGGGCTCTCCGGCGGGGTGGATTCATCCGTTGTTGCCGCGCTGCTGCACCGCGCCATCGGCGACCAGCTGGTGTGCGTCTTTGTCGACAACGGCCTGCTGCGGCTGCATGAAGGCGACCAGGTGATGGCGACCTTTGCCGAGCACATGGGCGTCAGGGTGATCCGCGTCAATGCAGAGGAGCGTTTTCTGGGTGCACTGGCGGGAGAGAGCGATCCTGAAAAGAAGCGCAAGATCATCGGCAATCTCTTCATCGATGTCTTCGAGGAGGAGGCGGGCAAACTTGCCGATGTCGGGTACCTGGCGCAGGGCACCATCTATCCCGATGTGATCGAGTCGGCCGGCGCCAAATCGGGCAAGGCGCATGTCATTAAATCGCATCACAACGTGGGCGGTCTGCCCGACTACATGAAGCTGCAGCTGGTGGAGCCGCTGCGGGAGCTTTTCAAGGACGAGGTGCGCCGCATCGGCGTCGAGCTTGGACTGCCGTCCGAGATGGTCTATCGGCATCCCTTTCCGGGGCCGGGGCTCGGGGTGCGCATTCTTGGCGAAGTCACGAAGGAGTATGCCGACCTGCTGCGCCAGGCGGACCACATCTACATCGAGGAGCTCTACAGGCATGATCTCTATGACGAGGTCAGCCAGGCGTTTGTGGTGTTCCTGCCGGTGAAATCGGTCGGCGTCGTCGGTGATGCGCGCCGCTACGAATACGTGGTGACGCTGCGCGCCGTGACCACGGTCGATTTCATGACGGCGCACTTCGCACATCTGCCCTACGAGTTTCTGGAGACCGTGTCGCGGCGCATCATTAACGAGGTGACAGGGGTATCGCGCGTCGCCTATGATATCTCCAGCAAGCCGCCTGCGACGATAGAGTGGGAGTAGTTGCTGAAAAGATGGTGCCCTCGACAGGATTCGAACCTGTGACCTATCGCTTAGGAGGCGATCGCTCTATCCAGCTGAGCTACGAGGGCTGCGGCGCGCTATAGTAACATTAAAATACTAACTTGTGCCGGTCTGAAAACCACATCGAATGTCATCCCGGCGCAGGCCGGGATCCATACGCGCGAATTTTTTGCAGCATTCCTGGATTCCGGCCTGCGCCGGAATGACGGTGTTTCTAATTTGCCACTGTACCTGGCAGAGTCATACTAGAAATCAGAAATTTATGTCTGGAAATAGCATCGGAAAACTCTTCAGCGTGACCTCGTTTGGCGAGAGTCACGGTATCGCGATCGGTTGTATCATCGATGGCTGCCCGCCCGGCATGGAGCTGTCCGAGGCAGATATCCAACCCGATCTCGACCGCCGCCGCCCTGGCACCAGCCGCCACACGACCCAGCGGCGCGAACCTGACCAGGTGCAGATTCTTTCCGGCGTCTTTGAGGGCAGGACCACGGGTACCCCCATTGGCCTGATCATTCATAACCAGGATCAACGCTCAAAGGATTACTCTGAGATCGTCGACCGTTTTCGCCCCGGGCATGCCGACTACACCTACCTGCAGAAGTACGGTATTCGTGACCACCGCGGCGGTGGGCGCTCCTCGGCGCGCGAGACGGCCATGCGGGTTGCCGCCGGAGCCGTCGCCAAAAAATATCTGCAGGAATCGCTGGGCGTCGAAGTGCGTGGCTACCTGTCGCGGCTCGGACCGCTGCGGCCGGATCATTTCGAGTGGGAGCAGGTGTCGCAAAATCCCTTCTTTTTTCCCGATGCCGGCAAAATTCCCGAACTCGAAGCCTATATGGATCAGCTGCGAAAAGAAGGCAATTCGATTGGCGCCGAGATCACGGTCGTGGCCTACGGCATCCCTCCCGGGCTCGGCGAGCCGATCTTCGACCGCCTCGATGCGGAGATCGCCCACTCCCTGATGAGCATCAATGCCGCCAAGGGGGTTGAGATCGGGGCCGGTTTTGATGCGGTCGAACAGAGGGGGACCGAGCACCGCGACGAGATGACGCCGCAGGGTTTTCTCTCCAACAATGCCGGTGGCATCCTCGGCGGCATCTCGACCGGGCAGAGCATTGTCGCGAAGGTGGCTTTCAAACCCACTTCGAGCATTCGTCTGGGCGGAAAAACCGTCAATGCGAGGGGCGAGGCAGTCGATGTGGTGACCAAGGGAAGACATGACCCCTGTGTCGGTATACGCGCGACGCCCATCGTCGAGGCGATGCTGGCGATTACGCTGATCGACCACCTGCTTCGCCATCGGGCGCAAAATGCGGATGTGGTTCCGCCTGTGCCTGTCATTCCCGCAGACCACAATAGCGGCTAGATGGTCTTCTCCAGGATGCCGTACTGGCGTCTGTCGTCATTCTATTTTTTCTATTTCGCGGCACTCGGCGCACTGATACCGTTCTGGGCGCTCTACCTGAAGTCGCTGGGTTTCTCGGCGCTCCAGATCGGGGAGCTGATGGCCATTCTGACCGCAACCAAGATCGTTGCGCCCTATCTGTGGGGATGGCTGGGAGACTCCATGGGGCGGCGAACCAGGCTGGTGCGCGGCGGTGCACTGCTCTCGCTGTGCACCTTCCTGCTGGTTTTCTGGCTGACCGACTACGCCGGCCTGGCGCTCGCCATGGCGCTGTTCAGTTTTTTCTGGAACGCCGTGTTGCCGCAGATCGAAGTGATCACATTGCGCTTTCTCGGCAGCGACACGCCGCAGTACAGCCGCATCCGGGTGTGGGGATCGGTCGGTTTCATGCTGGTGGTGGTTGTCCTCGGCTTTATGGTGGATCGCTGGGGGGTGCGGGTTATCCTGCCGGTGCTTGCTCTGCTCTATGCAGGGATCTGGCTGTCAACCCTGATGATTCCCGAAGAGCCGCGCGAGGCTGTAGCCGAGTCTGCAGCGCCATTGTCCGGGATCCTGTTGCAGCCGGCCATACTCTCGTTTTTTATCGTCTGCCTGTTGATGCAGTTCAGCCATGGCGCCTATTACACCTTTTTTTCAATCCACCTGGAGGCCGGGGGCTACACCAAGGGGGTGATCGGGCAGCTGTGGGCACTGGGTGTTGCAGCGGAAGTTACCGTCTATATCTTTGCCATGCACAAGCTGTTGCAGGCATTCACATCAAGGAGCCTGTTGCTCTGGTGCCTGTTGCTGGCAGCGCTGCGCTGGATCCTGATTGCCCTGTTCAGCGACTATCTGCTGGTGCTGATCGTCGCCCAACTGCTGCACGCCGCCACCTTTGGCGCTTTTCATGCGGCCGCTATCGATTTTGTACATCATAACTTTCCGCGGCATCTGCAGGGCCGGGGGCAGGCGCTCTACAGCAGTGTCAGCTTTGGCGTCGGCGGGACCCTCGGCAGTCTCGGCAGTGGTCTGCTGTGGGAGTCCAGTGGTGCAACAACCACTTTTCTGCTCTTTTCTGCATCCGCACTGGTGGCAATGGGGGTTCTTGTTGCCGGACAAAAGAGAGGTTGAAGACTCAACGTAACTGCTCAATTACCCCGTGCATATGAAAAGTCCAATTGCATTGAACGGATCGTTGGAAGTCTGTAGGGGGGATAAGGCGTCTTTTTGCCGCATCCACCATTGCGCCATAATCATGGTGGATGCGCTGCAGCTTATCCCCCCTACGGCTGATTGAATCACGACAACCTGTTATTGAGAGCCTATACATCAAGTTACATAAGTATGCCCTGATGGGATGTCATTTCGAGCAAAGCGGGAAATCTTGAAGCTCGTAACCTGTTGACATGAGAGGGTAGAAGATTTCTCCCTACGGTCGAAATGACATGAATGACGATTCGATCAGAGCTTCCAATAGGTGCTGATTTTTTATACATCGCCGAGTTTGTTATAATGTACAAGTCTATGGTTGGGGAAACTCGGATTTTTTATGTATTGTCAAGAGCGTAGCGATGTTTGGAATGGCCGATACGGGTTATTGACAGCAGTAGTGGCTCTCCTGCTCTGCTGTGCGCCGTTCACGGCTCAGGAGGCGCATGCCGGATGGGTCGATGACGAGTACGCCGATATCTTTGTGTCACGCTCAAGGTCAAAACCCGCATATAAGCCAAGGAGAGTCGCCAAGCCCAAGCCGGCTGTTCAGAGGCCGCCGAAAAAACGCTCCAGACCCTCAGCGGCGGGCAAGGCGCCGAAATCCTATCGTTTCCCCGATGTCAATGCGCCGCTTTATCCACCTGTCCCGCCATTGGGCAACAGCCCGATGTTCGATGAATCCCTCAGCAGCGCACTCGGTCACTATCGCCCGGCATCCAGGTTGTCATGGCTTCAGCAGGTGTATGAAACCACCGGAAACGATCCGCTGTGGCATCGCTGGGGGCGTGTCAAGCGCAGCGCCGATGCGGCGATCCGGATCCTGGCGGAAGCCCACTCGCACGGCCTGAATCCGGCTGAGTATCACGTGCAGGAGATTCTGCAGGCGCAGCAAGCGGGAGATATGACGCTGTTTGACCTGTTGTTGACCGACAACGTACTGCACTATATCTCTCATCTCCGCGACGGTCAGTATAGCGCGCGTAAAGTGGATCCTCGCTGGCAGATCAATAATGGCGGCAGGCCGGACCTCGTGGCAAGTTTTGTCTATGCGGTCTCGCTGGAGGATGTTCCCGGCTTCATGCAGCAGGTGTATCCAGCCCACACCTATTACGCCAATCTACGCCGCGAACTCAACAACTATACCGGCATCGCCGGCTCCGGCGGTTGGCCTGCATTCCCGGCGCAGGGAGCTGCGCTCAAGCCCGGGGAGAGCAGCAGCGAGGTCGTGGCGCTGCGCGCGCGCCTGGCTGTTACCGATGGCGCCGTTCCTGATGCGCCGCAAGCCGCGCTTTTTGACGATGATCTGAAAGTTGCAGTGGAGCGCTTTCAGCGGCGTCATGGTTTGAACGATGACGGTATCGTCGGCAAGGGTACGCGCCAGGCGCTGGCGGTTCCCGTCAATGACAGAATTCGCCAGATCATTGCCTCCATGGAGCGCTGGCGCTGGCTGCCGGATAACTTCGGCAAGCGGCATATCGTCGTCAACGTGCCTGCCTTCCGCCTCTGGTACCGGGAGGATGACGTCGACAAGCTGACCATGCGGACGGTTGTCGGCAAGACCGGCGCGAACCTGCAAACGCCGAGCTTTTCGACAGAGATGAAGTACCTGGTGCTCAATCCAAACTGGAATGTGCCGAATACCATTCTCTCTGCGGAGATGGCGCCCAAGGCCAGTCGTGACCCCGGGTTCTTCAGGAAGAAGGGTTACAAGGTACTCGATCGATCCGGAAACGTCATCAATCCCGCCTCTGTCAACTGGGGCCAGTACAGCCGCAGCAATCGTGCGCCCTATCGGGTGGTGGAGGCAAGAGGGGCAGCTGGCGCGTTGGGTACGGTAAAATTTATTTTCCCCAATAAGCACGGCGTCTATCTGCATGATACGCAGAGCAGGAATCTGTTCGAGAAGGACTTCCGCGCCTACAGTCATGGCTGCGTCAGAATCGAGAAGCCGACTGAACTGGGGGCCATGCTGCTGGGCCATCAGGATCCGGGAGAATTCAGCGAACTGGTGAAACAGTCAGGCAAAGACAGGCGTGTCGATCTGGATGAGGATATCCCGGTCTATCTGCTCTATATGACCGCGTGGGCTGACGATGGCCAGATCTATTTTTATGACGACCTCTATCGTCGCGACAAGCACCTGGTTTTGGCGGATGGCTCCAAGCGCGGTTGATGCACGCTACGCGTCCACGAAGTGGGCGTCCTGTCCCGGAATCTCCTTTCCGAATTGATAATTCTCATAATCAAATTCAATTAAGTCGATAGGAATAATTATCGGCTTTTTCAGGCAATAACCTTGATATTCATTGATTTGAGTGCTATGGTATAACACAATTCTTGACAAATATGTAGTAAGTTCATGAGTAACCAACAGAAATCACGATTTTCCCTCCTTCCTCGCAGAGAGTTTCTAGTCGGTGCAGCAGCACTCTCGGCCATGGCGGCAATCCCCGCCGTCTCCGCAAGATCACGAAAAAAACCACAGGGCGTACGGGCGCTCTCCCTGCAAAATGTCCATACCGGAGAAAAGACCAGGGTCGATTACTGGATTGACGGCAGCTACCAGCCCGAGGCGCTTGCCGAGATCGACATGATCCTGCGCGACCACCGCGACAACGAGGTCTGCGCCATCGACACCAGACTCGTTGACCTGCTCTACAACGTCAACCAGAAGACGATTTGCAACTCCGCGAAGTGTTACGAGATTCTCTCCGGCTACCGTTCTCCGAATACAAATCGCATGCTGCGCAACCGCAGAAGAGGTTCCGGCGTGGCGAAAAACAGCCTGCACATGAAGGGCAAGGCGATCGACATCAAGCTGCCAGGCGTTGGCAACTCCAGCCTGTTTCACGCCGCGACGGTGCAGCGCTCCGGTGGAGTCGGCTACTACGGCTCAAGCTTCGTACACCTGGATGTCGGCAAGGTGCGCACCTGGGGCAAACGCCGCCGCGCCTGACGATTCACATCGCTCACTCGTATGAGCGAACCCGCTTACAGCCCCGGCCCTTGACCGGGGTTTTTAATGCCTACAATAGCAGTGATGCATTGCGTTTCTATGGTAGAATCAACCGCTTGATCAGCAATCGATTCACCCTCGTTGAAGAGGGCGTTGCAGCGACTCTTGAAACCACCCCGCCATGACTGAATTCGCCAAGGAAGTTCACTCGATCAATCTCGAAGACGAGATGCAGCAATCCTATCTGGATTATGCAATGAGCGTCATCGTCGGGCGCGCCCTGCCTGATGTCCGGGATGGCCTGAAACCGGTCCACCGCCGCGTGCTCTACGCGATGCATGAACTGCGCAATGACTGGAACAAGCCTTACAAGAAATCAGCCCGTATTGTCGGTGACGTCATCGGTAAATACCATCCGCACGGCGATACCGCTGTGTACGACACCATCGTGCGCATGGCGCAGCCCTTCTCCATGCGCTACATGCTGGTCGACGGCCAGGGCAACTTCGGTTCGGTCGACGGCGATTCTCCGGCGGCGATGCGCTACACAGAGATTCGCATGGCGAAAATCGCCCACTCTCTGCTTCAGGATATTGAGAAGGAGACGGTCGATTTCGTTGCAAACTACGACAATTCGGAGCATGAACCCTCGGTATTGCCGACGCGGGTGCCTAACCTGCTGGTCAACGGCTCTTCCGGTATCGCTGTCGGCATGGCGACCAATGTTCCGCCGCACAACCTGGGTGAGACCATCGATGCCTGCATCGCGTTGATCGACAACCCGGATCTCGGCTACCAGGATTTGATGGAATTTCTGCCTGGGCCCGACTTTCCGACCCGGGGGATTATCAACGGCTCCCGCGGGATTGATGAGGCCTACCGTACCGGGCGTGGCCGCATCTATCTGCGCGCCCGTACCGAACAGGAGGAGTTTGACCACGGGCGCGTGCGCATCGTGGTCACGGAACTGCCCTACCAGGTCAACAAGGCGCGGCTGCTTGAAAAAATTGCCGAACTGGTCAAGGAGAAAAAACTCGACGGCATCACCGCGTTGCGCGATGAGTCCGATAAAGACGGCATGCGCATGGTGATCGAACTGCGGCGTGGCGAGATCTACGAGGTGGTGCTGAACAATCTCTACAAGCAGACCCAGATGCAGAATGTCTTCGGTATCAACATGGTGGCGCTGGTGAACGGCCAGCCGCGGCTGTTGAACCTGAAGCAGATACTCGAACTCTTTCTGCGCCACCGCCGTGAGGTGGTTACCCGGCGCACGCTGTTTGAACTGCGCAAGGCCAGGGAGCGGGCGCATATCCTCGAGGGGCTGGCCGTTGCGCTGGCCAATATCGACGAGATCATTGAACTGATCAAAAGGGCGCCGACGCCTGTCGAGGCCAGGAGCGGACTGATGGGACGTTTCTGGCAGTCGGGGCCGCTGGAGGCCATGCTGCAGCGCAGTGGCTCGGATGCAACCAGGCCGGATGACATGGCGGAAGGATTCGGCCTGACCGAACAAGGCTACCGTCTGACGGAAAAGCAGGCCCAGGCGATTCTTGATCTGCGGCTGCAGAAGCTGACCGGGCTCGAACAGGAGAAGATCCACAGCGAGTTTGAGGAGATCCTGGATTTGATCGCTGAGCTGCTGGACATTCTCTCCAGCACCGACCGCCTGATGCAGGTGATCCGTGAAGAGCTGCAGCAGATCAGCGAGCAGTTTGGCGATCAGCGGCGCACGCAGATCGTTGCCGATCAACTCGACCTCACCACGGAAGACCTGATCTCGCCGGAGGATATGGTGGTCACCTTCTCTCACCAGGGCTACGCCAAGTCGCAGCCGCTCGATGCCTACCGTGCGCAGCGGCGCGGCGGCAAGGGAAAATCGGCGACGCGGACAAAGGATGACGATTTTATCGACAAGCTCTTTGTCGCCAATACGCATGACACCATCCTCTGCTTCTCCAGCCGCGGCAAGGTCTACTGGCTCAAGGTCTATCAACTGCCCCAGGCGGGAAGAGCGGCGCGCGGCCGGCCGATGAACAACCTGCTGCCGCTCGAGGAGGGGGAGCGCATCAATGCGGTGCTGCCGGTGCGTGACTACGCCGATGACAAGTTTGTCTTCATGGCAACGAGCTCCGGCACGGTCAAGAAGACGCCGTTGACGGCATTCTCACGTCCGCTGAAGAGCGGCATCATTGCCGTGTTGCTGCGCGATGACGATCACCTGATCGGCGTGGATATTACCGACGGCACCCAGGATGTGATGCTGTTTACCTCCGAGGGGAAGGCGATCCGCTTCAACGAGTCGAACGTCCGCGCCATGGGGCGGACGGCGACAGGCGTACGCGGCATCAAGCTTCCTGGTGATCACAAGGTCATTTCGCTGATCATCGCCCGCGAGGACGCCAAGGTGCTGACTGCCGTCGCGAATGGCTATGGAAAATGTACTACCATCGACAACTATCCACTGAGGGGCCGCGGCGGCATGGGGGTGATCTCCATCAAGACCTCGGCGCGCAACGGCCCCCAGATAGGCGCTGTGCTGGTCGATGATGACGATGAGATCATGCTGATAACCGATGGCGGTACGCTGGTGCGCACCCGGGTTGCCGGTATCTCGGTCACCAGCCGCAGCACCCAGGGTGTGAAGCTGATCGACCTGAACAAGCAGGAGAGCCTCATCGGTATTGAGCGTATCGTCTCTCTCGATGAAGAGGAGGGAGATGATGCAAGGGAGGAGGGCAGTGAGGGTGAAGCAACCACGCAGGGTTCCTCTGATAACAGTATAGATAATGATTCAATGGAGTCGTAGAGAGATGACACGCGTTTATAACTTCAGCGCCGGTCCGGCGGCACTGCCGGAAGCGGTATTGGACATCGCACGACAGGAGATGCTGGACTGGCATGGCGAGGGCATGTCGGTGATGGAGATGAGCCACCGCGGCAAGTCCTTCATGTCCATCGCGGCGCAGGCCGAGGCGGACCTGCGCGAGCTGCTGCGGGTTCCCGACAACTACAAGGTGCTGTTTCTGCAGGGCGGCGCCTCGTCGCAGTTTGCGATGGTGCCGATGAACCTGCTGGGAGAAAGCAGGGTTGCCGACTATATCAACACCGGCTCCTGGTCCAAGAAGGCGATTGCCGAGGCCGGGCGCTACTGCGAGGTGAACGTCGCTGCCAGCACCGAGATGGATAACTTTACACGTGTCCCCTTGCAGGAGCAGTTGCAGCTTCTGGATGACGCCGCCTATGTGCACTACACGCCCAACGAAACCATTGGCGGAGTCGAGTTCCCCTATATTCCGCAAACGGGTGACAAGCCGCTGGTCGCCGATATGTCATCGACCATTCTCTCACGCCCTGTCGATGTTTCCCGGTATGGCCTGATCTATGCCGGTGCGCAGAAAAATATCGGCCCGGCCGGACTGACGCTGGTGATCATTCGTGATGACCTGATCGGCGATGCGCTCTCCGCTACGCCGGCCATGTTCCAGTATGTCACCCATGCTGAGAATGGCTCGATGTACAATACACCGCCGACCTATGGCTGGTACCTTGCCGGGCTGGTGTTCCGCTGGCTCAAGGAGCTTGGTGGCCTGGATGCGATGGCCGGGATCAACGAGCGCAAGGCGAAGCTGCTGTACGCTGCGATCGACAACTCCGATTTTTACGCCAACCCGGTTGATCCGGGCAGCCGTTCGTGGATGAACGTGCCCTTTACGCTGGCCGATCCGGAGCTGGATTCCCGCTTTCTCGATGAGGCCCAGGCCGAGGGCCTGGTCACCCTGAAGGGACACAGATCCGTGGGCGGCATGCGCGCCAGCATCTACAATGCGATGCCGGAAGAGGGTGTGCAGAAGCTGGTCGACTTCATGGCAGAGTTTGAAAAAACGCGCGGTTAAAAGCTTTCTCAACAATTATTCGGCTATTGAAAATTAACCACAGATACACACAGATACACACAGATGAAGGGGTATCAGGAAGAGTCTGATTGATGCGTCATTGCGAGGAGCGCAGCGACGAAGCAATCTCCGGGTGCCTGACTCCATAGTACGGGATGGAAAAATATCTGTGTGCATCAGTGCTCATCTGTGGTGAAAAATTATAACAATCCCCTCCAGGATGAAAACAATGTATAAAATTCTGACCCTTAATAACATCTCCGTCACCGGCCTCGATCGTCTTCCCCGCGAAGAGTATGAGGTTTCGTCCGAGTGCTCCGCTCCGGATGCCATTCTGGTGCGTTCGGCGAAGATGCATGACATGGAAATCTCGGATTCAGTCAAGGCGATCGGCCGTGCCGGCGCTGGCGTCAACAATATTCCGGTCGATGCCATGACCGGGCGCGGCATCCCGGTGTTCAATGCCCCCGGCGCCAATGCCAATGCCGTCAAGGAGCTGGTGATCGCCGCGATGCTGATGACCTCGCGCAATATCGCGCCGGCATGGCAGTTTGCACGCACCCTCGAAGGCGATGACGAGCAGATACACAAGGATGTCGAGGCCGGCAAAAAGAACTTTGGCGGTTTCGAGCTGCCGGGAAAAACCCTTGGCGTCATCGGCCTGGGCGCCATCGGTATCCGCATCGCCAATGCGGCCATCGGGCTGGGCATGAATGTCATCGGCTATGACCCGAGCATCACCGTGAAAAGCGCCTGGCAGCTCGACTCTTCCGTCAAGCAGGCGGTGAGCGTCGATGACCTGCTCTCCCAGGCCGATTTTGTCACTTTCCATGTGCCGCTGGTGGAGGGCACCAGGAACATGATCAACGCCAATCGCATTGCATTAATGCCAAAAAATGCCGTGCTGCTGAATTTCTCCCGCGACGGTATCATCGACGATGCCGCTGTCGTCGAAGCACTGGATTCAGGGCATCTCTACGCCTATGCGTGCGACTTTCCGAGCAACCTGCTGAAACAGCATCCGCGCTGCCTGACGCTGCCGCACCTGGGGGCCTCGACGGTCGAGGCGGAGGACAACTGCGCCATCATGGTTGCCGAACAGGTCAAGGACTATCTGACAAACGGCAATATCATCAATTCGGTCAATCTGCCCGAGATCCATCTGTCGCGTAATGAAGGCGCCCGCCTGGCAATTGTCAACTCCAATGTGCCCAACATGGTGGGGCAGATCTCCACCGACCTGGCGGATGCCGGGCTCAATATCATCGACATGGTCAACAAGTCGCATGAAGATATTGCGGTGACATTGATGGACGTCGATGCCAGGCCGTCACAGCAAACCATCGACAAGCTGGCAGAAATCGATGGCGTGCTCTCGGTGCGTTGTCTCGAGTGCGAGTAAGCGGAACTATTTTGACCATGGAGCACACGGACGGCACGGAATCATTAACAGCACATGAGCGATAGCGAAGCATTAAACAAAATCCGGGATGAAATCGATTCCCTGGACCAGCAGATCCACAAGCTGATCAACCAGCGCGCGGCCTGCGCCCAGGAGGTGGCGCGCATCAAGCTGGCAGCCGATCCGGAGGATACCTGCTTCTACCGCCCTGAACGCGAGGCCGAGGTGTTGCGCAAGGTCCAGGCGCGCAACGAGGGACCGCTCGACGACGAGGAGATTGCGCGGCTGTTTCGTGAAATCATGTCGGCCTGCCTGGCGCTCGAGCATCCAGTGAAAGTCGCTTTTCTGGGTCCCGAGGGCACCTTTACCCAGGCTGCCGCCCTGAAGCACTTCGGCCACTCCATCTCCACCAAGCCGCTCGCTTCCATCACCGATGTGTTTCGCGAGGTCGAGGCGGGCAGCGTCGATTTTGGCGTGGTGCCGGTCGAGAACTCCACCGAGGGGGTGGTCAGCCACACGCTCGACCTGTTTCTCAACTCACCGCTGTCGATCTGCGGCGAGGTACTGCTGCGCATTCATCACAATCTGCTTGGTACGCAGGAAGAGTGGCGGCAGGCCACCAGGGTCTACAGCCACCAGCAGTCACTGGCGCAGTGCCGGCGCTGGCTGGATCAGAACCTGCTGCATGCCGAACGTATCGCGGTTGCCAGCAATGCCGCCGCCGCACAGCTTGCCGCCCGGGGTGAAGGCCTGGCAATTGCCAGCACCGAAGCCGCCGAGATGAACAAGCTCTGCATACTCGAACACAATATCGAGGATGAACCCTGCAATACCACGCGTTTCCTGATCATCGGCCAGCAGCAGGCCGGTATCAGCAGCAGTGATAAAACCAGCCTGCTGCTGGGAACCAAAAATGTGTCAGGCAGCCTCTACCGGCTGCTGACGCCTTTCGCCGAGCAGGGCATCAGCATGTCCCGCATCGAGTCAAGACCCTCCCGCCGCGGCGTCTGGGACTATGTCTTCTTTATCGACATCATTGGTCATCACCAGGATCCCGCTGTCAGGAAGGCGCTCGAGCAGCTTGATCGGGAGGCCTCCATGTGCAAGATTCTCGGCTCCTACCCGACGGCCGTGCTCTGATGGCCGACTGGCTCAGGCAGACAGCGAGGGGCATTGCGGCACTGCATCCCTATATCCCGGGGAAGCCCGTCATCGAGCTGGAGCGCGAGCTGGGCGTCGTCGACAGTATCAAGCTGGCTTCCAACGAGAACCCGCTCGGCCCCAGTCCGCGAGCGTGGTCGGCGATCCAGAAGGTCGCCGGCGAGGTGCATCTCTACCCGGACGACAGCGGCCACCGGTTGCGTCACAAACTGGCCGAATGCTGTGCCGTCGAGGCGGATGGGATCACTCTCGGCGCCGGCTCCAGCGATGTCATCGACATGGTCGCCAGGGTCTTTCTCGAGCCGGGTCGCAACGCGGTCTTTTCAGAACACAGTTTTGCGATGTACCGGATCTATACCCAGGCCTGCGGCGCGGCGGCCCGGGTGGCGCCGCCGCTGCCGGTTGATCATCCACGCATGCCCTATGGCCACGACCTGGACGCCATGGCCGCGCTGATCGACAGCAGCACACGCGTGGTTTTTATCGCCAATCCCAACAATCCGACCGGCACCTGGCTGACTAAAGCCGAACTCGCGGCCTTTCTTGAACGTGTGCCTGATGATGTGGTGGTGGTGCTCGACGAGGCCTATACCGAGTATGTCAGCGAGGCGGAGTTTCCCGACGGCATCGAATGGCTTGCGGACTATCCGAACCTGATCGTTACCCGCACCTTTTCGAAGATGTACGGCCTGGCCGGGTTGCGCATCGGCTACGGCATTTCGAGCCCGGAGCTGGCCGCGGTGATCCAGCGCGTTCGCCATCCCTTCAACGCCAACCTGGTTGCGTTGGCCGCTGCAGAAGCGGTGCTCGATGATGACGCCTATGTCAGGAGGGGGCGTCTGGTCAATCAGCAGGGGATGGCGCAGCTGATGTCTGCGTTTGACGCCATGGGGCTGGTCTACATGCCATCGGTGGCCAACTTTCTGACCGTCGACCTTGGCAGGGAGGCGGCGCCGGTTAATGACGGCCTGCTGCGACAGGGGATCATTACCCGTCCCATCGCCAACTACAACCTCCCCGATCACCTGCGCGTCAGCATTGGCACGAAGTTGCAAAACAGCCGCTTTCTCGC
The DNA here is from genome assembly GCA_039714995.1 of Pseudomonadota bacterium. Classification (GTDB taxonomy): domain Bacteria; phylum Pseudomonadota; class Gammaproteobacteria; order Chromatiales; family Chromatiaceae; genus Sva-25. Next base: position 17,894 of record JBDLII010000016.1, read on the forward strand.
CGCGTTGGAACAGGTACTCGAGGCATGATCAAGCGGCTGGCAGTGATCGGGGTCGGCCTCATCGGCGGCTCCTATGCGCGGGCGCTGCGCGCTGCCGGGCAGGTCGAAGAGATCATCGGCTGCGGCCGCAGCAGGGAGAATCTCGAACGCGCGCTGGAGCTTGGCGTCATCGACAGCTACAGCCACGACATCGGCGAGGCAGTCGAAGGCGCGGACCTGGTCTTCCTGGCCGTTCCGCTGGGCGCCATCCGTCCGGCATTCGCTGCGATGCAGGGGCATCTGGCGGACGATGCGATCATCACCGACGCCGGCAGCGTCAAGGGCAGCGTGATCAGGGATTGCGAGGCTGTCTTCGGTAGTATGCTGCCAAACTTCGTTCCGGGTCATCCGATCGCCGGCGCCGAGCAGAACGGCGTCGAGGCCTCCAGCGCCGGGCTCTACCATAACCGCCGCGTCATTCTCACCCCGGTCTGCCAGACGAACGAGTCCGCCATCGCCGTCGTACAGGCTGCCTGGCGCTACTGCGGCGCCGAGGTCACGCGCATGTTCGCGGTCGATCACGACCGCATCCTCGCGGCCACCAGCCACCTGCCGCACATGCTGGCCTATGCGCTGGTCGACATGCTGGCGCGCATGGATGACAGGGAGGAGGTGTTTCGCTATGCCGCCGGAGGTTTTCGCGACTTCACCCGCATTGCATCCAGCCATCCGGTGATGTGGCGTGATATCTGCGTCGCCAACAAGGAGCAGTTGGCCGTCTTGGTGGAGGACTTCGCCGCGGAACTGCACCAGCTGGCAGCCTCGATCCGGGCCGGCGAACACCGGCAGCTCGAGCAGATCTTCGAAAATGCCAAGAACACCAGGGACAGCTTCATCGATGGCGTAAAGCCCTCAGCCTCGCCTGAATAAGGCATGACGTAGGTCGGATAAGCGTCAGCGCATCCGACAATTCACCAACCCCATGGTGGATGCGCTGCCGCTTATCCCCCCTACGATCTGAGAAGTTGCAGTTCGTAGGATGCTGGTGAGGAACGAACCGCATCGCTCGCGACTGATGCGGTTCCTTCCACTCACCACATCCTACATCTGGGATATTAATCCCGGCTTTTGAGAAGTTGCAGTTGTTTGACCAGCTGCTGCAACGCCTTGCCCCTGTGGCTGAGACTGTTCTTGGTCGCCGCATCAAGCTCCGCCGAGGAGCACCCCTTTTCAGGAACGAAAAACACCGGGTCGTAGCCGAAGCCATTGTCTCCTTGGGGCGATGTCAGGATATGTCCCTCCCAGGTGCCCTGGCAGATGATCGGTGTCGGGTCCTTCGCATGGCGCATATAGACCATCAGGCACTGGAAGCGGGCGCTGCGCTGCTCTTCGGGAACTGCCTTGAGCTCTTCCAGCAGCTTCTGCAGATTCTCCTCGTCGCTGGCATTTTCGCCGGCATAGCGGGCGGAGTAGATGCCAGGCGCGCCATCGAGCGCATCGACCTCGATACCCGAGTCATCGGCGATGGCCGGCAGGCCGCTGTGGGAGGCGGCATGGCGTGCCTTGATGATCGCATTTTCGACGAAGCTCAGGCCATCCTCGATGGCGTCGGCGATATCGAATTGCGCCTGCGGAACAACCTCGATGCCTGAATGTTCCAGCAGCTGGTTGATTTCACGGACTTTTCCTGCGTTGTTTGATGCCAGCACGATGCGTTTTGTAGACATGATTGGGTGCAATCCGGTGTGTCAGAAACGGCGCCTATCATAGCATCGATGATCAGGAACCGAGGATGCAATACGCATTGCCGGGAGCTGCAGTGGAGCATACCCTGTAAATCGTCAGGCAATCGATATTTCCGCTAAAAAATAGGTTAAAATATCCTACTAATTTATTAAGCTGTGTCCATTTCCACCTCAATTCTGTGTCCGACGCATCCAACTCCACAGTGCATCTGCAGGCTGATTCAGTCGAGTGCAGCCGCGATGATCGCCTGCTGTTCGAGGATCTCTCGGTGGAGGTATCCGGCGGTGATGCACTGATTCTGGAGGGGCGCAATGGCACCGGCAAGACCACGCTGCTGCGCATACTCTGCGGGCTGCGGCGGCCGGATGAGGGCGAGGTGCGCTGGAGCGGTGTAGCCATCGAGGAGTGCGCCGTCGATTTTCACCGCCATATGGCCTATGTCGGTCATCTTGACGGTATCAAGCGCGAGTTGACGGCGCTGGAGAATCTGCGCCTGCTGCAGACGCTCAGCGGCAGAGGCAGACTCAGCATCGAAGAGGCGCTCGAGGCCGTCGAGCTGGGTGGTTTCGAGGATATCCCGGTGCACTATCTCTCCGCGGGACAGAAGCGCCGCGCCGCGCTGGCGCGCCTGCTGGTGACCGATGCGCGCCTGTGGATACTGGACGAGCCATTCACGTCGCTGGATGTGCACGGCATTGCACTGGTCGAGAGTCTGATGGACAGGCACCTGTCCGCCAAGGGAGCCCTGGTGATGACATCCCATCACCAGGTCAATCTCTCAGCAGGCGTGATCAAGCGCCTGAATCTCTCGGAGAGATAGAGAATGTCCGTCTGGCAGGCATTTATCGAACTGATCAAGCGGGATCTGCGGCTGGCAATGCGCCGCCGCGCCGAGATTGCCAATCCATTGCTCTTTTTTGTGATGGTGATCGTGCTGTTTCCGCTGGGGGTCGGCGCCGAGCCGAACCTGCTGGAGCGCATGTCCGCCGGCGTCGTCTGGGTGGCGGCGCTGCTGGCGGCGTTGCTGACGCTCGACAGCATCTTCCGTTCGGACTTCGAGGACGGCACGCTCGAACAGCTGCTGCTGAGCGCCCAGCCGCTCTCCGTCATGGTGCTGGCGAAGGTCACAGCCCACTGGCTGGTGACCGGTCTGCCGCTGCTGCTGATTGCGCCGCTGCTGGGGATGCTGCTGGGATTAAAACAGGAAGCGATGGGCACGCTGATGCTCTCGCTGCTGCTGGGCACCCCTGTGCTGAGCCTGATCGGTGCTATCGGTGTCGCACTGACAGTGGGTTTGCGCCGCGCCGGCGTGATATTGTCGCTGCTCGTGCTGCCGCTGTACGTGCCGGTGTTGATCTTCGGCGCCGCCGCCGTGGATGCAGCGGCATCCGGCTTGCCGGTTTCCGGGCAGCTCTATATTCTGGCGGCTTTTCTGGCGATGGCGCTTTCGCTGGCGCCTGTCGCGGCTGCTGCTGCATTACGTATCAGTCTGAGTTGATATGAACAGATTCATGAAATGGTTTCACAAGCTGGGCTCGCCGCCCTGGTTCTACAGGTTCAGCGGCAGGATGCTGCCCTGGTTGACAGGGCTTTTCGTCATCACGCTGGCCTATGGGCTCTATGGCGGCCTGGTGCTGGCGCCCGCCGATTACCAGCAGGGCGACAGTTTTCGCATTATCTATGTGCATGTGCCGGCTGCCTGGATGGGTATGTTCGTCTACATGGTGATGGCCGCCGCGGCGCTGGTTCACCTGGTGTGGCGCATGAAAATGGCCGACGTGGTGCTGATCAGCAGCGCCCCGATAGGCGCCTCGTTCGCCTTTATCGCGCTGGTGACTGGCTCCCTGTGGGGCAAACCGATGTGGGGGACCTGGTGGACCTGGGATGCGCGCCTCACTTCCGAACTGCTGCTGCTGTTCATCTACCTCGGCATCATTGCACTGCATGCCGCGGTGGAGGATCGCCAGAGCGCAGGCCGGGCAACGGCCGTTCTGACACTGGTCGGGGTGGTCAATATTCCGATCATTCACTACTCCGTGGTGTGGTGGAACACGCTGCACCAGGGAACCACGGTGGCGCGTCTCGACGGCCCGGCCATTGATCCGCAGATGCTGTGGCCGCTGCTGTCGATGGCGATTGCCTTCAAGCTCTACTACTTTATTGCGATGATGCTGAAGGCGCGTGGTGAGATCCTGGCGCGGGAGACCAGGAGCAGCTGGGTGCGAGAACTGGTTGGTGGTGCATGATGGCTGAATTTTTTCACATGGGTGGTTATGCCTTCTATGTCTGGAGTTCCGTCGGTATCACAGCGGTGGTATTGATCGCGAATGTTGCGGTAGCGATCCATGGGCACAGACGCGAGTTAAGTCGTATTTCACGACGTTTGAGACGAGAGAGGAAAAATCAATGAATCCCAAGCGTAAACAGCGGTTGATTCTGATATCGGCCATGGTAATCGGCGTCGTCGTAGCGGTCGGCCTGATTCTGCTGGCTTTGAACGAGAACATCAACCACTACTTCGACCCGACCCAGGTGGTTGCCGGCGAGGCTCCCCAGGATCACACTTTCCGCATCGGCGGCATGGTGGTCGACGGCAGTGTGCAGCGCCAGACGGGCGAATTGGCGGTTTCATTCGGTCTGACCGACTACAGGGAGATCGTCACCGTCACCTACGAGGGCATACTCCCCGACCTGTTTCGCGAAGGCCAGGGTGTGGTGGCGCTGGGCAAGCTGAAGAGCGACGGTGTCTTTGTCGCCGATGAGGTGCTGGCCAAGCACGACGAGAACTACATGCCTCCCGAAGTGGCGGCATCGCTGAAAAAGGCTCCGCCGGAAGCGGCGAACTAGTTTCGCTCAGGATTCGGAAGACGGCAGGTAGGGGGGATAAGCGTTAGCGCATCCACCAGTGATTTTCAGCTTGTTGGTGGATGCGCTAACGCTTATCCACCCTACGGCTGGTGCAATGCGCGGAGCTGATTGCACCCTACACACATATCCAGAGATGAACGATAAAAATCATGGGACATATTGAAGAGGCGGGCAACGAAATCATTCCGTGTCGTCCGTGTGTTCCGTGGTTGAACAGTGAATAATGAAGTGAAATGAGACGATTATGATACCGGAAATTGGACAGGTTGCACTGATCATAGCCCTCGGCATTGCCGTGATACAGGCATTTTTCCCGCTTGCCGGGGCGCAGCTGGGCATCCGTCCCTGGGTCAATGTGGCGCGCTCTGCAGCCAACCTGCAGGCGCTCTTTATGCTGGTCGCCTTTGGCTGCCTGGTGTACGCCTTTCTCGATTTCGATTTTTCTGTCAAATATGTTGCCACCAACTCCAACAGCAAACTGCCGGCTATCTACCGCGTCAGCGCCGTGTGGGGCGGTCACGAGGGTTCGCTGCTGCTGTGGGCGATGATTCTGTCG
>JBDLII010000017.1:0-22748 GCA_039714995.1 Pseudomonadota bacterium
AAGCGCCGTGACTGGCCACAGCATGCTCAAGTGAACGGTGAAGAGTGACAGTCGTTGGCCCTAAGTGAACACCCGTCCCAGATTACTTGCCGGCCTCTTTTTCGAGGAGTTCACCATACTCCGGGAATGAACCGATAACGAGTTTTGTCGATGTATTCGGGATACCCTGGCAGTTCGGCGTGCAGAGTCCGGTCTTCCAGGATAGTGCGTATGATCAGCAGCAGGACGATAAGCAGTCGATAAACGGTTTGGTAATTGATATCGATTGCGGTAGCATCTTGAAAAACTGAAATACTTATAGATTGATAGTAAATGAATACCGCTGAGAAGGGATTTGAAAAACTGATCTGGTCAAGCAGATTGGTCGTTATCGTGGCAGTCGTTGTCAGCCTGGTTTCGGCAGTTGCTCTTTTCTACATGGCAACTGTAGACGGTTGGTACATGGTGACGCATTTGCTGCATTATGCTTCGCCTGACCTGGGCTTTGATGATCGTGTGCAGTTGAGAAAGGAAACAGTGACTCATGTGGTGGAGATAGTCGACGGCTATTTGCTTGCAACATTCTTGCTGATATTTGGTATGGGGCTTTACGAACTCTTCATCAGCAAAATTGAACTTGCTGAAAATTCCAATGTTGCTTCCAGCGTGCTTATGATCCACAGTTTGGACGATCTAAAAGGTCGGCTGGCTAAAGTGATTTTGATGATACTCATCGTTCGTTATTTCGAATACGCGTTGAGCATGCAATTTTCTACTGTATTGGAGTTGCTATATTTTTCCATGGGAATCGCATTTCTTGGGCTCGCCTTGTGGTTATCACACATGGCCGACAAGCACCATTGATCCAGCCTGTACAGGAGATAGTGGAGCCCAGATTTGAGACACTCTCTTAAGATTAGAGAGAAAGCAGGAAGAGAGGGATAATCATGCAGCGGAAACGCCACGGTAAAGAGTAAAGGTACGAGTGGCCCTGGACGTGCAATCAAGGAGTAGAAAAACAGCGGCACAGCTCCGCTGCGGGTTTCACGATGAACATTCCGCCAGCCACTCCAGCCAGCTTCGGTGCAGCTCCGGTGTGACTGCGCCAACGACCGAGCGCGGCGCTATGCCACCGTCGAGCAGTGGTCGGTTGTCCAGAGTCGTGGCAGACCCGCCTGCCTCCGCCAGGATCAGACTGCCGGCGGCATAATCCCATAATTTCTGTCCACCATGCAGGTAGAGCTGGTAGCGTCCATCCGCCAGCCATGCCCAGTCGAGTGCGCCCGAGCCGAAATTGCGCTGGGAGCGAAACGGCATGCTGCTGACGAGGCGGATACGCAGCTCCAGATCGAGCCGTTTCAGGTCGATCTCTGCGACACACTCCGCAAGCGGCATCGATTTGTCCTGAGGCAGCTGCAGGGGCTGTCCGTTCAAGATGGCGCCATTGCCCCTCGTGGCGCTGAAAAGCTCGTCGCGGCAGGGGTCATAGATGATACCGAGGTTGACGCCGTCAGCATCCAGCAGCGCCAGGGAGACGGCAAAATTCGGCACGCCCGAGGCGAAGTTGATCGTGCCGTCCAGAGGATCCAATACCCACAAACCGGCATCTCTCTGCTTCAGCAGGGCTGCCTGTTCAGAGGCTGGCATCTCCTCGCCGAGAAATGCAATCTCCGGCCACTGCTCCTTCAACTCGCCAGCTATTCTCTGCTGCAGCAGCAGATCGGCTTCGGTGACCAGGCTGCCATCCTGCTTCAGGCTTGCCTGGACCTGCCTGAAGCGCGGCATCAGTATCTCCAGTGCTGCCGACCTGACGAGTTCAGTCAGCACGTCGAGTTGCGCGGTGAATTTCATTGCTGTGACTGGGCGTGAGGTGAATGCGGCATGGGGGGCTTAACACCAGCACAATATCGCAAACCTTTCCGCGGCATGTGCAAGGCACTGGAAATTCCGTAGATACTGAAGGCTTACATCGCTTGCTGAAAAGGGGTTGATACCAGGTTGCTGTCAGAGTAATGATCGCCAACCCTGCCTGAGCTGCGATCCTCCGGGAATGCTCGACTTTGCAACTCGCCTTTGTGATAGGAGACAATTTCGCCACTGCTGTAGGTTGTCACAGAGCCTTTTCCACGCTGCCATTTACCATTTTCAAATTCGCCTTCATAATAGCGGGATTTCTTGCCGTCGGCATAGACTGTCAAGGTGCCTTTACCCTGCGCTTTGCCATCAACGCACCTGCTCGTAAAGGTAATGGTCTCCTTTGGCCCGATGGGGTCTGGGCTCCATATCTTGCAATCCGAATCATCATCAACGATCCATTCACCCGCGTGGGTTTGTGTCGAAAAGAAGAAAGATAGGCATACAATAAAGAGCGTTCGCACTGTTTTTTCACCTCTCATTGAGCTGATGCGTTCATGTCAAGCATGAGAAACCAGGTTTGATGTGGCATGATCCGGGTTCCGTTCCACATGTTATAAACAACGTGACTGATGACTGACGCAGAGCAATTGATTCTACACCATCAGCATGAACTGCGCGCCTGCACCGCATGCCCGGATATGATTCCGCCGGTGGTGGTCGGTTCGGCCGTGGTCTCGCCGGTCATCTCTATCGGCCAGGCGCCGGGAGATCGTGAGGGGCCGGCCGGCAAGCCCTTCGCGTGGACAGCCGGTAAAACCCTGTTCAAATGGTTTGCATCCATCGGCGTGGATGAAGCGCAGTATCGCAGTCATGTCTACATGGCAGCCGTATGCCGCTGCTTTCCGGGGAAAAACCCCAAAGGCGGCGACCGTGTGCCGTCCAGGCGGGAGATCGATCAATGCCGGAACTGGCTCGACAGCGAGATTGCATTGTTGCAGCCGCAGCTCTTGATACCTATCGGCAAACTGGCCATCACCCAGTTGATAACGGCAAACAAACTGACCGATGTGGTGGGGCAAATTCACACAGCCGACTTGCAGGGAAGGGAAGTGGATGTAATTGCGTTGCCACATCCATCCGGCCTCTCCACCTGGCATAGAACCGAGCCGGGTAAAACCCTGTTGCAGCAGGCCCTGCGGCTGATCAGGAAACATCCTGCATGGCGCCAGGCGTTTGCAGCGCGGGACGGAGCTGGAACAGGGGACTACTGAAACAGAGCGATGACTGCCTGTTTGCCCTTCTCTTCAGCAAGCTGTTGAGCAGTTTGACCCGCACCATTTTTCACTGTCTTGTCAGCGCCGCTTGCCAGCAGGTGCGAGGCAATATCAGCATGGCCTGCCATGACAGCCACCATCAGCGGAGTGGAGCCGTCCTTATCCTGTAAATTGATGTTTGCATGGTGCTCAACAAGATATTTAACGACGTCAAGGTTGTCAGACTCAACAGCATAGTGAAGAGCTGCTGCGCCAAAATTGTCCTGAAAATTGACATTTTTTACTCTGGTCAGCAGGACTGTTATCATTTCATCCTGTTTTTTGTTGATGGCCACCATCAATGGTGTCAGGCCCGCGTTGTTGGGGACGCATGGGGCAACCTGGCTACTGTAGTGAAACAGGGTTTTGACAACCTCAGTGTGTCCCGCGGTGATCGCATGCATCAGGGCCGAATTGCCTTTTCGGTCAGAAGAGCGAACATCCGCGCCAAACTGCAGCAGTTGTGCAGCGATGATGTCATCCCCCCTTATTGCAGCGATCATCAGTGGATCATATCCCACCCTGGTGCGTTCGTGGACGTTAGCGCCCAACTCGATCAGCAAGGCGGTGATCTGCGCATTTCCATTTTCTACAGCAATTGTCAGCGCCGTTTCCCCCTTTTTGGTTCTGGCATTGACCTCTGCACCATAGGAGAGCAGCAGGGCGACTATGTTCGTATTGCCCGACTCCACGGCAGACATCAGCGGTCGTTTTCCAAACTTGCCCGGCGCATCGATATTGGCGCCTTTCCTGATCAACTCCTTGAACTGCTTGACAGTTCCTCCTGATGCGACATCATGCAGTTGTTGATCCAGCGCGCTGTCCGCCCACACCGTTGAGCTAATCAATAGAGAGAGTATGAGTGCTGTTAACAGTTTTATTTGATTTGGCATGCGAAACCTCTTGAGAGTTTTTGACTTGTCATTTATTTGCACCGGTTCGCCTGGTTCCTGACGAGCAATCCCCTGAGGCAGTAAGTAGATGTTTTTCCAGACACTGTTTTTCAGGCTAGTCCATGGAATAATGGCCGTTACCGGACGGAATTTCATTGATTGTCCTGTACCTTGGGTGCTGTTACAAAGCCAGGCCTGAAATCGGGATTTTTATGATCCGGATTCCTGGCAAGTATCTCTTTATCCGGTCTCAGACGGGAGACATAATCGGCAATGTCTTCAAGATCGTTGTGACTGAAATTCTCGAATTGCTCGATCATTTTTTCGTCCCCATTTCTGCGCTTGCCCATTTTTATCCACTGCATTTGTCGCAGCACGTACTGGTAGTGTTGTCCATGAATGCGCGGGTAGAACTCCTTGGCGTCACCTTCACCGTTGGCGCCGTGACACTCTTTGCACTCCTTATTGTAGAGTTTTTCGCCCTCTTCAAGCTCCCTGCCAGTGCCGACACTGTTATTGGGAAGCATCGGCAGCTTTTCGATATAGGCTGACAGATCCGCCAGTGCCTGTGGGCCCAGAATGAAAATGGGGTTTGTGAAAGGCATCATGGTGGGGTTGTCTCTGTTGCCCTTCTGGATATCAGCCAGCTGCTTGAGAATTACGCTTTGATGTTGTCCGGCAATTTGAGGGTAACGGCCGGTTGCCGAACCCCACCCCTCCGGCGTATGACAGATCGCACAGTTGTGGTAGAGCATTTTTCCATTTTGAAGATCCGGCTCCGCCTGGAGCGATTGTGCAACGATCTCATCAACTTTTGGAGGTTCAGCTTTGACGGTTAGCGAAACAGGCAAAGCCAGGGATACGCCGATTGCCAATAATAGAGGCCATCGGTTTGTTACATGATTGGTGACTTGGAACAGTGAATAGATCATATCAAGTAGGTATTTGAATGGCGGGAATTTTCTCAACTTCTGCTTCTGATTGGCAGATCACTATCGGTAATATTGCCTAATTTTTCTAAGGATAAACCTCCTTTGCCTGAATGTCTACAGGTGCTGAAGCACTGTTGGCTCACCCTGAAGACCCTCTACCCGCTTCCTGGCCGATATCGCTTCCCATTCGCGGCCCTGTTTCCTGATTCAAGTCTGCAGCGCCTCGACCACTGCATTCCAGCCGGCGGCGATATTCCCGAGGTTATAGCCGCCTCCACCGAGAATCAGCAGGCGGCCTTTTGCATAGCGGTCAGCCAATTTGCGCAGGCGGCTGGCTGCATGGCGATGGGCGTCAGCCGAGTAGGCCATGTGGGTGATGGGGTCGCCCGCGATGCTGTCGGCGCCGCACTGCAGCATGAAAAATTCCGGCTCGCTCTTTTCCAGGTATGCCTCCACGCGCTTCCAGGCGACGTGGAAATCGGCATCATCGGCGCCGGGACGCATCGGGATATTGAGCTTGGTTCCCCTGGCTTCCCCCTTCCCTGTTTCACTGGCAGCGCCGGTGCCGGGATAGAGAAAGCGGCCATCCTCGTGCAGATCGGCGAATATCAGTTCCGGATCCTCCTCGAAGGCATAGAAGACGCCATTGCCGTGGTGGGCGTCGATATCGACATAGGCCACGCGGCCGATCCCGTGCCGCCTGCGCAGCGCCTCGATGGCGATGCCGCAGTCATTGAAGACGCAGAATCCCGCGGCTGAATCCCGGCTCGCGTGGTGCAGTCCGGCAATGGGCACGAAAGCGCGCCTGTAATCACCATTGACCAGTTTCTCCACTGCATCGAGTACGCTCCCCGTCACCAGCAAGGCCGCCTCGTAGATGCCCTTGACCGCCGGCGTATCACCCTGGTCCAGGTAGCCCGCACCGGTTCGCGACGCCGTGATCACACGCTCAATGTAGCCGGACGTGTGGAACAGCTCAACGGAAGAGCTGCTTGCTGCCACCGCCTCCCCGATAGCACAGCGCCTCTCCAGTCCCCGCTGCAGAAACTCGTCGTAGAAAGCGTCGAAGCGCGCAGGACCAAAGGGGTGCTGTTCGCCGAAGTTGTAGCCGGCAAGACGTTTATCAGCATAGACAATGGTGTGACTGGAATTCATGGTCATTTCTCAATAAGCCGTGCAGGGTTGGGATGTTAAATTCAAAATGGATAAGTTGCGGATATCCCGTCATCTTATTACACTGCGAAAAAACGAGCATAAAAAGCCGGACAATATACCCAACCGAAGGAGACAGCAGCATGAGTACATCCGTTTCACCCATGAAACAGCTCGACAAGGCGATGAGCGGTCTGAGAGACCTGGAACTGGTTCCTGAAAAAACCGAGGACGCACCGATTACCGCCCTGATCGAGCAGATATCCGATCTCGACGAGGAGAAGGCCATCGCCATCGCCCGCACCCTAAACCAGTCCTCCCTGTTCAATGAAGTCGTGCGCGAGCAGATCGACGCCATGAACATCGGCCAGCGCTATGAGGATATCACCAACTCCTTCAACAGCATCCGTGAGGACGCCAAGAGCATGGTGGATCAGCTGGAGGATGGCAAGCTCGATTCCTTCGAGCGTATCGGCAACGTGTGGATGAAAGTCACGCGCGGCGACATCCCGCAGCGCTTCGACAAGATCAAGGATGTCTACCTGGAGGTCGCTGCCGACTCCAGGGATCAGATCGAGCGGGAGCAGCTGATCCTGACTTCCTACCAGGATTTTCGCGGCGCCCTGAAGGAGTCCGAGGTACTGGGGCTGGAGATACTGAAAACGGCTGATGAGAAGCTCGACGCCGCCAAGGGGGAACTGGAGACTGCCATGCAGGCTGTCGATGCCTACACCGGCGAGGATGCCGCAGAACGTGCAAAACTGGAGATGGCGCGCGATCAGGAGATTCGCAATGTCCAGGATGAGGACCGTCGCTACCAGATCGCCAAGGATCTCTCCGACAACCTGACCGTGAGCTACAACACCTCCGAGGTGATCATGGCAAGGTTGACGCAGATCAGCAGCACCAAGGAGCGCGTCTACCAGCAGGCGATCAGCTTCTTCGGCACCAACGAGAATGTCTTTACCGCGCTCAGCGCCTCGTTCACCGGGCTCTTCGGCCTGCATGAGAGCACCGAGACCCTGAACGCCATGAAGGAGGGCGTCAGCAAAAGTCTCGAGGACCTGGCCGACATCGGCGGCAAGATCCAGGAGGAGGCGGTCAAAGCAGGTTATGGGCCGACAATACGCGCCGACTCTGTCAAGAAGCTGGTGGATTCCGTCACCGACTTCCAGGAGAAATCGCTGTCGATCATCAACGAGATGCGGGAGCTGAGCACCAAAAATGCCGAAGAGATCCGCGTCGCTGTCGAGGATGGCAAGACGCGCATCGCGCACATGGTCGAGTCAGGCAAGGCGCTGCCGCTGGCGACGCCGCCTGCCTCCTGATGCGGATTTAAGCAACGCACTTGATCATGCCGCAGGCCCAGCCCGACAAGGCGCCACTGGATGAAGTGATGCTGGCCATGGATGTGGTCGACACGCTGCGCCATCAACAACTGCTGGTGGACCGCGAACTGCACGCCGACGAGCGTGACCGCAGGCTCATAGAGCGCCTGCACCAGCTCTATGCCTCCCAGGGAATCGACGTCCCTGACAGCATCCTCGCCGAAGGCGTGGCAGCCCTGAAGGAGGACCGCTTCACCTACCAGCCGCCGCCTGATAACTTCCAGACCGCCCTGGCGCGTCTCTATATCAAGCGCGGTAAATGGTCGCGGTGGTTCGCTGCAGCCGCACTGGCGCTGGCGGTATTGTGGAGTGGCTGGTACCTGGCAGTCCAGGCGCCGGAGAACCGCCGCCTCGAGCGCCTGGATGCGCTACCGGCTGAACTTGCCGCCGAGCGGGAGGCCATCGGCACTATCGCCCGCGCAGAAGGGGCAAAAGAGGCCGCCGACTCCCACTACCAGGCAGCCATGGCAGCAGTGAGCTCCGGTGATATCGATGCGGCGACAGGCGCCTACGCCATGCTGCAAAACCTGCGTCAAACAGTAGCGTCCAGCTACACGCTGCGGGTTGTCTCCCGGCCCGGCGAACGCAGCGGCGTCTGGCGTCATCCGGAAAACAACCCCGGCGCAAGGAACTACTACCTGGTCGTCGAGGCCATCGATGCCAGCGGCAAGTCCATGACACTGCCAGTCATGAACGAGGAGGACGGCAAGAGCTACAACGTCAGCAAATGGGGGCTGAGGGTTCCGCATTCGGTCTACAAGCGGGTGGCAGCAGACAAGCAGGATGACGGCATCATCCAGATGCGCAACATTGGCGTCAAGAAGAGCGGCTACCTGGAGCCTGAATACAGCATCTCCACCACCGGAGCAGTCATCACATCATGGTAGACAACGACACATGTTGAGCGGCCGCAACGCCCTGCAGAACATCAATCTGACGCTGCAGAAGCTGCATCGTCAGGTCGACGAGTCCGGCCAGCAGATCCAGCAGGCCAGCGATAATCTGCTGCACCTGCGGCAGCAGCAGGCCGGCAGGTACCGTGAGCTGGCCAGGATCCGTCTTGACAACATCATCAGCGGCGAAGTGGTAGCTGGCCTGGAAACAGCGGATCAGCGCGTCAGGCAGTTGCTGCAGCAGCGCAACGACGTTTTGTCGGATCTCTCGTCACAGCTTGAAAAGGTGCACAGAGAACAGCAACGGGTGGAGCAGCAGCGCGAAGTGCAGAGCGACAAGGTGGCAGCAGCAGCCGGGGCGCTGGATGACCAGGAGACAGCATCCCGGGAGCGCCTGCAGCAGGACCAGACATACAGAAAACAGCTCGAAGCAGCCGAAACCGCCGAGCGCATCGCCAGCCAGGCGGAAGAGAAGACGCAGGAGGCGCAACGCAGCCGTGAAGAGAAGGGTGAACCCTACGAAAGCGACCCGTTGTTCTCCTATCTCTGGAGCAGAAACTACGGCACGCCGGGCTACTCGGCCAACCCCCTGATCCGTTATCTCGACAAGTGGGTCGCAAGGTTGTGTGACTACCATGCAGCCAGACCCAACTATGCCAGGCTGCAGGAGATCCCGGTCCGCCTGAAGGAGCACGCCGTTCATCAGCGCACTGCCGCGGACCAGGAACTGGAAATGCTCACGGAGCTGGAGCAGAAAGCCGCTGCCGAAGATGGCATTCCCGCCCTGGAACAGGCTTATGAAGATGCTGAAAAGCGCCTCGAGGAGATCGACCAGGAGATCCAGCAGCTTGAACAGCAGGGCATGGCGCTGATGCAGCAGAAAGCCGGTTATGCCGCAGGCGATGATGAACGCTTCAGGGAGGCTGTCGAAACGCTGGCTGCCAGCCTGGAAAAGGAGAACATGGATACCCTCTACCGCTATGCCCGCCTCACCGCCACCGCGGAGGATGACCTGCTGGTCAGTGAGCTGCCGCTCGCCGAACAGCGTCTCCAGCAGATCCAGCAGAGCCTGCAGGCGAACAGGCTCAGCCATGACGAGCATCTCTCACGGCTTGCGGACCTGGAGCAGCTGCGGCGCAACTTCAAAAGCCAGCGCTATGATGACATCCACTCCGGTTTTGGCAACGGCGCCACGCTGATGTTGATGCTGAATCAGTTTCTGCAGGGACTGGCAGACTCCGGCGCCCTGTGGGACACTATCCGCCGCGAACAGCAATACCGGCCGACGCGCTCGAACTCCCCCTTTGGAAACCGCGGCTTCGGCCGGCGCAGCAGCAACCTGCGCTTCCCACGCGGCGGCGGTGGACTGGGGGGCGGACTCGGAGGCGGCGGCCTGGGCGGCGGTGGCGGTTTTCGCACCGGCGGCGGATTCTGATGCCCCACCAATGGACTCCGCCCTGTCAGGCAGTTGGAAAACAGATTTGTCCCTGCTTCCTGCGGGATAAAGCTTACTCTTTTACTGTGTAAATCTTGTACAAAACATCAAAGAAAATCGCATGCGGATTGTAGACCGCACAGTTTTTCTTGCCACCTACCCTAAAAACGAGCAACGCAATGCCAAACATCTCCTCTCTGCCGCTAATGGCTCTTACCCTCCTCTTTATCGTCACGCCGGCACTTGCCGACGACAGCAAGGAGTTGCGCAAGCAGCAGCAGGCTGCACAGAAAGAGCGGCAGGCGCAAAAGAACGATCGTAACAAGGGGATCAACGGGGCGAGGAAAGAGCTGAGAGCCACTATTCGCGACATGAAGCTCGGCTATCAGGAACAATTGAAGGATCTCGACACCGAATTCGAACTGAGGCGCGTCGAACTCCGGGCGGATCACGATGCCAGGGTTGCCACCGCGGAGGCCGAAAACCAGCAGAAGATATCGAGCCTCTTCATGAAATCCGGGTTCGCCTTTGACGATGAGAGTGTCGAACAGCTACAGGCGGAAGGCAGGGCCTACTCCGAGGCGCTGTTTGCCTTGAAAAAGCAGTCAGCCGAGGAGCTGCACCAGGAGCAGGTCGCCAACACAGAACGCAAACATGCACTGCTGCAGGAGAGAGACCAGGGCATTCTCGACAAGGCGTCAGCACTGGGGCTGACAGCGGATTATCCGCCCATTCTCGCTACCCCGATTGGTGATACTCTGACCAGTCAGGAAGAGAAGTGGAATGAAAAGGAGCGCAGGGAGGTGCAGAAACTCAAAGAGAGAAACGCGAAGACCCTGAGCGAGTTCAGGAATGGCGAAACAGTGCGGAAGTGGGAAATTGCTGTGCTGCAGGAGGATTTCAAACTCACCTGGGATGAAAAATCCGAGCTCCATGCACTCGACTCCCAACAGACACTCCTTAACACCCTGTTGATGCAGCCCTCCGCGGGTGGAGAAGCTGATCCGCAGGCATTCATGACGAAAATCACCGAGATCAACAAGGAGAAAACACTGATCAACATCAAGTATAAGAAGATTCGCGATCAGAATCGCATCAAGCGCAGGAAAGAGAAAAAAGCGATCCTCGCCGGTTCGTGACGTTCAGGAGAAACGCTACCGGTTGAACAGCATGTAGGGCGAAATAACTCTGCGTCCTGAATGCACGGAGTTATTAAGATGTTACTTCGGCTCTTCTTTCACGATGAGTGTGCGTATCTCCATCATTGAATGGCCAGCCGCATCCGTGACAAAAAAGGTGAGGATGTAATGCCATGGCGTGGCCGCAGATACAGCGTCGCCTGGCTTGATAACCATCCTGCCGTCAACCTCTTCGAACTCCGCCGCGGCAACATAGCCGTCCCCCAGGATCAGTCGCACAATGGCTGCATCATCGAGGCCGGGAATCGGTGCGGCGCCCTCAATACCAGCCGCTTCTCCGACCATCAGGGTGTGCGTCTCTCTTGCTGTATGACCATTCCGGTCTGATGTCAGACTATAAATCCCGTATTCACCGGCTGCATCGCCAGCCATGGCGCCGGCTGCCGTCGTCTGCTGTGAAACCGGGGCGTTATCGCCGGCAACATCCGAAGCGTCAACACTCACCTGGCAATGTTTACCGCCAGGGCCATAGCCCAGCAGCCACAACAGCACCAGCAGGATAAAAAGCGTGACGGCCACCTTCCGCCACAGGTTCTGAAATGCAGCCCAATGGGGAGCAATCGGTGCTTCGCTAGAGTGTGTCATGACTTTTTCACCCCGCCGTCGAGTTCATCCTGCCAGGCTTTAAGGGCCTCCCATTGATTCCCTGCAGCAAGCTCCGCTTGCGTCGGCCAGGTCGCCGGCCTGGCAAACCTGTAGTTGGGCCCTGCCGCGTCCAGGATGTTCTGAATCGCGGCAGCCCCGGCCACGGCAAGCTCACTGTAGCTGTGAATACCGCCGTTATGGATCAGGTCATTGATCTTCGGGCCGATGCCTTCGATCACGGTAAAGTCATCTCTCCCCTCCTTTCTCCTGACCCTGAAGCCAGCTGCTCTTGCCCGCCCGGCATCGAACACAGCAGTCTCTTCTGCTCCCTGCCCAACCCCCTCCAACTGCTGCTCAAGCTCCTTGATCCTGGCCAGATGTTCCGGGTTGTCAACCAGCTTCTCAACTTCGAGGACCTTTTCGACCACCTCCGGCCCGGCTTGCTCAAGCGTGGCGATTCTGGCCTTGAGATCACCGATGCGGGCATTCTCCGCCTCCAGGCGGCTGATCTGCGAGAGATGCTCAGGGTTGTCGACCAACGTCTCTACTTCGACAACCTTTTCGATCACCTCCGGCCCTGCTTCCTCGAGGCTGGCAATCCTGGCCTTTAAATCACCAATACCGGCATTCTCCGCCTCTAACAGGCTGATCCGCGAGAGATGTTCAGGATTGTCGGTTATCTTGTTGACTTCAACTTTTTTCTCAACGATCTTTTCGACGGGCGGTTCACCATACTGCAGCCGGCGTGCAAACCAGCCTGCCAGCAGCCAGCCGATCAGCCCACCAGCCAGGTAGGGCCAGAGCTTGCATAAAAGAAGTGTCATGATGCTTTCCTTCCGTAATTGCCTGGAACAGTATACTGAATCATTCCTTCACAGAAGTGAAAAGAAAATGCGTGATAGCTGATCAGGATCATGCAACAAAATGCGTTGTGTAACTATTCAGCATATTCGGGAATGTTACTGCGTTGTTATGATCACTCCTGCAGTACCGGCATGTTTCGGGCACTGCCTGCTGTCTGGTGGAGAGAGCAACGGACTTTACAAACCATCCCTGGACGGGAGGAACAGGCGATCGACGCTGCGTTGCATGTCCAGCACCATTGCATCGATAGCGGCGTCGTGCTGTGCCTTCAAGGCCGCCGCGAGTTCAGCCTGTTGTAACTTCAGTACCACGATAATATCGTCTCGCATCTCCTCCCTGAACAGGGCCTCATCGATCTCGATGAACACCTTGTCGAAGGTAAACCACGCAACTGCCCCGGCGACGACCCCGCAGAGTGCGGCCACCGGGCCGCCGGGGGTGCAGACCGCGGCGCCGCCTGCTGCAGACAACAGCACCGAACCACCTTTTTTCACAGATGCCTTGCCGAGCAGGCCAGTGGCTGTGGCGAAGCTCTTTTTGGCGGCAACCTTGCCGATGACTGCAGCAGCGGCCTTTTTTGCCAAGAGCTTTGATGACGTCACCGCAATCACGGCACCGCCCCCGGCAGCGGTGGCGGCCCGCACCTGGTCGCGTTCAAGGTCGCCGAATGCCGACAGGTCCAGTTCACCGAGGCCGCAAGGCTGCGTCTCGATGCTGACCGCGGCCTGGCGGCCGAGGCGCTGGTACTGTGCGGTCATCTGTTGCTCGATGCTTGTGGCGATGACCTGGTTGGTGCTGGCCAGGCGCTCACCGAAACGGTTGTTGGTAAACAGACGGCTTTCGAGTTCGTCGGTCATCAACTCTGCCAGGTCGCCGGCGGCCACGGCCGCCAGGCGTTCATATTCGCCGATGACGGTAAAATACCAGTCGAGGTAGGAGTCGACGCCCCGCTCGACATCGGTGAACAAGCGCTCCAGGTCGGCGTTTACCCGCTGCCCGGCATCACGCTTCGAATCGGCGCGGGCGCTCTCTATGTCACTGTCGAATTGCTGCCCGAGTTGGTCCAGTGCTGCCTGGTCCGGTTTACAGGGGTTGGTCCAACTGAGCACTCTTTGCGCCTCACGCTGCAGCTCCTGCGGGTCGAAGCCCTGAAGTTTGAACGCGGCGTACAAATAGGGGATGGCCAGGATCAGTATCGTGATCACAAAGGCCTTGGAAAAACTGCCTTTGCCGGTGAGGGTCTCCAGACGCAGTTTGCGCGCATCGAGCAGAGCGACAATGCCCAGTTGAAAGCGGCTGAAGGCGTAGGCGAAGATGCCTGCCTGGAGCAGAAAAAGGCCCCAGGCGGCAAGCCGCAGTTGCACATCGGGCAGTTTTGGAATGACGATCTGTGACAGGTGCGAGGTGAGTTGTGCACCGGTGGCCAGCAGGCCGACCAGGTAACCGGACAGCGGACAGGCGGCCATCGAGAACTGCTCGCTGAAGGCGGTCTCGGCAACCTTGTACCAGGCCATGTCGCGGGTATCGGCGACCGCGACCACAAAGAAATCCACCAGCAGAAAGCCGACGCTCAGCAACAGCAGATTGAGCAGCAGCAGAGGCCAGCGCCGCACCAGCACCCCCAGTTGCTGTTCCCGTATCTGCTTTGCCATGCGTCGCCGTATCGGGCCGACCATCAGGGCCAGCAGCAGCACATCGGCGGCCAACAGCCACCAGTGCTGCGGTTTCAGCAGGGCGCTGAAGCCGAGTAGCACAAAGGCCCATGCCAGGGCGACGAAGACCTGCAGAGTGCGGGTCAGGCGGCCAGCCCATAGCAGGCGGCGGATGTCACTGTCTGCGGTGGTCGCCCGCTCCAGAATCGCCCGCCGCTGGAACAGGAGATACTCCTGCTGATAGTGCCAGATCGGCCAGGCGATGATGGCGGCCATGAAGAACAGGATCCAGCAGGAGGAGTCCAGCAGGCTGTGGGCAAGCAGGAACAGTACAGCGGTTGCCAGCGGCATCACCAGCAGGCGCGAAACGACTGAGGCAGCCTTCGCTTTGTCGGATTGCTCGGCGGATGCTGGGCCCTGGGACATGGTTGTAGCCTATTGCTGCTGCAGGGGGTATTTGCTGTTCAATATCCTAACCTGGCAAAGCCTGAACCAGTAAGTCAGGTTGTAAAAAGCGAGGTGCATCGCTCCTTTCCATACGGCGCAATGCCCTTAGGTTATAGCGCCCTACGCGCTGAATAAATCCTCTTTCATGTCATTTCGACCGGAGGGAGAAATCTTATGCTATTGAATATCAATAGATTACGGATTTCAAGATTTCTCGCTTTGCTCGAAATGACATTCGATCAGAGTTTCCTTAGCGTGAAGACCTCCCGCCATCAGGGAACACCCCTCTCATCATCTCCGCCGGATTCCACTGCTGGAACTGCTCGCTACCGTGGGTGATCGCCCGCCCCATGCCCTGCATGCTGTCCTCGATGCGGAGAATGCTCTGGTTCATATCGGCGACGTTGTTCGCCATCCGGTCCACGCTTGAATTCATCGCCGTGACATCCCCGGACATGACTGCCACATCCCTGGACATGGTCGCGACATCCTTGGACATGGTCGCGACATCCCGTGAGAGCGAGCCGATATAGCCCGTCATCTCGGTCATGTTCGCGTTCATGTCATACATCAGTTTGACGAAGACAATCGCTACCAGCGCCATGCCGACGATGATCAATGTCTGGCCAAGTTTTACGTTCATAGCTCTACCTCTTTCCGCTGAAACAGCACCCTGAGCAGGGTGGCACCAAGATATACTGAAAAATCCCCTTCAGCCAAGTTATTCGTCATTCCGGCGCAGGCCGGACTAAAGTGCTTGCACTTTGAACGCCCAACGGGCGGCCCGAAGGGTGAGCGAAGCGAATAATCCAGGAAAATGACGGCAATTTGCAGGCATGGATCACGGCCTTTGCCGGGATGACGGTGATATTGGACTTCAGTAAGTAGCATTCCACTCTGTGTAGACTTAGCAAGATAGTATCGCCAGCCCGAAGATGGTTCAAGGATGAGCTGACTATTCATCCTCTCCACCATGCAGCCTTTCACTCAAGCCGCTGACGCGCGTGACCCGGTTCTCGACCGCTTTGCGCAGGATCACCTCGCTGCCCCACACCTCGGCCTTGCGCTTTGCGCGGGTGATGCCGGTGTAGAGAAGCTCACGCGAGACGACGCTGACCTCCTCATACGGCAGCAGCAGAACGACCTCATCGAACTCCGAACCCTGGGATTTGTGCACCGTCATGGCATAGGCCGTCTCATGCTGCGGCAGACGGCTGGGGAGGATCCGTTTTGTCGAACCATCCGGCAGTATGAACCAGGCGCGCAGGCTGTTATCTGCCTCAGGGTCCGGCCAGAGGATGCCGATATCGCCATTGAACAGGCCGATGCTGTAGTCGTTGCGCGTCACCATCAGCAGGCGTCCGCGGTAGTGCAGTGCCTCTCCCTGGATCAATCCCTGTGCGCGCAGCAGCTGTTCAATGGTTTGATTGACCTGCTCGACACCGGCCGGCCCCTTTCTGACGGCGCAAAGGATGCGAAAGGCGTTGAACTCCTGCAGCGCCTCTCGTGGCCCCCTGGCCCTGAAACACGCTGCATAGGCCTGCAGCACCCTGCTTTTCAGCGCGGAAGCGATGCTATCGGCAGCAGGCGTGCAGAAGGCGATATCATCCAGTCCCTGCTCGAACAGCTGTACGACCGCATCACTGTCTCCCCGGTTGACTGCCGCGGCGAGCCGGCCTATCCCCTCCTCTCCAGAGAAGCGGTAGCTCTTGTGCAGCAGCGCGATGCTGTCGCCGAAGCAACTGCTCTCCGGCCCTGGCGTCAGCTGTTCACCAGTCGCATGCCGCAGCAGTTGGATAAACTCCTCACTGTAGCAAGTCTCGCCGCCTCTGCCGCAGATATCGGCGAAGATGCTGCCCGCCTCGACCGACGCCAGCTGGTCCTTGTCGCCGAGCAGGATCAGGCGGGCGTGACCGGGCAGCGCCGCCAGCAGGCGCGCCATCAACGGCAGATCGATCATCGAGGCCTCGTCGACCACCAGCAAATCGACCGGCAGCGGATGCTCCCTGTGGTAGCGAGGCTGCTCCTGGCCGGGACGGATACCCAGCAGGCGATGGATCGTTACTGCCTCCTCCGGAATCAGCGGGCGGATCATGTCGCTGCATGCGATTCCCGGCTTGGTGTTGCGGATTGATTCACTCAGACGCGCCGCGGCCTTGCCGGTAGGCGCCGCCAGGGCGATGTGCAGCCCCGGCTCTGTGGATTGCTCGAGCAGCAGCGCCAGGATCGTCGTCACGGTGTGCGTCTTACCGGTGCCGGGACCGCCGGAGATGATGCTGAAGCGGCGTAAAGCAGCCACGGCAGCAGCCACCTTCTGCCAGTCAGTGTCAGCATCCCCACCGGGAAACAAGCGCTGCAGCCCCTGGCTCAACCGGTCAATATCGGCCTCCCCAGGCTCCAGCAGGACTGCGCGCGCCAGCAAGGCGTCCGCAACCTGCTTTTCAAACCACCAGTAACGTCCCAGGTAGAGACGCTCCTGCGCATCGAGGATCAGTGGTGCAGTCTCTCCCGGCGGAGCCACCACACTGCTGAGTCGCAGAGCCTTTTTGAGGAGCTCCAGTGACGGGATCTCAAGGTGAAATTCGGTTGAGAGGCGGACATCTTTCAAGCGGGTTCCTGCGACGGCCTTCAGATCGACGCAGACGTCGCCAGCGCTGATTGCATGGCTGGCGAGCGCTGCCGGCAGCATCAACTGCTCGTTACTGCTTCCATCGAGCCTGAAGAGCTCCCTGGCGAAGTAGATATCGAGATGACTCAGCAGGCCGAGGCTGGCGGCAGTTTTCAGGTCGTCAAACATCATTCACTCTCCTGGCTCGTCAGCCAGAAGCGGCTGTTCAATTCCGCAGACTATCGCGGCCAGAAGATCGCTCCTGCACCAGTTCTTGATACAACCTGTAGGAGCGGTCTTCCGACCGCGATGACGGTAGCCTCTTTGCAATTCATCAAACATCAGGGCTCTCCCCGGCAAACAGCCCATCCAGCCTGTCGATCAGTGCTGACTCCGGCCGGTCGTAGTAGATGCCCCGCTCTGCCCCGTGGTGTGGATCCATCCCCCTGAGAAAGAGGTAGTAGACGCCGCCGAAGTGTGTCTCGTAGTCATAGCCGGACAGGCGCTGCTGCAGATAGCGGTGCAGCGCTACCGTATAGATCAGGTATTGCAGATCATAGCGATGTTCACCGATCGCCTGCATCAAGGCTGCCTGCTGGTAGTCTTCGAAGCTGTGGCCAAGGTGGTTGCTTTTGTAGTCAGCGACATAGAAGCGCCCCTGGTGCTCGAAGACCAGGTCGATAAAACCCTTCATCATCCCATCCACCCGATTGAAACCGAGCCGCGGTTGCTCGGAGCGATAGCTGCGCATCTCTCTCAACAGGCCATTGAGGCCATCAGCGCTCAGCTGGTTCAGCGGATAGTGGAACTCCATCTCGGTAATGCGCTGCCGCCCGGCGAGCATGCGCAGCCTCAAGGCGTCATCGGGATCAAGAGGGGTATCGAGGATCGCCTGCATCCAGTCGCAGACGACCGCGCACCACTTGCTGTCGAATCCATACTGCTCCAGCTTGCGCGCCGCCACTGCCTCCAACTGCGCGCTTTCGGCTTGCGTAAAGTCGATCTCTTCGAGCATGCCGTGCAGACATTCACCGGCACGGGCACCGCGGGGAAAGGTAAACCGCGACAGCGCGCCTGACTCAGGCTGCGGCGTTGCAGCCTGTACCGCGTCCTGCGGATCGAAGTCCGGAATCTCGATGCGATACTCGTGTCTGATACTGCCGGAGAGCGCACTGAAGCTGGTCAGCTGCCAGCGCTGCTCGACCTTGCCGCAAAACTCAAGCGCCTGCGGACGCGTCGTGCTTTCCAACCTCTCATCGAAGCCGACAGCTCTTTCGGGCAGTTCGGTAACCAGCAGCCTCACCCCGTCGCCGTCTTCATCATCAGGCGCTCTTGTTTGATTCAGCGAGAGCAGCGCTGAGCGGATCGCAGCATTGTCGAGTTCCGCCATGTTGCTCTCCGGCGGCTCATCCGCAGCAGGTTGCGACTGGTGCAGCAGCCAGGCCATGGCCGATTCGGCAGCGCCGTTAAACTTCCCCCACGAGAAGTAGCAGCGCTGCTGCGCCCGCGTCAGTGCCACGTAGAGCAGACGCAGATCCTCGGCAAGGCGTTCACGCTCCGCCAGCTGAATATGCGCGTCGCGCTGCTCGGAACCCAGGTCTGCATGCAGTCGGTGGCTATGCTCATCATGAAACTCGATGATGCCCTTGTCAGTGGTTTTCCTTGAAGACCAGATAAAGGGCAGGAACACCAGCGGATACTGCATCCCCTTGCTCTTGTGGATGGTGACGATCTGCACCAGATTTTCATCGCTCTCCAGGCGCAGCTGCTGCTCTTCGCTGCAGTCACCCTCTCCGGCAAGCTGGCGCTCATCGGACAGCCACCGCAGCAGGTTTTCAATTCCGGGATAACTGCGTGATGTAACCTGTGTTAATTCAGCAAGTTGCATTACATTTGTCATGTGCCGCTCACCATTGGGAAGCGCCAGCAGCGTGCTGATGACGCCCTCTCTGCGCAGCAGTTCATAGAGCATTTGCATGAAGCCATGCTCACGCCAGAGCGCATGATAGCCGTGAAAAGCCGCCGCCTTCGCCTCCCAGCCATCCTCGTCCTGACCCAGATCATGGATGCGTCGCGCACTCCAGCCCAGCAGGCGTGTCGCCAGTGCCGTGCGCAGCAGCACTGCATTTCCCGGCGCAGCAACGGCGCGCAGCAAGTGACTGAGATCACGCGCCTCGTCAGTCGCAAAGACAGAGTCGCGGCTGATGGTGATGCTGTTGACACCGGCCAGGACAAGCGCCTGACGAATAGCATCCGCCTCGTAGCGGTTTCTCACCAGTATCGCAATATCCCGCGCAGCCAGCGGAGTTTCACCGAGCAGTGCACGCCTCTCCACGCCAAGATTCAGCAGCTGCGCAACCTCTCCGGCGCAGCCATCCGCGACATATTCTCCGGCCCACTTCTTCGTGATCGTTCCGCCATGCTTGTTGCCGGCATCGAGCGGCACGAACCAGCTGACCAGGGGCTCGACTTCGGCGCCGTCAATCGTCAGCACTTTCTTGTCAGCCGAGCCTCTATCGCCTGCCGGCTCCACCTCGTGAAAGGCGATATCCTCGTCATAGATAAAGGGGCTGTCCGCACGCTTGAACAGCCGGTTGATGATGCCGACGAGGTTTGAGTGTGACCGCCAGTTGACGCCCAGCGTAAAGTGTCCCGCCTGCGCCTCGGTATCCTGTCGCGCCTGCATATAGGTGAAGATGTCAGCACCGCGAAAGCTGTAGATCGCCTGCTTGGGATCGCCGATCATGAAGAGGCCGCAATCAGGACACCCCCTGTAGATGGTGCTGAAGATGCGGTACTGCACCGGGTCCGTGTCCTGGAACTCGTCGATCATGGCCAGCGGATAGCGCTTCCTGATACGTTCGATGAGCCTCTCCCTGCCCTCGCCCTGCAGGGCCCGGTCCAGCTTGTTAAGAAGATCGTCAAAAAAGAGCACCCGCTGCTGCGACTTGTTCCTGTCGATAGAGGCGCGAATGGCACAGGCGGCCTCCTGCAGCAAAAAAGCCCGTCGATATCGCTCTAATTTGTCTGATATATCAAATAGATGCTGAGCTTTTTTAAAAAGCACATGCGAAGGAGCCACTTGATTCTTTTTCACTGAATTCTCGAGCTTGCCCGTTGTAAACAACTCGAATCCGTCAGGCAGCAGATAGGGATCAAGCGCTGTCTCAATTACCTCAGCAAGTGATGACAACGCAATCTCAAGCTTGTCTTTCCTGTAGGTCGCTTCCGCCCGGCCCAGCGCTTTCGAAGACTCCAGCAGATCAGTCACCTCGGCATGATCCTTATGCCAGAGTTCACGCAACGCATCAAAGCAGCTGCTGCGCTGCTGCTCCAGCCTCTCGACTGTCTCCCTCTCCACCTCCGGCTGCAGCACCACTTGCGGATGATCGACCAGCACAGTGACATCACTCAACAGGGCGTCTGGATTTTTCCACTGCTCGATGAGCCATTTCGCCTGCCGGGATGAGACGCCGGCAAAGTGGTTGCGCCAGAAATCCCTGGCCGCCTGCTGCCGCAGCAGCGATTCGTCGGTGATGAACTCGGTATCAAAGAGCACACCACTCTCGAATGCACTCTCGGTCAGGGTGCGCTGACAAAAACCGTGAATGGTGAAAATCGCCGCCTCATCCATGCAGGTGAGTGCATCACGCAGCTGCCCGATGACATCCGTGTCGCCTTTATGTGCTCCCAGCAGTTCCGGCAGATCAGTATCATCACTGCGTCCCTCCAGCCACAGCAGTGCATGATGGATACGGGAGCGGATGCGATCGCGCAGCTCCTGGGTCGCGGCCTCGGTAAATGTCACCACCAGGATACTGTTGACACTCAACTCTGTTTCGATCAGGAGCCGCAGATAGAGGGCGGAGATGGTATAGGTTTTACCGGTGCCTGCGCTGGCCTCGATCAGACGGATGCCATCGAGCGGGAAGCTGTCGAGAATCAGTTTTTCCATCTGCAGTCAATCCTTGCCGGCGGCATTCAACATGGGAACAAGCACCTCTTCTGCAATCCGCTGAAATTGTGCATCCAGTGGATCACGCCCACGCATGGCCTGCTCGAACCAGGGGTCACTGCCCTCCCCCGGGTAGTATCCATCCTCCCATTTTCTCCTGGCAGCCGAAAGCGCTACGTTTTCATCTTTCCCGTCTGCAATTTTTTCTGCATATGCCAGTGAAGTGGTCGGATAGAGTGGCAGCGGCATGCTGTGGCCTTCGCGATAACGTGACGCCAGCCAGGAAAGCTGTGATACGGCATCCTTCTGCTTCACCGCCTCCAGCACAAAATTGCCGTCGGGTGTCATGTGAACACTGCGGCCGCCCCTGCCATGGGCACAGAGCGCGAGATGGTCGATCCACAGCCTCAACTGGTCCTTCGCCTTCAGGTCAGCCGGCCGGTAGCTGAAGAGGCCGCCATCAACAAGCGTCGACAACCTGCCATTGATCTCCGTTTCTCCCACATCGACTCTGACATCCACGGGCTCGTCCCTGCGTTCCAGCAGCGGCAGAATCTGCCGTGAAAACTCCTCGAGCTTCGCGGTTGCCTGGGCAAAAACGAGCTCACCGAAACTGCCATGTGGAAGCTCACCCCGTCCCTTGGCGAGGAGATAGCCATGCCCGGTGTCACGTTCATCAAGCAGCCCGGACAACACCTCGACTTTCAACTGGTAGGCTTCGAGGTTGTCCAGCTCGAACAGTTCGCTCTCCTCCAGTGCTTCATCATATTCGGCATTTGCAATGCCCAGCTGCTCCAGGAAATGGCGCGAGGGGTTGTCAAAAAAACGTTTCAGGTCGTGCAGCTCGATCACCTCCGGCGGCTCGGGTGGCAAATTCACTGCTTCATCAAAAAATTGCTGCCGCCCATCGCCGCGCTCAAGCCACTCCGCGGCATAACTCCCCAGCCCGAAATTGCGCTCGCTGAATGGCTGCAGCGGATGCTCTGTCAGCAAGTGCCGACCCATTTCGCCATCGGCCAGCTGATACCCCTGCTCCACATAGTCGAGCAGTTCGGAGACGACGACCGAAGGCAGCATGGCGCTGTTATCCTGCTGACTGTTGCCGACATAGCTGATATGGAGCACCTCGCGCGCGGAGAGCAGCGACTCGAGAAAGAGATAGCGGTCATCCTCGCGCCGGGAGCGATCCCCCTTGCGCGGATGCCCGGCAATCAGATCAAATCCAAGCGGCTGATCGATGCGCGGATAGGCCGAGTCATTCATGCCCAGCAGGCAGACGACGCGAAACGGAATGGAGCGCATCGGCACCATGTTGCAGAAAGTGACCCTGCCGGTCAGGAATCGCCGTGAACCCGAGTCGCTTCCAACCTGTGAAGCCAGATGCTGGCGCAGCACGGACGCATCCAGTTCACCGTCAAATCCTGCCGCTGTCGCCTGCCCGACCAGTTTGTCCAGCGCATCCCTGACACTCCTGAGCACCTGTTCATCATCTTCGTCAGGCAGCAGCAGCTGGTCGATCATGCGGTTGACCCTATGCTGCCACTGCGCCACAGGCGCAGGTGCGGCGAGCTCTCTTCTCCAGCTGTCAAGCAACTC
>JBDLII010000018.1:0-22116 GCA_039714995.1 Pseudomonadota bacterium
TTGTTTTGAGCTGCGGCCAAGATGCCCTAACTCCACATAGTTGATGGAAACATTCTCACTGCCCATCAACATGATGTGTCCCCGGTTTTCAAAAGTTTCTTTGCCCCGGTCACTGCGGGACGTGGAAGTCGTTGGGGTACCGGCTCGTCCGGATTCGGTAGTTTCGATTTTAATATTGCGCTCCATATTAAGCACATGCATATCAAAGGTAGGGGCCGTCATAAGTGATTTGGAAACTACATGTTCATAAGCCAAGGGTTCATTGAGCGTCAGAACATCGCCACTAATACCCTCTATACTACCTATACTACGCACCTCTTCATTTTCATGCTTGCCATACCCATTGGTGATGACAATTTTATCTCCCGCCTTCCAACCGTCAGGCGTCTCATCCAGCATAATGGCTGTGGTGCCTTGGACTAATTCACCGATCGAGACAAAAGGGGTCTTTTCCTGGCCAAACATCTGCACTGCTCCCATGCTGATGATGCCTAACCCCAATTTGGCCGGGTCATAATCCGGGGATAGAGGATCCGAAACTTCAAACCCCTCCGACTGATAATCGGAGACAATCAGCCGGGCCGTTTTGTTATTTTGAATGGGTTGGCCTTCGGAGCCGATTTCAAGGGTGCCCGACATATTGACCACAAGTGTGTCAAAGGTAATTTCTGTATCTTGCGCCGGATCAAAGGATAATTTTCCGTCCACACGCAGGGTTCTGATTGCTGGCTCGAGTTTTGACCTGACCTCGACCTCGTGACCCTCGGCAATAATCACCCGCGCGCCGTCATCCGGGGCATTACCGCCCCACGTCGCGGAATCTTCCCAGGCGCCACTTTTTACGCTTATATAGGTAGCTGCCTCATCACTGGCCAGATTAAGAACCCGCATATGTTCTGCGTGGTCCTCGTCCTCCATCATCGCATAGCTGTTTACCGGCACAGCCCATAAACCTACGGATGAATATAAAAGCACCGCAAAAATATAGAACTTTTGTACAAATCTCTCTTTGACTATCATCAGTGTGACTCCTTTGTTGGTTGAAAGTAGTATTGTTGTTTTACCGACTGACCAATTGAGGGGGGAGCACCAATAAGATATCAGCTTGATTATGCTGACTATGTGTACACCCCTCTACCACCACTTCGACTGGACCTGACTCCGTCCATACAGTAGCCGTTCGTGAAACTGTTGCCGTCATGGCCAATACAGGTCAGATGAAAAAAGTGATGATGACGGTGACGAGAACGGCAAGCCTGAATCGAACAGCCGCCATTGATGGTGTTGCCGCCAACTCCCTTTGTCTCATGATTGAAACCCTCGTTTTTGGTTCTGTTCACTCAATCGAGCTGCCTCCGTCGTAGCGTTGGGCCCACTCCTCGACAACCTCCGCCGATGCCGTCATCGGCACAAACAGTGCGGAGAGGAATAAAAGGGCTCCAAAAAACTTGATTTGTATCTTTTTCATTTTTTTACTCCTTTCATCTGGACAGTGTTTTCATGACCACAACCCAGTGCAGAAGCAAGTTTCTGACAACATTTCCACATCGACCGGATGGTCGAGTAGGGTTACAATTATCAGGTGTCACTGGAGGTCTCCTTTAGATCAAATGGGACCGAATAAAGTCATTTAGTTCTTTGTTATCAATGCGTTACAAAAGTGAAGCGGTAACTTCTTACAAATGTCTATACATTATTTTTATGGCTTTGTCGATGAAGTGTAAGGTGCAGAAATAAGAATGTCTGTAGGGTTATTACCCTACAGACACTATCCTCAAACAAAGCAATGGCTGGACTGCCGCCGCCAGAGTCATCTAAAACGTGGACCAGGTCAACATGCACTGGTTGCCTGCCTGTACGCACTCTCAGGCGCCCTGCTGGGTGGCGGGATGATCTGGTTGCTGGGCAGGGTTCTACTCCTGGTATTTCCATATCATGCCATAGTGACGCTCTTCTGCATGACGCCTTACAAAACAGTCTCCGGGAAACACGGGGCAGTTCACTGT
Organism: Pseudomonadota bacterium; assembly: GCA_039714995.1. Lineage (GTDB taxonomy): Bacteria > Pseudomonadota > Gammaproteobacteria > Chromatiales > Chromatiaceae > Sva-25. The sequence goes on from JBDLII010000018.1 coordinate 2,007, forward strand.
TGTTTTCAATCGGCTGGTCTATTCTACCGCCCGGCCATGGATTTCCAGATCAGTCACCCTCATCCACAGGCTGCAGACGATCACCGTAACGACCATAGAACCACTTCATGATAAAGGGCGGCATCAGGGTGGTGAGGGCGATTACTATGACCATGCCCGCGTAGATTTCATTGCTGAATATGCCGCCGACTCTTCCCAATTCGGCAAAAATGAGGCCGACCTCACCACGGGGAATCATGGCCATACCGATCACCCAGCGTGCAGCCCATGGCTCCCTGATAAGAAATGCGCCCACGAGTTTGCCGACAATCGCCGCCACCAGCAGGGTCAGCGAAAATCCCCAGATAAAGGGCGATCCCCAGTCGATCTCACGCAGGTTGAGGGAGAGTCCCACAAATACGAAGAATATCGGCGTAAACATCTGGATGATGGGCTTCATCTGCTCTTCGATGCGGTGCGCGAATCGCTCATTGGTATGCAGTGCAATACCCAGTGGCAGAAAAAAACGCCTCGAGAGAGCCAGGCCCGCGGCAAAGCCGCCAAGCAGTTCGGGCGCCCCCAGGGCATTCGCCAACCAGGCGAAGAACAGCACCAGTGACACGATCGTAGTAGGGAGCAGCCCCGGGATCACGCTGACCTCATCGAAATGCTTGATGATCAAGGAGATCAACTTGGCGGCTACGGGCGCCAGCACAAAAAAAGCAGCAACGAACACCAGCACTTTACCGGCGTTGATCAAGCTCACTCCGCCGCCGATTGAGAACTCGTAGAGCAGCGCCAGCAGCACGACGCCCATGACGTCGTCCAATACGGCTGCCCCCAATACAATCTGTCCCTCGGGCGACTGTTGCCGCTTGAGGTCAGACAAAACACGCACTGTGATACCGATACTGGTGGCCGTGAGCGTGCCGCCGATAAAAAGAGACACCAGCAACGGCAGGTCCAATACCCAGTAGCCCAGCGTGAATCCGAATACCAACGGCAGGACAAAGCCTGCGATTGCCACGATGAAGGATTTCAAACCTGTGCGCGCCAGGCGTTTGACGTCAGTCTCCAGACCGACCTCAAACAGCAACAGGATGATGCCGATTTCCGCCATCAGCTTGATGGCCTCGACCGGCTCGATCCAGCCCAGCAGACTTGGCCCCAGTACGACACCAGCAAACAGTTCACCAATCACCGCAGGCGACTGAAGCCGTGTCGCCAGTTCCGCGAACAACCGGGCGGTCAGGAGAATAATCAGCAGGTGTAGAAAAAAGTCATGGGTTTCCATCAAATACTCTTTTTCAGCAAACTCCCGGAAACACAGAAAGATCTACGCTCTCTCACTGAATCGCTCAGCGCTCCAATCACTTTTCGCTGATACCCTGAACAAAACCTGCCCGCTATCGACTGGTTTCAGCTGCCGCTGCCGCCTTTTTTCCTGATCCTGTAGCGCTGCCCGGGCGTCAGCCTGCTGCTGCGCTTCTGCTTCTGTTCGAAGGGGTTTTCGCCGCTGCGGAACTCCACCCTGAGCGGCGTGCCGCTGAGCTGCAGAACCTTGTGGAAACGCTTCGCCAGATAACGTCTGTACGAGGCGGGGACCGCATCGGTCTGCTTGCCATGGATGATGATGCGCGGCGGGTTTTTGCCTCCCTGGTGCGCATAGCGCAGCTTGATGCGTCTGCCCCGCACCATCGGCGGTTGATGCTCGGCAACGATGCTCTCGAGAATTTCGGTGAGACGGCTGGTTTTGAACTCCCTGACGGCATTGGCATAGGCGTGCTGGACGGTTTTCAGCAGCACTCCCACACCGCTGCCATGCAGTGCGGAGACGAAGTGCCAGCTGGCAAAATCCAGAAAGTAGAGGCGCCGCTTCAGCTCCTCCTTGATTTTGTCCCGCTGCGGCGGCGAGAGCCCGTCCCATTTATTGACCACCACCACCAGCGCCCGACCGCTGTCGAGGACATGGCCTGCCAGATGCGTATCCTGCTCGGTCACTCCCTGCCGTGCATCCAGCAGCAGCAAGACCACATTGGACTCCTCGATGGCCTGCAGGGTCTTGATGACGCTGAACTTCTCGATCGCCTCACTGATGCGGCCGCGTTTTCTGACTCCGGCCGTATCGATCAGGGTGAAGTGCTGACCATTGCGTTCAAAGGGGACCGAGATGCTGTCCCTGGTGGTGCCGGGCATGTCGAAGGCAACCAGCCGCTCCTCACCGATCAGGCGATTGATCAGCGTCGACTTGCCCACATTGGGACGGCCGACAACGGCAACCCGGATACCCTGTTTCTCGTCAGCCCCGGGCTCCGCGGGAGGCAGGGTGGCAAGCACCCGCTCGATCAACGACTTGACGCCGCTTCCATGCGCCGCGGTAATCGGCGCGGGTTCGAATCCGCCAAGACCATGGAATTCAGCGACCGCCAGGTCCCTGTCCAGGCTTTCACACTTGTTGACGGCCAGGGTGATCCCCTTGCCGGTGCGGCGCAAGCGCTCTGCAATCAGTTCATCGCCGGCATTGCGTCCCTCCCTTGCATCGACCAGGAACAGGACGTGATCCGCCTCGTCGATCGCCTGCCACACCTGCTGCTCCATCAACGGATCAATCCCTTCGGCTTCACCGCTGAGACCGCCCGTATCGACCACCACATAGGGAGATTGACCGAGACGGCCGATACCATACTGACGATCCCGCGTCAGCCCGGGCTGATCGGCAACCAGGGCGTCACGGGTCCTGGTGAGACGGTTAAAGAGTGTTGATTTTCCGACGTTGGGACGGCCAACCAGTGCGATGACGGGAAGCATGCATTACTGCGCCGTCACCGCAGCAAGTTCACCCTCGTCGCCGTAGACATAGACCATGCCGCCCTGGGCAACGAGCGGTGCGCGTACAGCGGAGGAGACCGCCTCGACACGGGCAACGATCGATCCATCATCCGGCGAGAGCCAATGGACATAGCCCTCCAGGTCCGCGACCGCAATCAGGTTGCCTGCTAAAACCGGCGCAGAGAGTCGGCGTCCGGAGAGCGCCTTTTGCCGCCACAGGATCTCTCCATGCTGTGGATTGACCGCTGCAACATAACCATCTGCATCGGAAGCGTAGAGGGTGTGGCCGTCGCTGATGACGCCCTGGTAGGAGGAGTAGGCGGTACGCCACTTGACCTTGCCGTCCGACTTGTTGACCGCCGCCATATCGCCCTGGTAGGTCGCCACATAGAGTGCTGACTGTCCCAGCACCAGCAGGCCGTCGATATCCACGACACGGTCAAGCTCGGTGCGGCCACTGGCGTAGGCGATCGGCGTCTCCCACTCGGGACGACCTGTATGCAGATCCAGCTTCACCAGTTTGCCGCCGTCGAGACCGGCATAGAGGCTGCCGCCTTCGACAACAGGGCTGCTGGCGCCGCGCAGACTCAGCACCGGCGCGGTACGGTGAAACTGCCACAGCTCCTGACCCGTTGCACTCTCCAAGCCATAGAGCCTGCCGTCATTGGTATGCACCACGGCAACGCCACGCGTCGCTACCGGTACCGCAGGGATATCGGTGGAGACTGTTGCACGCCAGCTCTCCTGGCCGCTCGACTGGCTCAGCGCAATCACTTCACCCTCTGTCGTGCCCGTGATCACCAGGCCGTCACCAACGCCGGGGCCGCCGCCAATCTGGACATCCAGATCACGCTTCCACAGCGATGCGCCGCTGCTTGTGCTGACAGCTTCCACCTCGCCATCGACATGCGCCACATAGAGGGTGGAGCCATCCATGGAGGCAACCAGCGTCACCCCCTTGCCGTCAGCCCCTTTGCCCAGATCATTGTTCCACACCACCCGGGCCGATTGCGACGCTGACAGTGGCGTCAGCTCCGCCACTTCGAGAGCGGACTTCTCAAAACCCAAAAAACTGCAGCCTCCTGCGGAAAGGGCTGCTGCAAGCATAAGCAGAGGTATGATTGGTTTCATGATGATACCTGCGTCCTGATCTCTTCAAGGAGGTAGTTGATGTGCTCGTCACTGTTTCCCTTCAGCTGCGCCTCCTCCAGTGCACTGCGGGCATCCTCCAGCCGCCCCTGCTGGTAGGCGATCTCTCCGCGAATTGCCGCCGTCTCGGCCGCATAGGCTTCGCTGCTGACTGCAGCAAGCACTTCCGCCGCTGCATCAAACCTTTGCTGCGCCACCAACAGACGCGCAAGGCGGGTCTGCAGCAGCGCCTTCATGGCATCGTCACCCGGCTGTTTCAGCAGGTCTTGCAGGGTCTTTTCGGCGGCGTCCAGAGAGCCGGCGCTCACCTGCTGCCTGGCCAGCTCCATGGCGGCAAACCCATAGTAACTGGTATCGCCGTAGTTCGACTGCAACTGCGCCAGCGCATCATCGGTTTTTTTAGTGTCTTCATCCAACGCCGCCTGCGCAAACTGTTCGTAAGCCTCGGCGCCCTCTCCCGCCAGCTTGTCCTGGTAGCCGCCCCACCATTGCCAGGCAAAGAAACCACCGAGACCAATCACAACACCGGCAATAATCGAGTTGCCATTCTCTTTCCACCAGGTTTTCAGGCGTTCGACCTGTTCGTCGTCACTCAACATCTCATTCATTGGATCAAACCTTCCAGATAATTCGATAATTCATCAATCAATACCTCCTGCTGCCCTGCATCCAGGCGCAGGCTTTTGACGCCGACCAAGCCGCGCTGCAGCTCATCCTCGCCAAGGATCAGGGCTGCAACGGCGCCGCTGCGATCCGCTTTTTTGAACTGCGATTTAAAACTGCCGCCGCCGCAGTTCACCAGGATCCGCACATCCGCCATCTGCTGACGCAGCCTGTCTGCAATCAGCTGCGCCCTGATTTCAGTGCCACCAGAGGCGACAAAGTAGATGTCAGCCTGCCTCTCGCCGTCAACGGGCGAGTTCTCCTGCAGCAGCGAGATGATCCGCTCCACGCCCATGCCGAAGCCGACAGCCGCTACGGATCTGCCGCCAAGCTGTTCGACAAGGCCGTCATAGCGGCCGCCTGCACAGATGGTTCCCTGCGCGCCAAGGCGATCACTGACCCACTCAAAGACCGTGAGCACATAGTAGTCTAGCCCGCGCACCAGCCGTGGATTGACAGTATAGCCTATACCGGCCTCCTGCAGACCATCACAGATCGTTTCAAAATGATGCAGCGATGCATCACCCAGATACTCCATCAGCACAGGGGCCTCACTGACGACCTGCTGAACTTCAGGATTTTTGGAATCCAGCACCCGCAGGGGGTTGCTGCCGAGACGGCGACGGCTGTCCTCGTCGAGACTCTCGCTGTGGCGTGACAGAAAATCAACCAGCTGCTGGCGGTACACCGCCCGCTCCTGCGGCGTACCCAGGGTATTCAACTGCAGCTCGGCCCCTTCAAGGCCCAGCTCGCGCCATAAGGCGGCGGTCATCAGCAGAATCTCCAGGTCGATATCCGGCCCCTGCATGCCGAGGGCCTCGACGCCCATCTGGTGAAACTGCCGGTAGCGCCCCTGTTGCGGACGTTCGTGGCGAAACATCGCACCCTGGTACCATAAACGCTGAATCTGATTGTGCAGCAGCCCATGTTCGATGCAGGCCCGAACGACTCCCGCGGTCCCCTCCGGCCGCAGCGTCAGGCTGTCGCCATTGCGGTCATCGAAGCTGTACATCTCTTTTTCAACGATGTCTGTGACCTCGCCGATGGCGCGATGAAAGAGGGTGCTCTGCTCCATGACCGGGGTGCGGATCTGTTGATAGCCAAAGCTGTCAAACACCGATTTCGCGCTCTCCTCGACAAACTGCCACAGCGGGGACTCGCCCGGCAGGATATCGTGCATGCCGCGAATTGACTGGATCTTTTTCATTCGTCGCCAGCTGCAGCAGCCTCTCCGAGGACAAAACGCGCAACCCCTCCCCTGATATGGGGTGCGATGTCATAGGGACGGCCATCGACGGAGACGCGTACATGAGCGGCATTTCCCAGTACGAAGGTAAAAGGTGCCTTACCCTCGAGCGTTTTGCTGGAGCCGGCAGCCATGTCGCCGAACAGCACGCTCTTTTGATCGGCGTCACTGACATTCACCCAGCTGACAGCGCCGAAATCGAGCGTGATCTTCTGCCCGCCGCCAGACGACTCCTCTACAGTGGTCTCAGGTGTAGTGACAACAGCGATATCTAACTCTTTTTCCCCCACTGCCGTAGAGGAATCTGCGACCGCGGAATCTGTTGCTGATGCATCTTCGGCTTCTGCGCCGCTCTGCTCATCTTCAGACTCCCCGCTGCTGTCGACTGGCTCCAGCGACAACTCGATGCGGTTTTCATCTGCAGTCGGGTTTTGCGGCGCGGAAGCTGTCTCTGCAACCACCTCGACCGGTGCATCTGTTGTTGATTCTGTTTCTATAACTGTAGCCGTTTCAGTTTCATCCTGCGCAGCAGAAATATCACCAAGGGAGAGGGTGAGCGTCTCGGAATCCCCGCCACGACTCTCATCCATACTCTCGTTGATCGCTTCCCCGGCACTCTCCCGCCCGCCGCTGAGCGAGGGAAGCGACAGTTTGTCCAGTTCAGGCAGTGTGATGGCACCTCGCCACCAGAGAACCAGCAGCGCCAGGATTGAGATCACGATCAACCACGACAACGCCTTGAACAGATACCGTCCATTATGGCCCGGCTGCCGGACGCGGCTTCGGATCTGCGGTGCATGAGGCTGCTGCAGGCTTCTAATCTCCTCAACTTCGCCACCCCCGTCCCCGACCAACTCCATGATGCGAGACTCAGGCACCTCGAGGATGCGGGCGTAGTTTTTCAAATAGCCCAGCGTGAAGACGCGTGATGGCAGATTGGAAGTGTCGTCCTCCTCCAGTGCGACGACCATCTCCTTGAGCAGGTGCATTTTTTCCGCTGCCTGCTCAAGCGACATTCCCGCCATTTCACGCGCTGCCTTCAATAGCGAGCCAGCCGTTTCATTCACCGGAGTGTTGCTCTCTTCCTGATCAATCTCTGTCATTTGTTGCAGATCCCATCATTCATTCAGTGTTTCAATGTGTTCCCAGGGAGGCTCTGATCGAATCGCATTGCGAGGAGCGTAGCGACGAAGCACTAATTTTGCTCCGAGCAAAATTGAACGCGCCAAGCGGCGCGACCCGAAGGGTAAATTACAAGGATGTAATTTATCATCTCTAAGTTTTTGATTGATAAACACGAGATTGCTTCGCTTCGCTCGCAATGACGCACTATTGCGTTTCAATCAGAGTTTCCCTAGTCTTTTAAGGCCTTTCTGCGCCGGGATATAGTCCGGGTTTTGCTGCAGCGCCTGGCGCATGCGGGCCGCAGCCTCTGTATAGCGGCCATGCTTTTCCAGACACAGGCCGGCATTGGTCGAGGCAACCCACGGCGAGGTATTCATGACGCTTGTCGCCGCCTGGTCAAATTCGGCGCCCGCCTCCGCGTAGCGCCGTTGTGTGCACAGAAACGTGCCATAGGCATTTGCCACCAATGGATCGTTTGGAGCCAGCTTCTTGGCCCTGGTATAGTGTTTTGCAGCCAACTGCGCGTTGTTCATCCGCTGGTAGATCAACGCCAGAACAACCTGCGCCTCGATATGGTTGCGATCGATGCGCACCGCCTCCTGCGCCTTGTCCAGGGCAAAAGCCATCTGTCCCTGCTCAAGATAGCCCTTGGCAATTCTGACATGCGCCTCGGCCGGGCTGTCATTCGCATGCCGGATCATGTTCGAGGCCGGGTCTCTGCCGCCTGTGGTGACGCAGGCTGCCAGCACCAGCGGCAGCGACACGAGCAACAGGCGGATCATCATGTCGCTGCCTTTCCCGCGTTCATCACATCGCTATCCCGCAAACCCGTCTGCAGCCGGCGGCGGCTGCGGTCACTCACCTTGCCAACCAGCTGTCCGCATGCGGCATCGATATCGTTTCCCCGGGTTTTGCGCGTGGTTGCAATCAGACCAGAGCGTCTCAAGCGTTGCCGGAACTCCTCGATACGCTCCGGCGGAGAGCAGCGATAAGCGGTTCCCGGAAACGGGTTGAAGGGAATCAGGTTGATCTTCGAGGGAATGCCTTCGAGCAGCCTGATCAATGCCCGGGCATCGCGGTTGCTGTCATTGACACCATCCAGCATCACGTACTCCCAGGTAATCTTGCGCCTCTTGTCCCCCCTGATGTACTCCCTGCAGGCGGGAATCAACTGCTCCAGCGGATATTTTTTATTGATGGGCACCAGTTCATCACGCAAGCTGTTTTCAGCGGCGTGCAGCGAGACAGCGAGGCAGACATCCGTCGCCTGGCGCAGCGACTTCAGCGCAGGAACGATACCCGAGGTGCTGAGAGTCACCTTGTGCTTGGAGAGGAGATAGGCCAGGTCATCCTGCATGATATCCATGGCCGAGACCACCGCGTCGAAATTCGCCAGCGGCTCGCCCATTCCCATCATGACCACATTCGTCACACTCTGCCCTTCGTCCAGCAGATGGACAGCCGACCAGAGCTGGCCGATGATCTCACCGACCGCCAGGTTGCGGTTGAAGCCCTGTTGGGCAGTCGAACAGAATGAGCAGTCCAGTGCGCAGCCGACCTGGGAGGAGACGCATAATGTGCCACGGTTCTCTTCCGGGATAAAGACCGTTTCGATGCGCTGCCCGCCCTCGATTTCAAACAGCCATTTGGTCGTGCCATCGAGAGAGGGCTGCTCGAACACGATCGTTGGCAGACGGATCTCCGTCTGCTGCCGAAGCGCCTCCCGCAGCCGTTTGGGCAGATCCGTCATGGCGTCAAAATCGACCACGCCATGCTTGTGAATCCACTTCAGCAGATTACGTCCCTGGTAAGCCTTGAAACCAAGCTCCACACAGAGTGACTCGAGTCCGCTGCGATCCAGGTCGAGTAGATTAAGCGGCATGCATCACCTGGCCGCGGAAGATCCGTGGCAACATCGTTATTGGGCCGCTTTGGCCATGTCGATAATCTGGCTGTTATTGTGCTTCAGATTCTCGTCAGAACCCGCGAATTCACTCGACTTTGAAGCGAATTCGACCGCCAGATCGTTGTGTCCCTGCTGCAGGCGTACGTTTGCCAGGCGGTTCCACAACACCGGGTTGCGCGCTTCGATGCCCACCGCGCGCTCCAGTGTCGAGGCTGCGCCATTTAGATCACCGGCCTGCTGCTGGGCCTCGGCCTTCTGAAGCAGGGAGTTCGCCGCCTTTCCCATGGATGCGTCCGAACCGGAGCTGCCTGCATAGGCAACCTGCTCTCCTCCGGCGAGTGATGGGCCGTCGGCGGGTTCTGTGACAGGTGCTGACGTCGGCGCCTGCGGCACCTCGCTCTGAAGTTCGCTGACCCGATACTCCTCACCCGGCTCTTCGCCATACTCGTCGCCTTCCGTCCCGACCTCTGGCATCTCCAACGCACTGGTGGAACCGCCACCGACACGCTCTCCATGCTGATAGACAGGCGCCGGCTTTACCCTGGGCGTGGAGTTGGTACAACCCGCCAGTTGCACTATAAATAGCAGCAGTGCTGCAACAATCAATAATTTCACTCGAAAATACCTCTTAGAAATCCACCTAGGCCGTCACTGCTCTGATTCCGCTTCTGCGGCGGCCTGTAGCGCCTATTATCCCATGAATTACCATTAAAATCCGGATGACCATCATCACCGGAGCCCCTTCCGGGCTGCCCTCTCTGGCTGGACGCACGGGATGGCGCCAACAGGTGGTCAGAGCCGCAGGAGGCCTCCTGGTAGGGTGTATAGCCCCTCAGAAACGGCTTGTCAACGCCACCCCCCTTGCCGCCGCAGTAGGGATTGAACAGCATACCGCTGCCAGGGTCGACTCTGGCCATCTCGATAGTTCCGGGAACAACCAGATCCAGCGGCGATGGATTCAACGGCTTCATCATATCCGCCCACACGCGCAAGGCCCCGCTGGAGCCGGAGAGTCCGGCCGGCTTGTTGTCATCGCGTCCAACCCACACCACAGTGACATAATCGGAGGAGAACCCGGCAAACCAGCTGTCGCGCAGGTTATCCGTCGTTCCTGTTTTACCGGCAAGATTCAGCGATGACGGCAACGCATTCAGCAGATAGCGTGCTGTTCCCTGGGTAACGACAGACTGCATCGCCCTGGAGACCAGGTAGACGGGGCCGGCCGGTATGGTGCGCTTGATGGTCAACGGATAGCGTTTCAATATTTTCTCATCGGGTCCCATGACCTCGCGGATTGCACGCAGCGGAGAGCGGTAACCGCCCGCTGCGATCGTCTGGTACAGCTGCGTCACCTCTAATGGCGTCATATTCACGGCGCCCAGCAGCAGGGAGGGCAGAGGGTCCGGTTCGCTGCTCATGCCCAGCGCATGCAACGTCGTCATCACCCGGTCGACGCCGATATCCATGCCGAGGCGCACCGTTGCCTGATTATAGGACTTGGCCAGCGCTCTCTCCAGCGGCACATGCCCATGATCCTTATGGTCGTAGTTTGCCGGGCTCCAGCTCTTGCTGCCGCTATTGCGCAGCACCACCTTGCTGTCATCCAATATCGTCGACAGCGCATAGCGGTCCGGATACTGCAACGCGGTCAGATAGACCGCCGGCTTGACCAGCGACCCTATCTGGCGGGTTGCATCCAGCGCACGGTTAAAACCTGCATAGCCCGCCCGGCGTCCGCCGATGACGGCCAGGATCTCGCCATTCTGCGGCGTCGTGATAACCGCCGCCACCTCGAGTTTGCCCTTCGGCAGCCCCTTCTGCTTCTCGAGCTGCTGCAGCCGTTTCTGGACATTGTTTTCCGCGGTCTTCTGCACCCAGGGATCGAATGTTGTAAAGATACGCAACCCCTCCGAAGTCAGATCCTCGGGCTGGTAGTCACGCCGCAACTGGCGCTTGACCAGATCCATGAATGCCGGAAAACGCCCACCCTGTCCGGTGGGCTTTTTATCGACCACGCCGAGCGGCTTCTCCTTGGCCACGGCCACGGTCCCCTCGCTGACCACGCCCTGCTGCGCCAGTACATCCAGCACCAGGTTGCGGCGCTTCAGTGCATTTTCGGGGTTACGCCTCGGGTTGTAGGTGGAGGGCGCCTTGATGAGCCCCACCATCAGCGCGACCTGGTGCAGTTCAAGCTCGGCCAGCGGTACGCCGAAGAAAAACTCGCTGGCAAGGCCGAAGCCGTGAATCTCGCGGTTGCCATCCTGGCCGAGATAGATTTCGTTGGCGTAGGCAGCGAGGATATCCTCCTTGTCATACTTGGCGTCGAGGATGATCGCCATCAGCGCCTCCTTGCTCTTGCGCTTGAGGTCGCGTCTTGGCGTCAGGAAGTAGTTCTTGACGAGCTGCTGGGTGATGGTACTGCCGCCTTCGGTCCTCCCCTTGACCAGGGTCGAAAATGCCGCCCGGGTGATGCCGCGGGGATCGATGCCGAAGTGCTCGTAATAACGTCTGTCCTCGATGGTCGTCAGGGTTTTTTTCAGCAGATCGGGGATATCGCCCGGCGCCAGTATGACCCGGTCCTCGTTGTCGCGCGGATAGATACTGCCGATTTCGAGTGGCTCCAGACGCACCAGGTCGAGCTCTTTTCCCGAAACCAGGTCCGCCACCGAGCTGACTTTGCCGCCGGAGATGCGCACATCCAGCGCGCGCTCGGGCTCTGCGCCGTCCCAGGAGGTAAAGGGACGGCTGCGCAGCATGAAGCGCCCGCCATTCATCGCCCAGGTGCCGGTGGTATCGGCTTGGCTGACTTTGCGGTAGCCTAGATAGTTCAGCTCATCGGCAAGGCGCTGCGTGGATACCGGAGCGCCGGCATAGAGCTCCATCGAGCGGGAGTAGACCCGCGCCGGAATAGCCCAGCGCTGGCCTTCAAAACTGGTGGTTATCTCATCGGAGAGCTGCATCATATAGGTTCCCATCGGAACAGCAGCAATAAGCAACAGAATCAGCATGACCTTCATAAACCCTTTAAAAAAAGATGACTTATGCCTTTTTCTCCTCGATCGAACCGTTTTTTTCTTTTTACGGGGGGGACTTTTCCGCCGCTTCGACGCCGTCGACTTGCGCTTGGTCGACGCCCGCTTCTTTTTTGCACCCCTCTTTTTTGCTCCGGAGAGCGTTGGCGCCTTTCTTCCTGACCGGTCAGACTTCGCAGTCGGTTTTCTGGATTTAGCAGCCATGGCGTAGTTTCCGAAGCAGCAGCGGGGTAAGCAAAATAAGCAAACTATAATACTCTTTCTGCCGGATTTGTGACACCCCTGGTGACCGTTTGCTCAGCAAGGTAAGTTCGGAGTGAATCGCTGCACGATTCAATCAGAACTCCTTCTCAAGTTTTTCTACAGGGGAAGGGTTAACTTTCAGCAGGTTATAGCAGGCATTCGATCTGCCCTTCCCCCGAACCCCCATCCCATCAATTCATATCAGGGATTCCCCGGGTAAGGTTTACGCCACCAGCGAAAGCGCATCCATGGGCGGAATTCAAAGCGGAGCCCGGCGCCATCCAGCAGGGTGATCTGGCCAAGGCCGCCGGTTGACAACGCCTTCAGCTCTCCTGCAAGCAGGGCATCCAGGCTCTCCACCGCCTCTATCCAAAGCCGTCGGCTCCCCGATTCCAGCGCCTGCTGACAGGCATCGGCAACCAGCAGCCGATCATCGCCCCTGCAAGCCGTGGCGCTATGAAGCTGCAAGCCACGCAGCAGTGGATGCGTTCCCGAGAGTTCTCCAAAAGGAGACTGCAGTAGCTGCGGCAATCGCCCGAATCCCCACATCCACAGACCGTTAAGTGAGGGTATATCGAGGCTGTGCAGCAGCATCTGCGACTCGTTCATCAGGCCGCGCAGCCAGGGCGCATCCGCGCCTTGCGGGAGAAAAGGGTCAAGCGAGCGCCCGGCAACCTGGGTCAGTGAGGCTGTTGTCAGTTTGCGTTGCTGCCGCAGACGCAGATACCAGCGCTGCGGGTAATCGGTGAACAACTCCAGCCCGTCATCGCCAAAGTGGCGATTGAAAGCCTCGCGGAGTCTGTCGATATCAGCCTGCTCTATCGCTGAGCACGGCAGAGGTGACAGCAGCAGCCGGTCCCGGTCGGCATGCAGATGCACCGGCGCCACGGCCGCCCAGTAATCGCTGTGCGGCTCCCCTCCCTCGCCGGACAGCATCAACGCTGCCGACGGAAGATCCTCGCCCTGCAGAGCATGCACGTCGAAGAACGAACACAGCAACGACTCGAAATTATCTTCGTTTTCAACGACGTGATGACTTCTCGACAACAGCATGTCAAGATTCGGGTGGTCTCCGGATACATCAGGATAGGGCGAATCGAACAGCCCGGGGACGAGCAGATACAGGGTTGACATGGCGGATTAAAGTTCGCAGACGTCAGTTTGCTCTTTTAGCTGCATACGGCCAACTGAAGAGTGCGAACGCTGTGTTAACGCAAGTGCTCCATGCGGATACGCACAACTTTACCCTCGACGACATCAAGCGCCTCGAGCTGTTCGATCGTTGCGTTCATGACCTTTTCACGCAGGTGGTGGGTCAGCATCACCAGCGGCACCACGCCGTTTTCACTGTGGGTCTCATACTGGTGCATCGCCTCGATGCTGATGCCGGCATTCGCCAGCAGCGTGGAGATCTCGGCCATCACGCCGGGTTCGTCCCTGACGCTTAGTCGTAGATAATAGGAGGTCTCGATCTCGTCCAGCGGCAGGACAGGGATATCCTCGATCACCTCGTTCTGAAACCCCTGGCATGGCGGGCGGCTGCCGGGACAGCCGAGGGTGCGCGCCACATCGATGATATCGGCAACCACTGCGGAGGCAGTCGGCAGGGAACCGGCGCCTGCGCCGTAATAGAGCGTCGGACCAACCATATCGCACTTGACAAGCACTGCATTCATGACGCCATCCACATTGGCCAGCAGCCGTGTCTCGGGAATCAGTGTCGGGTGCACACGCAGCTCGACCCCGTCTGGCCTCCTCCTGGTGATGCCAAGATGCTTGATGCGATAGCCAAGCTCTCCGGCATAGGCGACGTCACGCGGCTCGATCCTGGTGATGCCCTCGGTAGCGGTTTCATCAAATTTGAGCGGCATGCCGAAAGCGAGCGAGGCCATGATCGTCAGCTTGTGCGCAGCATCCGTTCCCTCGACATCAAAAGTCGGATCGGCCTCCGCGTAGCCAAGCTCCTGCGCCTCTTTCAACACATCGGCAAAATCGCGCCCCTTGTCGCGCATCTCCGAGAGGATAAAGTTTCCGGTGCCGTTGATAATGCCGGCAATCCACTCGATATGGTTGGCGGCAAGTCCCTCGCGCAGCGCCTTGATGATCGGGATACCGCCGGCAACCGCCGCTTCATAGGCAACGGTGACACCCTTGTCGCGCGCCGCGGCGAAGATCTCTTCACCATGGGTGGCTATCAGCGCCTTGTTGGCGGTCACCACGTGCTTGCCGTGGCGAATAGCCTCGAGGACGAATTCGCGCGCCGGCGAGTATCCGCCGATTAGCTCCACCACGATATCGATGCCGGGATCGGAGAGCACCTGCTGGGCGTCAGCATGAATGGTGACATCCTCGATGCCATCCAGCTGCTGCGGGTCAAAGGATTTGGCCGCGGCGCAGGTGACACGCAACTCGCGGCCGACACGCCTGCTGATCTCCTCGGCATTGCGCACCAGCACATTCAATGTTCCACCGCCGACTGTTCCCAGCCCAAGCAAACCAATATTTACTCTATTCACTCTCATTCCCCTAGTATTTCCAGAGTGCTCAAAATCTTTACCGATGTGTTAAGGAAGCTCCGAACGAATCGTCATTGCGAGGAGCGTAGCGACGAAGCAATCTCCAAGTATTAATTTATAAACACAAGATTGCTTCGCTTTGCTCGCAATGACGCAGCGTGTTTTTTCGTTCAGGGGTTCCCTAGTGCTCCATCCTTGCGAAACATTTCACGAATCCCACGGATGGCCTGACGGGTTCTCTGTTCATTTTCGATCAGGCTGAAACGCACATGATCATCGCCGTGCTGGCCGAAGCCGACTCCCGGCGAGACCGCCACCCTTGCATCACTGATCAGCTTTTTGCAAAACTCCAGCGATCCCAGATGCTGGTACTGCTGTGGAATCCTGGCCCACACAAACATCGTCGCCTTCGGCTTTTCAACCTCCCAGCCAACGCTGTTCAGGCCGTCACAGAGCACGTCGCGGCGGCACTGGTACATGTCACGGATCTCGGCCACGCAATCCTGCGGACCCTCGAGCGCGGCAATCGCAGCAACCTGAATCGGCGTAAAGGTCCCGTAGTCAAGATAGGATTTGATGCGCGCCAGGGCGCCCACCAGGGTCTTGTTGCCGCACATGAAGCCGACGCGCCAGCCGGGCATATTATAACTCTTGGAGAGAGAGAAGAATTCCACCGCAATCTCCTCGGCCCCAGATACCTGGAGTATGGATGGCGCCTTGTAGCCGTCGAACACGATATCGGCATAGGCGATGTCGTGAACCACCCAGATGTTATGCTCCGTTGCGATATCGATGACGCGTTCAAAGAAGTCAAGATCAACACAGTGGGTTGTCGGGTTGGCGGGAAAATTGAGGACCAGCATCTTCGGCAGCGGCCATGACTCGATGATGGCGCTCTTCAACTCAGCGAAGAAATCGACATCCGGCGTCATAGGCACATGGCGCACATCGGCTCCCGAAATGACAAAACCCCATGGATGGATCGGGTAGGCGGGATTGGGAACAAGCACCGAGTCTCCCGGCCCCATGCAGGCCAACGCCAGGTGCGCCAACCCCTCCTTGGAGCCAATCGTGACGATGGCCTGGGTCTCGGGGTCGAGATCCACCTCGTAGCGGTCCCGATACCAGTTGCAGATGGCGCGGCGCAGACGCGGTATCCCCTTCGATTGGGAATAGCGATGCGTATCACGGCGATTTGCCGCCTCCGCCAGCTTGTCGACAATATGCTGCGGCGTCGGCTGATCCGGGTTTCCCATACCGAAATCGATGATGTCCTCACCCCGCGCGCGCGCTTCCGCCTTCAGGGTATTCACGATTGCGAACACATAGGGCGGCAGCCGCTTGATGCGGCGAAACTCTTCCATTTCAGGTGTAGACACGCAGCACCTCTTGATAGAATCGGCGTGAAAAAGAGACAAAGTACCGGAGTGCCAGGAAAAATTCAATCAGTCAGGGCAAAACTTTGTTATTTCTTCTACAATTGCAAGTTTGATTGCTGTGCGCGCAGGGCTGGCATCCGCCTTGCAGGGCGCAATAACCGCAGGGCATTGCGCCGCATGAAGAGGTGCAATGCGTTTCGCTTGTTGCACCCTGCAGCTCTGCACTGCGCCTTGCAGAGATTTCAGTATTGATGAAATTTGACTTCGTACAAAACAGCGGCTTCATCATCAACGCCTATCAGCCGGGTGAGATCAGGGTCAACGGTATGCGCTATCAACATAGCGTCATCGTGACGCCAAAAACCTGCATGCAGTGGCAGATTGAGCGCATTGAAGAGCTGCAGGCCGAACACCTCGCTATCATCCAGCAGCAAAAACCGGATATCCTGCTGCTGGGAACAGGAGAGAGGCAACAATTTCCACCGACAGAGCACTACGCCGGACTGCTCTCAGCCGGGATTGGCGTTGAGATCATGCACTCCGCCGCCGCCGCGAGAACCTTTAATCTGCTGCTCGACGAAGAGCGGGATGTCATGGCCGCGATAATTGTCTAACAGCTTGTGATACACTCTTTCGGCTGACAGTGCATTGGAAAGCACCACTGTTTTCCAATTCACTCTCCATTTTTTTCAGAAGAGGATTTTACCATGTCAAAAAATCATCCCGTTGTTGCTGTTACCGGCTCTTCAGGCGCCGGCACCACGACCGTCAAACGCGCTTTCGAGCATATCTTCGAGCGTGAGAACATCAAGCCCGCCGTGGTCGAAGGCGACAGCTTTCACCGCTATGACCGCGCTGAAATGAAGCAAAAAATGGATGAGCTGCATCTGAGCCATTTCGGCCCCGAGGCCAACCGCTTCGACAAGATCGAGGAGCTTTTCCGGGTTTATGGCGAATCAGGCAGCGGCAACAAGCGCTACTACCTGCACAGCGTCGAAGAGGCCGCCGAGCACAATGAACGCCTTGGCATCGACAAGAATCCCGGCGAATTCACTCCCTGGGAGGAGATCCCCGCGGGCACAGATCTGCTTTTTTACGAAGGCCTGCACGGTCTGGTCAAGACTGATGAGCACGACCCCTCGAAGTTTGTCGACCTCGGCATCGGCGTTGTACCCATCGTCAATCTCGAATGGATTCAGAAGATTCACCGCGACGCCGCCGAGCGCGGCTACTCCGCGGAGGCGACCGTGGACACCATACTGCGCCGCATGCCTGATTACATCAACCACATCACGCCGCAGTTCTCCCGCACCGACATCAACTTTCAGCGCGTACCGACCGTCGACACCTCAAACCCCTTCATCACGCGCGATATTCCGACGCCCGATGAGAGCTTCGTCGTCATCCGTTTTACCGACCCCAAGAAATGCAGCATCCATTTCCCATCGCTGCTGGCGATGATCAATGGATCCTTCATGTCAAGGCGCAACTCCATCGTCGTTCCCGGCGGCAAGATGGGCTTTGCCATGGAGATCATTCTGGCTCCGGTCATCGAGCAGATGATGGCGGAAGCAAAATAACCCGTTCCTGATCCTCGATACGACCAAGGCGGCATTAATGCCGCCTTTTTTCGTTACACATGCATACAACTCCGGCAATCAACAGTCGCATTTTTTTGTTAAGCCACATGCGGGCCAATACGAGCCTGATGGCTCATATCCTGGGTTCTCATCTTCAAATCAGCGGCTATTATGAGATGCACCTCAGTTATCGTAGCGGGAATGACCTGCTGAAGCAGGAACAACTCTATGCACGCAATGAGAGCATCGCGTCCGGCAGCCTCTATCTGTTTGACAAACTGCTGCATAATGATTACCAGCTGTTGCTCGACGGCCTGGGCACAATGGAAATCAAGACGCTGGTCTCGATCAGGCCTGCAGAGCAGGCCATAAAAAGCATCATCAACCTCTTTGCCGGCAAACAGACGGATCATCCCTATGCTGATCCACACAATGCTGCGCGCTACTATATCGAGCGTCTTGCTGAACTGGCGAAATTTTGCGGACGCTATCAAGGCCGTTACTACTACTATGATGCAGATCTCATTCGAAGCCACCCCGATCAATGCCTCGAGCGCATGCAGCGTTGGCTGGGGCTGGAGACTCCGTTAAAGCGGGATTACCAGCTATTTTCTCAAACCGGCAAGCCTGGAGCCGGAGATTCATCTGCCAAAATCCGCCACGGCAGAATCGATAGCCGCCAAACGGATTATCCAGGGATAGAGGTCACGCCGCATCTACTGCGAGAGGCGGCAGAGGCCTGCGAAACTTATCGGCCGCTGATTCTCAAATACGCACAGGATTCAATGGTGCCTGGCAGGCTCTGAGGAGTCTCTGAATGAATCCAACATCCTGTCCCAGGCATTTCGATCATGGCGATAGTCTGACAGCGCCTTCTGCATCTCTGCGACTCTTTGCTGCCGGTGTGACTTGCTGTGAATGCGTTGACAGGCTTTTGACTGCTCTCCAAAGTTGTGTTGTATGTTATCGATAAATTGCTTCACTTGAGCGATTGACGCAGATACCGTTTCAACCCGGTTCCACCATGATGCTTCATCATTGACGATTTCAGACAACTGCCGGCATTTCTGTCTGACCCTCCTGTGCTTGTCGTCATACAGTTCGAGTAACTCACTCTCAACCTGTGCGAACGCTTCCGCCAGATTTCGCTGCGTGCACTCCTCGATGGCCACGCCTGATTGAGCCAGTCTGTCGACTGTGAACAGCATCAAGTCGCCAAAGAACTGGCGTTCGAATTCATCAGAGAGATCGATAGTGTCCATACTGCTCTCGACGCCAGGCCGGTATTCATCCTCGAAATCACCGTCCAGCGCCCCATAACCCGACAGGCTCCTTGCATGCAGCATCGGCAGATTTGCGGAGGCGAAACGTGAATGAACTTCCGACTGGATTAATCGCCCCGCGGTCGGGCCGGACATTCTCAACCTGAGCTTGCCGAATGGAATGATATATTTCAGCCCCTCGAAATTCGTGATGTAGTTGCCAGGGTAGATGGTCCGGGCCGGGCTGAGATCGGTAAAGGGCCCCTGGTAATGAAAATAGGATTTGCGCGTCAGGTGCTCGCCAAAAAAGAAGTAGTTGATGCGTTTGGCAAAGGATTGCAAACAGGCGACGTGATCGTGCACATGCCGGAGAGGGCAGCTGTAGTCATAACTTTCCGCCTGTTGTTCAAAGCCAAAGAGATGCGCCATGTCGTGATAGGCGGCCTCACCGGGCATGGCCCTCTGCTGCGGATGAAACTGGCACACTTGATGAGGCGCATGATGTGACAGCTGCTGGAAAAAAGCGATCACGTCGTCCAGAAAATTCGCCGCCATGACCGAGGGCGAGACCGGGGGATCGCACACCAGCTTGCCCGTCAACATGTCGATATCATGCGTCTTGAAGAGGCGGTTTATGTAATAAAAGTAGTTGAGTCCATAGACGTACTCGTCGCCATCCGGCGTTGTCCTGTTGACGCGAAACTGCTGATCGCTATCGACAAAATAGAACAGCGTACGCTCCCTGTCAGAGGCGATCTGCAGCATTTTCAAGTAGCCAAGGTTGCGGGCAACTGCCTGGCCTTTATGATAAAAGTCTTCAGCCGATGGATCGCCGATGATTGAACTGACGGCTTGACGAACATCCGCGGGTACCCTGAGCATCAGCTCATACTGCTCCTGCAGGCCGTAATGATGCACCTGCAGGCCCTGTTGCGTATACGCCTCCGCCAGCTCGATATCCCGCTTTACATTCTCTCTCTCCTTGCTGTCTTCAACGATAATGACGGAGACTTTGGAAAAAGAGCCACGGTTTTTCCCGCCATATGCATAGAGATGGCAGAGCTGCAGAATACTCTCCAGGCAGCCCCGCAAATGCTCCGGGCGGTCGGCAATAGGGATGCAGAGAATAAAATCACAATTCCTGTCGGGATCGTACGCCGAAACCAGCGCCTCCTGCTCCCGAAACAGGTTCTGGTAGAGA
>JBDLII010000019.1:0-21186 GCA_039714995.1 Pseudomonadota bacterium
AGGTAGTCGACTTCGATGTTGCTTGCGGCAAGTTCATGCGCCATGGTGCGTGCGCGGGTGATGTGTCCATTGCCTGTGGCCTGGACGCCATAGAGTATCTTCATAGTGTCTGTCAGATGGTTGTGGAAAGATTTACCGGATTTGATTCAAAGCATTACTTTGAGGCTGAGCAGCGCCAGGCCGCCGCCGATCGCGGCGCCTGCGGCAACATCGGTAGGGTAGTGCAGTCCGAGAATGACGCGTGACAGGGCGACCAGCAGTGTAAAAGGAACCAGCAGCCACCACAGCGACGGGTAGTAGAAGAGGGCAATGATGGTAAATGAGACCGCATGCAGGGTGTGGCCGGAGGGAAAGCTGTAGTGATCGAGAGGCGCTGCACCACGGCGTATCTGCGCCCAGGTGATGGAGGGGCGCTGCCTGCTCATGCGTCCCTTCATCTGCTTGTAGATCAGCAGCCCGGTGAATGACACTATGCCCATGTGCAGCGCCGCTTTCAGACCGTCCGGGTAATCCAGCAGGGCGAACAGCAGCATCAGGCAGTACCAGAAGACGCCATCGCCGAGGCGGCTGATGATAGCGAACAGCTGTTCGATATTCTTCCTGTGGCAGGCGCGGTTGCAGAACAGGCACAGCGACAGCTCGAGCTCGTCGAGGCGCCTGAAGAGTGACGCAACCCTGGGGCTTGTCATGACTGTTCATCCGTTGCGGGAGACAGTCACAGTATCGGTTGCAAATATGAACGCCGGGTTACAAGCGGATGAATATTTGATGAACCCCGGTCAGCGTCAAGATTCGAACTTGAATACGAGGATCTGGTTGGCGTAGGTGCAGCAAAGGCCGGCTGCCCGTGTTCGGATTGCCGGTCTTTGCGGTATGGTTATAGAAGATCAGCCGGCCACAATCACCAGCAGGATGCCGATAGCCAGGATGGCCGCTGTTTCGAGCAGCAGGCTGAAAAAATGTATCTTGGGCGGCTCGTAGAGAGCGCCCCTTGCGGTATTCACATCCATCATTCTCCCCTTTGTATTTATGATGTGCATACAAAGCATATACCATGTATTGAAAAAGTACAAGGTATTTACATATGCTATAATGACATTTCAGTTTCACAATGCTCAGCCAGACAATATCTTAAGAGCAGGTGGTGAAATGCTTTAGCAAAATTGTGCTCCAAGTCGTGAAAATAGAGTGACTTGAAGCAGTGATCTAGAGAGTGGGATTCCCGCAATGTCCAAGACCAAGTTGCTCAATGTCCGCATAAGCCCGGAACTCAAAAAGAAGGCCAAAAAACTTGCTGAAGCGGATGGGCGCTCACTCTCCAACTGGGTGACACAGTTGATTACCCGTGAGGTGGAGAAGTCTGAAAAGAACCCCAAAGCTCAATAGCGCCATGGTTCCCTGATCGTCAACTACACTTCAGACTCAATTTTCATGGCCGTTGCGTCATATTTCTGTCACATCAATCGATTATCCTGATCATCCTAGCTTTGACTCCATGACCATGGCCAAGTCCAAAATAAATCCTCGAAGCACAGGCGCCAGGGAGCAGGAGCTGTACATACAGACTGCATTGCAGAAACAGCGGGACAAGGAGGAGTTGAAGCCCTACCAGGCGGAGCTGATCAAACTGCAGACCCATCTCGAACGCACCGGCAGAAAGTTGATCATCCTCTTTGACGGCAGGGATGCATCCGGCAAGGGCGGCACCATTCGCCGGGTGACACGCTACATGAACGAGAAGCACTATAGGGTCATTGCCCTGGGAAGGCCCAGCCGCGCGCAGGTGACCGAGCTGCACATGAAGCGCTATATCGAGCAGTTCCCCCATGCCGGGGAGATCGCGCTGTTCGATCGCAGCTGGTACAACCGCGCCATGGTGGAGCCCGTGATGGGGTTTTGCAGCAGCAGGCAGTATCGCCAGTTCATGGCGGAGGTCAGCAGTTACGAAAAAGCCTTTGTCTCCGATGGCAGCACCACGTTGCTGAAGCTCTACTTCTCGGTCTCCAAGCGAGAGCAGAAGCGGCGTTTTAACCGCAGACAAAATGATCCGCTGAGGGCCTGGAAGCTGAGCGAAGTTGACCTGCAGGCGCAGAATCTGTGGGGCGAATTCACGGAAAAGAAGTACCGACTGCTGCAGAAAACCCATACAGAGGATGCCAAATGGTATGTCATCCGCTCGGATGACAAGCACCAGGCCAGATTGAATACCATGCGCCTGATCCTGAATGAATGTCGTTACATGGGTCGCGCGAGGTCGCTCGATTTCACGCCTGATCCGGATATCATCATCCCGGGCGACAGGGAACTGCGGGTGATGCAGCAGCAGTATAAAAAGCACGGCAGGTTTATCTCCTGACGCCGGGGAGACTGCAGATAGAATCGGCCCGGCAGGGTTGCGCTATGCCGGTGTATCATTGATAACAACACAGCAGGCAGACTGAGAGGTGTAGAGATGTCGGTAAAAGGTATTTGGACCGCAGATATACTGGGAATACTTGGATGGGAAAGCATGGGGATCCTGGTGCTGGAGAAAAAGCGCGCCATCAGTGGCGGCAACCATCACTACGCGGTAGGCTCTTATGAGGTCTCGGGAAAGAAGATCCGCATTTCACTCTCGGCCGAATACTTTGGCAAACCACGCACGCTCTTCGGCGCTGCGAACAAGAAGCTGGATGTCAAGTTCAAGGGCAAGATTGAAGATGGCGTGATCGAGGGAATCGCAACTCCCGGGGACTCCTCGAACCATGAAATCCGCTTCAGGTTGACACGCCGCTCCGGGATTCCCGCCTGCAAGGGATAAACCTCTTAACAGATTCTCGGCAGAGGGTCGTCTTCCAGCTCCTCGAGCATCCTGACGCCGCCGATCGGAGTCTGCAACAACACTTCAGCCGCTCCCTGCCCGACATCGCCTATGATGGCGGCATCTGCACCCGCGGGCTGCTGTCGCCAGGTTTGCAGCACTCTCTCCGCGGCATCGGCGCTGGCAAAGGCGACCACGCGCCCCTCGCAGGCCAGGTAGAGCGGGTCGTAGCCGAGGATTTCACAGACGGATTGAACGCTGTCGCGCACCGGGATGGCGTTCTCCTCAAGCCTGATTCCCTGGCCGGTCGTGACGGCGATCTCGTGCGCCACCGTCGCCACTCCGCCGCGCGTCGGGTCCCTGAGAAAGTGCACGCCATCGATGCCGCTGAGGGCTTGCACCAGCTCCAGCACCGAGCCGCAATCTGACTCTACATCGCCGCTGAGACCGAACTCCTCGCGCGCCAGCAGCACGGCCGTGCCATGATCGCCGACGTGACCGCTGACCAGAATCTTGTCTCCCGGCCGGATGCGCTGCATGCCGAGATCGAGTCCGGGATCCTTTTCACCGACACCGCTGACGCTGAAGTAGATGCCGCCGCCATGCCCCCGCGGCACCACCTTGGTGTCGCCGGCAACGACGCTGACGGCGGCATTTTTCGCGGCCGTTGACAGCGCCTCGACGGCGCGCTTCAGCAGCGCGGTCTCCAGCCCCTCTTCGAGGATGGCGCTGAGCGTCAGGTAGCGCGGAATTGCTCCGGCAACGGCCAGGTCATTGACCGTGCCATGCACGGCCAGCGAGCCGATATTGCCGCCGGGGAATTCCAGCGGCTGCACGGCAAAGCCGTCGACCGACATCAGCAGTGGTCCATGCAGTTTGCCGATCAGCGCCGCATCGGCACTGGTGTCCAGCCTGTCATTTCCCAGGTGTGCGGCAAAGATGTCGTCGATCAGCTCCCGCATCAGGCGTCCGCCGTTGCCATGCGCCAGGCTGATGTGTTTCTCAATCATGGTTGTGCACACTCGCTGCATATTCGATAACCTGTCCGAAGGCCAGGCCGCCGTCGTTGACAGGGATTTTCTCACACAGCAGCAGTTCGATGCCAAGCCGCTGCAGTTGCTCACTGACCAGTTCGACCAGCAGCGCGTTTTGAAACACGCCGCCGCCCAGGCCGACATACTGAATGGCATGGCTGCGACGAAATCTCTCTGCCAATTCACACAGGGTTGCCGCCAGCATGGCGTGAAATTCGCCGGCGCGGCGGGAAACCGTGAGCTGTTGATCGCCGAGCAGGTGAAACAGCGGCTCCCAGTCGATGCGCAGCAACTCCCCGTCATTGTACAACGGCAGGCTTTGCGTGGCTGTGATCCGCTCAGCCGCGGCCTCGAGGCGCATCGGTGCCTCGCCCTCATGGCTGGCCTGCTGCACCAGTCCCAGCATTGCTGCGGCTGCATCGAAGAGTCTGCCGGCAGCGGTGGTGGCTATGCGGTTCACTCCGCGCTGCCACGCCTGACGGGCAAGCGGCGGGACGTCCCTCCTTGCATATTCCAGGCCAAGCTCCCAGTGCAGCGCTGCGGCGCTGCGCCAGGGCTCCAGAGAGGCCTGGTCGCCGCCGGCGACGCGAAAGGGCCGCATGCTGGCGGCATGGCGCCAACTTGACGGCGAGCCGATGAAGGCTTCGCCTCCCCACAGGGTGCCATCATCACCGAGGCCGACCCCGTCCCAGGTGAAAACCAGCCCCTTGTCATAGCGGCCATGCTCCCCGGCCAGCGCCGAGGCGTGCGCGCGGTGGTGCTGGATCCCGCTGACCGGCAAATCACTCTGCTGCGCCCACCTGGTGCTGGCGTAGCGCGGGTGCCGGTCACAGATGATGCGCTCCGCGCTGACCTGGTAGAGTCGTTGCAGGTCTGCGATGACCTGGCGGAATATGCGCTGGCTGCGGTGGCTGCCAAGGTCACCGATATGCGCGGAGATCACGACGCGGTTGTCCCACGCCAGCGCCACGCAGTTTTTCATATGCCCGCCGACCGCGATCACCGGCTGCGGCAGATGCAGCGGCAGCGACAACTCCAGTGGCGCCGTGCCGCGCCCGAGGCGAATCATGCGGGGTTTTCCCGCCATCTGGCGGGCGACGCTGTCGTCGGCGGGCCGGACGATGCGGCGGTTGTGCTGCAGCCAGGCTTCGGCGACCGGACGCAGCCGCTCTCTTGCTTCATCATCATCCGTCAACACCGGTTCGCCGCTGATGTTGCCGGAGGTGGCAACCAGCGGCCTGCCGAAATCCGCGGCCAGAAGCTGGTGCAGCGGAGTTGGCGGCAGCATCACGCCCAGTTCATCGAGAGCGGGCGCAACCTCGTCACACACTGCTGCATCTGCACGTTTTTTCAGCAGCAGAATCGGGCGGGCCTGCGAGGTCAGCGCATCTGCCGCGCTTTGCTCCAGCACCACCAGCTGCCGCACTTGCTCCAGCGCATCCCCGCCAGCGGCGGGAACCATCAGCGCCAGCGGTTTGTGTGGCCGGTGCTTGCTGCAGCGCAGACGTTCCACCGCGGTGGCACTGGCGGCGTCACACATCAGGTGATAGCCGCCGACTCCCTTGACGGCGACAATCACCCCTTCTCTCAAGGCCTGCACGGCGCCCAGCATGGCGTCATCAGCAGTGCGGGTCTCTCTCCCCCCTTGCAGAAAGGTCACCTGCGGGCCGCACCTGGGGCAGGCGTTCGGCTCGGCGTGAAAGCGCCGGTCGGCAGGGTCTTGATACTCCCGGCGGCAGCGTTCGCACAGCGGGAAATCCACCATGCTGGTGTTCTTCCTGTCATAGGGGAGGGCGTCGATAATGCTGTATCTCGGCCCGCACTGGGTGCAGTTGATGAAGGGGTAGCGATGGCGCCTGTCACTGGCGTCGAGCAGTTCACCCCCGCAGGCGGGGCAGGGCGCCTGGTCCGGCGGTACATGGATGGCGGCGTCACCTTCGTCGGAGCTGGCCAATATTCTGAAGTCGCTGAAATGCGCAGCCTTAACGATCTTCTCCCGTTCGATGTTGGGGCGGGAGAGGGGCGGGGCATCGCTGATCAGGGCAGTGCGGAAGGCATCCAGCCCGGCGCTCTCGCCCTCGGCATGAATCTCGACACGGCCGGTGCTATTGCGCACCCAGCCGGTGATGTGATGACGCTCCGCCAGCAGATAGACGAAGGGACGGAAGCCGACTCCCTGTACGCGCCCGCCAAGCAACCACTCAACAGCGTCATGACTCATCAGATTGCCATGAATCGTTTCAGGCGGCTGTTCTTGCCTTGCGTACACCGCCTGACCACCAGATGCGGCATGCCCCCTCGTCGGAAACCATGCAGGGCCCCACCGGAGTACGCGGTTTACAGGCGCTGCCGTAGAGACGACACTCGTCGGGGTAGATCTGCCCCAGCACGACCCTGGCGCAGTCGCAGCCGGGCGGCATCTCGCCGGCACGTTTGCGGGCGTCGTCCCGGTAGCCGGGAAAGCGCGGGCGCGCATCCAGGTGGCTGTGTGCCGCATTCAGCGCATAGCCGGAGGCCGGGATGCTGCCGACGCCGCGCCAGTTGGCGTCGACGACGTCAAAGACATCGGCCAACTGCCGCCGCGCCAGCCGGTTGCCCTCTTCATGCACCAGCTCCGGGTAGCAGTTGTCCAGAAACAGTTTGTGTTCGAGTTTCTGGCGAATGGTGGAGTAGAAGGCGGCCAGCAGGCTGGCGCCGGTGAAGCCGGCAACGGCGGTGGGGATCTGGTGGTCGCGAACGACAAACTGCCATTCGTTCGAACCCATGATGGTCGAGACATGACCGGGAGCCACCAGGCAGTCGAAATTGGCCTGGCCGGTGTCGAGCAGCATCGAGACAGCAGGCCAGGTGAGCCGTCCGGAGAGCAGGATCGAGAGATTTTCAGGGGGATTTTGCAACGCCATGGCCGCCACCGGCGCCATGGTGGTTTCGAATCCGGCAGCAAAAAAGAGCACCTCCCTGTCGGGATTCTCGCGGGCGATCCGTATCACCTCCAGCGGCGAGGCGACAGGGCGGATGTCGGCGCCGGCGGCGCGTGCTTGCTCCAGTGAGCGCGCCTCGCTTTTCGGTGCATTGACCGGCACACGCAGCATGTCGCCGAAGCTGACCAGGGTGAGATCCTCGTTGAGACTGATCTGTATCGCCTCGAAGATATCCTCCTCCGGGCAGATGCAGACGGGGCAGCCGGGGCCGGGAATCAGCTCGATGTTGCCTGGCAGGGCCGAGCGCAGGCCGGCCATGGTGATCGCGCGTTCATGGCCGCCGCAGACATTCATGATGCGAATCCGCGCCGGAAGCTCCAGCTCGCGGATGCGCTGCAGCCAGCGTGCTGCTTCAGTGTCAGACATCAGCGGTGGGTGTCTGCGTGCAGTGCGACTCCATCGGGTTGAATGGCCGGCCTGCGTGTCACGCCGTCGGCAACGCGTGATTGCTGCTGATCGAAGCGCTGCTGCAGCCACTCTGTCCACTCGCCGAGTTGCTCGCCGCTGCGGGCCGAGAGCGTCATGACGGCGGCTGGATTTGCCAGGTTGCGCAGATGCTGCGAGGCTTTCTGCGGGTCAAAATCGCCGAGCACCTCCAGCAGGTCGCTCTTGGTGATCAGCATCGCATCCGCGGCGCGGAACATCACCGGGTATTTGGCCGGCTTGTCATCGCCCTCGGTGGTGGAGAGCAGCGTGACATTGTAGTGCTGACCGAGATCGAAGCTGGCCGGGCACACCAGGTTGCCGACGTTCTCGATAAAGAGGATGTCGATTTCGTCAAGATCGAGGTCGTGCAGCGCCGAGTGGACCAGGTGGGCATCGAGGTGGCAGGCCGTGCCGGTCATGATCTGCACGGCGGGCACGCCCCTGGCGCGGATGCGCGCAGCGTCATTTTCGGTCTCGAGGTCGCCCTCGATGACGCCGATGCGGAACTTCTCCCCGAGGCGCTCGATCGTGGCTTCCAGCAGCGCTGTCTTGCCGGAGCCGGGCGAGGACATCAGGTTGATCGTCAGCACCCGGTGGCGGTCGAAATGCTCGCGGTTATGCGCCGCAGCATGGTCGTTCTGATGCAGCAGGTTGCTCAATACCTCGACAGCGCTGCCGTGTTGATGCCCGCTCTCCGCATCGAGCAGATGGCGGTTTCCATCGGTAATATTGCATCCGCAAGTGTCACACATCTCTCTTGCCTCTAATGGTATGCCGTTGAAGTATTTGCGGGCTTCTCAATCTCATCCAGTTCGACGCGCTCCAGCAGCAGCTCGTCGCCGGATACCAGGTCGGTCCGCCACTCACCGCAGTGGCTGCACAGCAGGCGGTTTGGCAATGCCTTGCTCTGCCTGCCGCAGCTGGGACAGTGAACGACGATGCCGCTTTTGTGAATATGCAGCGTTGACGCACTGGCGCAGGAGCCGGCGCGGGCGACGCTGAAGGCATCCTCCAGCAGCTGCGGAACCACGCCGGAAAGCGGTCCGACACCGACATGGACCTCAGCAACCTGCTTGCCCGGATGCTGTGCCGCGATTCCCTCGAGCTGCTCGACCAGCGCCTGGCAGATGGAGAGTTCATGCATTGAATTCTCCACCCGGCTGATGTTGTGCATCCTCCAGGCCAAGCATCTCGTCATAGATCTCCCAGGCCGAACGGGCTTCATGCTCGGTCATCTTCTGGATGGCGTAACCGACATGCACCACCACGTAGTCGCCCGGCGCGATCTCTTCATGCTGCAGCATGAAGAGACTGACATCGCGCATGACGCCCTTGGCTTCGCAGCGCGCCATAAAGTCGTCGATCTCCACCACCTTCATTGGGATGCCGAGGCACATCTCACTCAGTCCACATAGCTGAATTCATGATCAATATATCACCTTTTCCTCCCATCAGCATCATGGGGGAGAGCAGGGTTGAAGCGATAGGATCGGAGTACAAGCTCACCACTTTCTAAGGGGCTGAAAGGCTAAGGAACCTCTGAATAAGTCCCTGGGATGGGGGTTCGGGGGAAGGGCAAACTGAAAGCCAACTATAACTCATTGATATTGAACCCTTCCCCCGTAGAAATACTTGCGGGAATGCTCTGGTCGAGGCGCGAAGCGACTTGATCAGGGCTTCCCTAATCACCACCCGGCACAGAAGCGGGAAGCGCCTCGCTTCCCATGATGCGGACAAATCCGGCCAGATGCATGCCGCGCTCCTCGAGCCGGTAGCGCAATATCCGGGTGGAAAAACAGCTCACCTTCGAGTCGCACAGCGCCACGATCGGCTCATCCCCGAGAGTGCTGATGAAATCATCGATGTGCCGGTTTGACATCAACAGCAGTGGAGCATGGCGAAAGGTCTTGCCTTCCAGCCTCTCGACCGATTCATGTTTCTCGAGGGAGAGATCGATCAGTGTATTCACCCTGACATTCCTGCGCTTGATCCAGGGCGTCCTGTTTTTGCGATGAGCCTGTGGCAGGACGTGTTTTAACGACCCTTCCCAGATCTCTCGATTCTCCGCGTTTCTCTTGATCTGTTGAAATCCCTTCTCCAGAACAAGATTGACACCGCCGGATTCCTGCTGAATCGCCTGTGCGGCAAGCCTGGAGCGCTTGCCGTCATGGCAGTAAAAGACCCGCTGCTTACCCGCTGTTGCACGCACCAGATCCTGGCGCACACTCTCCTCATGGAGAATCTCCCCGAGACGGAAATTCACCGCTCCCTTGACGTGTCCCGTGGCAAACTCCTCCTTTTCGCGGACGTCGACGACAGCATATTTCTCTCTGTCGGCTGTGATCGTCGCTACCTGGATGACACGTATCGGGATGTCTTTCCGGTTCAGTTTCGCAAGTTCCGTTTTTTCGGCGCGTTCGCTTTTGACCAGTTCCAGGGTCTGCTTTACTTCGGCGATATAGTATGTTGCGCCAATAGCGATCAGTAGCAGGAAAATTGACGCAAGGAGCAGGTGCGCCCATCTCAGTTTTCTCTTCATAACTTTCTACGATAACTCAGAATGAATCGGCGGGATGAGTGTTATGGAAAAGGGCAAATCGCACGCCTGCGGTCATTGCAGATACTCTTCGATGCTCGTCTGGATCCTCAGCGCTACCTGATGCTCCCGGGCCAGGATGGCCACATGTGCACCAAGGGCCCCGTACTTGCAGATGATGCCCCTGATATCGGTGATGGATTTGCCGATTTCCGGATAGAGGTGTTCTGTAATCACGATGACGCCCGCCGGGATCTCCTGATCGCGGCTGGTGAGCACAAAGTAGGGGCCATGTTCGAGATTCCCCTCGACGACGGTAATCCCCTCTTCATCACGTATCGACAGGCTCTTCCAGATGCTCTTGTCGCTGTCAAACTCGATCGAACTATCGAGTATTTTAGGATAATGGAAGTCAGCTTCAAGGCTTCCTTCCGCCAGCTTTTGATCGAGCGCTATGCGAATCTCTTCCCGCAGTTTCATGGCCTCCTTTTTTTTGAACAGGTCGTAGGCGAGCGACACTAAAATGCTTTTTTGCATCAACTCGAATGCGGACGAGCTCGTGAGGTCCTCCTTGCTGACCGCATCCAGTATCCCCGACATGCGAAACCCGAGCCGCAGCACCTCCCTGAGTTTCGGGGCGATTTGCGCTTCAAGTCCCCGATCCATAAAGTACTGCTCAGATACTTTGATGAAGGGCCTGGGCGGCAGAGCGATTTTTCTCTTCAACCGGGTTGCATAGACCTCCTCGATAGCCTGCAGGTAGAGCTCACTGAGCGCACGGCTCTTGTTGTCCCTTTCCGCCAGGACGCGGCAAACATCGTTCTCACGCCAGGAGGCGCTCTGCAGCTCCTGCAACTGCGTCTTGAGCTCGACAAAATCGTTATCAAAGGCGATCGTTCGGGTAATCGGGCGGACCTGGACAAATTGGGGGTTTGCAAGATTGACAAACTCGACATCACAAGGGCCGAATCGGGCATAGATGCTCTGCAGCCGGGATTCGAGCTGTTGATAGCGTGGCAGGCTAGTCGGCAGCAGTGCTGTAAAGGGATTGACCGTGCCGGAAGTGACACCCTCGAATTCAGCGGCATATTCAACGAGCATGCGCTCAGCTGAGAAACAGAAAGCGACGCCCCACTGCTCTGCCTCGACATACTCCTGCACGATCACCGTATCCACATCATCATTCAGCAGCGTCTGTTGTATCGAGGCGGGCACCTGCTCCCTCTCCATGGGGCCTGATGTCGGGAACTGTCCCGCCTGGGAGAACTCCTGCTGGTCTTCCAGCCTGGAAGCGCTTCGCACCATGTAGCGGCAGGAGGCGTCGAGATCCACATGCCGGGCATCCTCTCTTCCGATGACCACGAACTTCGGCACCTGGACGATGGCGCTCAGCGCCTGCAGACGCGATGCCTTGGTCTCAACCATATTGAAACAGCAGCATCAGCAGCACGAACAGCAGGAACAGGACGACGCCCGCAATGAGAAACAGCTTCTTGTTCTCTTTGACCAGAGAGAGCACAAAGAAGAAGAGCGATCCGACGAGCAGCGCTCCCTTGGCGATAAGCACGCCAATGATCGGCAGCAGCGGAATCAGGGAGGGAACGGCATGTGCTGGCTCGACAAGAGACAAGGTCAGCAGCACACTGGTGATCATTCGAAAAAGCATGGGATCATCTTGGGTTGACTCGTGTCATTTTAAGCGAAAAAGCTCGCAGAAACACGCCCTGCTTTATGCATGATAAAGTCTACACAATATGTAACTGTTCAGCACCTTGTCATTGCAGTGACGTTCTCGATTGTGCTGAATAGTTATCATGATTTTAGCGTGCGCTTCGTGCGCAGGAGGAGGCAATGCAACTCTATCTCGTTCAACATGGTGAAGCACTTTCGAAAGAGATCGATCCCGATCGGGCGCTGAGTGATAGAGGGCGAAAGGATGTCGAGCATCTGGCCTCTTTTCTCGCGGGGCAGGTGCGCGTCGAGCGGGTGTTTCACAGCGGCAAGACACGGGCGCGGCAGACCGCGGAGATACTGGCCTCGGCAGTGGCGTCCGGCAGGGAGGTTGAACAGTTGGGCGGACTCGCTCCCAACGACCCGGTCGAGCCTTTTGTGAAGTATGCAGAGGAGCAGGGTGAAAATCTCCTCGTCGTCGGGCATCTGCCGTTCATGGCCAGGTTGGCCGCCAGACTGGTTGCGGGCTCCGGGAAGAGAGCCATTTTTGACTATCGGCCGGGCAGCATCGTCTGCCTGGAAACCGGGGAGGGACAGCCATGGCGGGTGCAGTGGATGGTACGCCCCGAACTGTTGCCGGAAGCAGCTCAATGAAGCGTTGCAGTGATGCGGGATGCTCTTGATAACACCTTATTCAAACTGTATGGGATGTTAAGGAAGCTGAACGAATCGCTTTATCACAGGCGTTAGCAGTTGTGAAAATACTTAAATACGTCGGGAGCATCTTGCGTTGTCTGGGCAAACCCTGTATGAATAAGGCTTCCATATCACACAACTCCCACGGAGCTTTTTTGGATGAAAAACATCAAATCGTTTCTCCTGGCCGCTGCCTTCGGCCTTTCTATTACGGCCACAGGTACGGCATCCGCCTTCTCTTTCGGTAGTTCCGATTTCTCATTGGGTGATTCAGACGGCTGGGGATGGAGTCCGCATTGGGGCGATGACTTCGACTGGGGGCGCTCAAATCGCCGTTACCGCTATGACAGACCCTATGACAGGCCATCCCGTCGCGGCTGGGAAAGATCCTACAGAAGGGGTGACTACTACAGGCCCAGGCGTCGGGACCGTTACTATGACTACCGGGGTCCCGCTCCTGGATATTATGACAGGCCGCC
This sequence comes from Pseudomonadota bacterium, assembly GCA_039714995.1. GTDB lineage: Bacteria > Pseudomonadota > Gammaproteobacteria > Chromatiales > Chromatiaceae > Sva-25. The sequence goes on from JBDLII010000019.1 coordinate 12,624, forward strand.
CAGGAGCCGGATGCCTGCTCCCGAGGAGACGAAGTGCCCCAGCCCGGCACCTGAGCAGCCCGAAAGCAAATAGATCCATTTGATGATTCGGTCTGTATGAGGCGAACCCCGCAAGGCGGGGTTCGCCTCTTCTGTTCAATCCTTATGTATTCGCAAGCGTTTCGGCCAGGGAAGCTCTGATTTATACGTCATAGCTTCGCTTTGCTCGCAATGACACTCCATACCGATTTGTTCAGAGCTTTCCTAAACTGCTACCCGTAAATGATAAAACCAAAGGCCGGCACTCGAATTTGAATTGCTGATCCATTGCGTGCCTGCACTGTCGCTTTTTGCCCCTGCTGCCCCGGATCGGTGGAGATCAGGCAGACAAGCTCCCCGGCCGCCTGATGGGTCGCGTGATCAAGGGTAATCCACACCCCGAGGTCCCTGTCGGCGGTATTGATTGCGCAGAGGCATTCGCTGTTCGCGAACAGGCGCGACCAGGCCACGACCCATCTGAGCTCCTCTCCCACCGGTTCGGGATAGTAGAAATGTTCACCATCCTGCGAGATCTGCCGCTGGTATTGACGGCCCCGGCGCAGAGCGATGTGGTTGTTGCGGACATCGATCAGACGCTGGATAAATCGATAGGTCTCATGACCTTCATTGAAGAAGTGGCGCCCGCTGCTCTGGAACGAGCCGAATGGGCCGCCGAACATGCACTCCCTGAGGAAGACATCGCTGTAGTCGTCCCGCTCACGGCGTTGGTCGGAGCCATTGAAGTTCTGCTCGGTGCCATAGTAGATGCAGGGGATGCCCGCCGTGGTGAGGTTCAGCCCCAGCGCCAGGGGCAGGTAGCGGTAGCTCTGCGGGTGGTCGCCGCAGAAGCGATACTTGTGCCTGACGCCCACCTGGTCGTGGTCGTCGAACATGGTGACAATATGCTTGGCGTACCACTGGTGCGTGTTCTTGTCGTCCAGCAGGCTGTTGCGGAACAGGTCGAAGTAGCCCTCATGCTGATCGGTTTGCGGATTGCCCGGGCTGCGGTAGCCTTTGGCCAGATTTTCCAGTTTGTCCGGGATATCGTTGATGCCCAGTGCGGCGTCGATGCCGGTGGTGTTGACCAGGTTCACTGCATGGCCGCGACCACCGGTGATCTCGCCGATGATGTAGAAGTTCTCCTTGCCCAGCGACTGGGCGAATTCGTGTATCACGTTGACGAAGTAACGCACCGCGCCGGGCTCCATGTGTTTGACGGTGTCCAGCCGGAAGCCGTCGACATCGGCATAGGCGATCCAGAATTGATAGACCATGCAGAGATGCTCGAGAGTCGCAGAGCGGCGAAATTCACGAATCCGGCGATGGATGTCCCATGAATACGCAGGGTCCCTGGCGGCGTGGCCATGGTCCAGCTCCTTCAGAGAGAAAAAGTCGCCATCCAGATACTCCGGGTAGGCATCCCAATTCCGGATTTGACCCTGCGCACTCCAGTTTTCCGCAGATTGGAATTCACTGGGCCAGACGGCTCCGTCTGGCCAGGCCCCGGAGTGGCTCGCCAGTTGCTCGAAGGGGAGGCTCCCGGGGTCCCCCCGCTTTGTCCGGTAACCCTCGACCGGCCAGCGCCTCCCCTGGTGGTAGATATAGTCGTGATCATCCAGGTAGGTGAAGACGTCTCCGGCATGGTTCAGGATGATGTCGAGGATGACCCGGATGCCGGCAGCATGGGCCGCCGCAACGAATTCTTTCAGTTGTTCGCGGGTTCCATAGTGGGGGTCCACGTCGAGAAAGTTCTGAATGCCATAGCCGTGGTAGTCGTCACTCTCTGTGACCTGCTTGAAGACCGGGCTGAGCCAGACGGCGCTGATGCCGAGACGCTTGAGGTAGCCGAGCTTCTCTTGCAGACCCGAAATGGAGCCACCGCACCAGCCGCGACCGGCCCGAAACCATTGCTCACGCTCCGCGCTGAAGATGTCATGCCGGAGATTAAACAGCGGCGTGGAGCGGCTGCCATCCATGGCAATCTGATCGCCGTTGATGTCGCTGAATCCGCCAGACTCGCGGCCGTCGGAGAAGCGGTCAACGAAGAGGAAATAGAGCACTTCATCTTCCCAGGCGGCCGGGGAGGGGAAGTAGTTGCGATGGCCGGACAGTTCGGCAAGATCGATCTCCGTCAGACTCTGTTCAACAGGAGACTGGTCGGTCATGGCGGATGCCTCTGCGTCTATGGGAAGGAGTTTTTGATTATACGCGCAGTATGATAGAGATCTGTGAATTTGCCATGAATCCGCGGCTATGACTGCTCGAGCTGTGCAGCCTGCTGCTTCATCAATTCGACGATGGCATAGATGCCGAAGTGGCGGTTGGGGGAGAGGTGCTGGTCCAGTTTCAGCCGGGTGAAGAAGTCGTCGACATCCAGCTGCTTGATCTGCTGTGCCGTTCTGCCGTCCGTGAGCTGAATCAGCAGCGCCAGCACGCCCTTGATGATGCTGGTATCGCAGTCGCCATGGAAATGGATCAGCGCCGGCCGGGACGCATCACTGTAAGGGCTGACCCATACCTGGCTCATGCAGCCCTTGACCTTGTTCTCCTCGGTCTTGAGGACCTCTGGCATCAGCGGCAGCTGTTCGCCGAGCTCGATCAGGTAGTGATAGCGCTGATCCCAGTCGTCAAACAGATCCAGGGTTTCCGCGATCTCATCGAGGGTTGTCATGCTGTGTGCGAGCGCGGCTTCAGACATGGAAGGATTCTCCGCAGCCGCACATCTCCCTGGCGTTGGGATTGTTGATTTCAAAGCCCTGGTTGATGGCGTTGGTCTTGACGTAGTCGATTTCGCAGCCGTCCAGCTGCTCCAGCAGCTCCTTGCTGACCACGACCTTCACATCCCGGCTGTCGAAGACCTCGTCGTCTGCGTTGATCTCATCGGCGTAATCAAAATCATACATCAGTCCGGTGCAGCCCGCCTTGTGGGTACTCAGGCGCAGGCCAAGGCCGTGACCGCGTTGCTGCAGCATGGTTTTGATATGTTCGGCCGCATGTTCTGTCAGTTGAATCATCTCTGCCTCCTCTGAGACTTGGTTCTCAGCATCAAAACAGCCCCATCGCAAGCTTGCCTTCATCGCTGATGCGCTCCCGGCTCCAGGGCGGGTCCCACACCAGCTGCACATGGGCGTCGCTGACTCCCTCGACCTGCCTGATCGCCATCTCCACCTGACCTGGCAGGGTCCCTGCGACGGGGCATGCCGGTGCAGTCAGCGTCATGTCGACGAAGACTTCATTCCGTTTGTCTACCTCGATGTCATAGATCAGGCCCAGGTCGTAGATGTTCACCGATATTTCCGGATCATGGACGGTGCGCATAGCGGCAATGATGCGCTCCTCCATGGTGCTGTCATCCGGGAGTTCGGGTGTTTTCACCGGCCCCAGCTGCTCCACGGAGTGCGCCGCCTTTCTGATATTGCGAAACAGGTTGATGATTCCCATGGTCACCCCCCGGCCCCGGTGAATGCAACCCTGTCAAGGGTGTCTGCAAGGAGATGTCTTGCATGCTCCCGCAGCGGCTCGGGGGCGATCCCGTCGATGATCTCCGCGGCAAATCCCTGGCAGAGCAGTTTGCACGCCGTCGCTTCATCGATGCCGCGTGAGCGCAGGTAGAAGAGCTGCTGCTGGTCGAGTTCTCCGATGGTCGTGCCGTGGCTGCAGCTGACGTCATCGGCGTAGATCTCCAGCTGTGGCTTGGTGTCGATCTCGGCGTTGCGCGTCAGCATCAGGTTGTCATTGCTGAGTCTGGCGTCGCTGCGCTGCGCCTTCCTGTCGACCAGGATATGGCCGTCGAAGACAGCGCGCCCCTCGCCGTAGACGATGCCCTTGAACTGTTCGCGGCTGCGGCAATCCGCGACGCCATGCTTCACCATCAGGTGGAAATCGGTCAGCTGCTTGTCGCCGGTCATGTAGAGACCGCTCAGGTCGCAGTTGGCATGCGGATGATTGAAGTCGAGATGGTATTCCGTTCTTGCCCAGGCGCCGCCGAATGCCAGTGTTGCCCCCCGATAGTCCGAATGCCGGTGCTGATCGAGATAGAGGTTGCCGAGGTGCCAGGCGTTGCGGCTCTCCTGCTGCAGACGGTAGTGTCTCAGTTCCGCGTTCCGCTGCAGGTTGATCTCGCTGAGGTTGTTATGGAAGTAGGGCGCAGAGGCGTCGCCGATAAAACGTTCGATCAGCGTCGCCCGCGCACCGGGCTCGAGCACCACCAGGTTGCGCGGCTGCATCAGCTGCTGCTCATTGCCGGAATGCAGATAGATGACCTCGATGGGACGCTGCAGTTCGACATCCCGGGCGATGCGCAGGAAGAGACCGTCACTGAATGCCGCTGTATTCAGCGCGGTGAAGATATTTTCACCATGCCTGGCGGTGTGGCCGAAGCACGCGGCCAGCATTCCGGGGTCGGCGCCAAGCAGCGTGCGCAGGCTCTCGATCCGGACTCCTGATGGCAGTTCATCCAGATTTGACAACTGCGCACTGAAATGGCCGTTGACCAGCACCACGCGAAAACTGTCGAGCCGCGGCAGCAGCCATTGATCGAGTTGTATCTCCCGTTGGCGAGCGACGCCGTCACTGGCCGCGAAGCTGTTCCGTAGCAGCCCCTCGATACTGGTATAGCGCCACGCCTCCTGCTTGCGGTTCAGGGGCGGAAGCCGTACCGCACTCTCGATGGCCTGCTGCTGCGCCGTTTTCAACCACGGCGGGGCCTGCTCGAGTGACTGCGTTGCCGCAGCAAGCTGCCGCTCGAACCAGCTGCGTTGTCTCTCGAGGGTGATCATGCCGCCGACTCCCCGGCGATCCAGCCGTAGCCCTGCTGCTCCAGCTTCAGCGCCAGCTGCTTGTCGCCTGACTGCACGATGCGCCCGTCTGAGAGCACATGCACAACATCAGGCTCGATATAGTCCAGCAGGCGCTGGTAGTGGGTAATCAGGATGATGGCGCGCTCCGGGCTTCGCAGCGCATTGACGCCGTCGGCGACGATACGCAGTGCGTCGATATCCAGTCCGGAGTCGGTTTCATCCAGAATCGCCAGGCGCGGCTCCAGCAGCGCCATCTGCAGAATCTCGTTGCGCTTTTTCTCGCCGCCGGAGAAGCCGGCATTGACGCTGCGCTTGAGCAGTTGTTGATCGAGTCCGACTTCGTCCGCCTTGGTGCGCACCAGCTTCATGAAGGCAACGGCATCGAGCTCCTCTTCGCCGCGGGCGCGGCGGATGGCATTCAGCGATTCGCGCATGAAGTGCATGTTGTTGACACCGGGCAGTTCGACGGGGTACTGCATGGCGAGAAACAGGCCCAGGCGGGCGCGCTCCTCCGTCTCCAGCGCCAGCAGATCATGGCCGTCGAGCAGCACCTCGCCGGCAGTCACCTGGTAGCCCTGGCGCCCGGCGAGCGCGTGGGAGAGGGTGCTTTTTCCAGAGCCGTTCGGCCCCATGATGGCATGCACCTCGCCTGCGCCGACTGCGAGATCGAGCCCTTTGAGAATGCTCTTGTCATCGACCGCGACCTGCAGGCCCCTGATCGAGAGCATGGGGTTTTCAGTGACTTTGTTCATCCGACGGCTCCTTCAAGTGTAATATTCAACAGCTTCTGCGCCTCGGCGGCGAACTCCATCGGCAGCTCGTTGAAGACCTCCTTGCAGAAGCCGTTGACGATCATCGACACGGCATTCTCTTCCGAGAGGCCGCGCTGGCGGCAGTAGAAGAGCTGGTCGTCGCTGATCTTCGAGGTCGTCGCCTCGTGCTCCACCTGGGCGCTGGGATTGCGCACCTCCAGGTAGGGGAAGGTGTGCGCCCCGCATCTGTCGCCGAGCAGCAGCGAGTCGCACTGGCTGTGGTTACGCGCGTTCTCGGCGTTCTGGCCGATGCGCACCAGGCCGCGGTAGCTGTTCTGTCCCTGCGCCGCCGAGATGCCCTTGGAGACGATGGTGCTGCTGGTGTTGCTGCCGATATGGACCATCTTGGTGCCGGTATCGGCCTGCTGCATACCGCGGGTGACCGCTACCGAGTAGAATTCACCGACCGAGTCGTCGCCGCGCAGCATGCAGCTGGGATATTTCCAGGTGATTGCGGAGCCTGTCTCCACCTGGGTCCAGGAGATGTGCGAGCGGTTGCCACGGCAGTCGCCGCGCTTGGTAACGAAGTTGTAGATGCCTCCCTTGCCCTGTTCGTCGCCCGGATACCAGTTCTGCACTGTGGAGTACTTGATGCTGGCGTCATCCATGGCGATCAGCTCGACGACGGCGGCGTGCAGCTGGTTTTCATCGCGTGTCGGCGCGGTGCAGCCTTCGAGGTAGCTGACCGAGCTGCCTTTATCGGCGATGATCAGGGTGCGCTCGAACTGCCCGGTTTTGGCCTCGTTGATGCGGAAGTAGGTCGACAGCTCCATCGGGCACTTGACGCCCTGCGGAACATAGACAAAGGTGCCGTCCGAGAAGACTGCGGAGTTCAGCGTGGCGTAGAAGTTGTCCGTATAGGGAACGACGGACCCGAGATACTGCTGCACCAGCTGCGGATGCTCGCGGATGGCTTCGGAGATGGAGCAGAAGATCACGCCTGCATCGGCCAGGTTCTTGCGGAAGGTGGTGGCGACCGAGACGCTGTCGAAGACCGCGTCGACGGCAACTCCCGCCAGCGCCTTCTGCTCCTCCAGCGGAATGCCCAGCTTGGTGTAGGTCTCGAGCAATTCGGGGTCGATCTCGTCCAGGCTTGTCGGCCCCTGGCCGGTTTTTGGCGCCGAGTAGTAGGAGATCGCCTGGAAGTCGATCTCGGGATAGGAGACATGCGCCCACTCCGGATCTGACATGGTCAGCCAGCGCCTGTAGGCCTTGAGGCGGTTCTCCAGCATCCATGCGGGCTCATCTTTTTTGCTGCTGATGAGTTGAATGGTCTCCTCATCGAGTCCGGGCGGAATGGTATCCGCTGCAATATCGGTGACAAAACCGTGCTGGTAACTCTGCTGCACCAGCTTTTCAACAGCTTGATCAGTCGTTGACATCGTCTCCACCACAATAACCTAGTAAAACACTATGTTTTTAATATGCACCCTTTTACACGCCTTTACAATGCCTATTTTTGTGGTGTTATTCGCTGCCTTGCGACCCTGCGGTGCAGGTTCGGAGAAGAGGGTTTTTTCGACACCAGGGCAAGCATCGCCATGCCGGCTTGATGATTATCAGCTTGATAGACTGTGTGTTGACCGTGTTAACATGCGGCTATATCAAACGAAAGAGGAAATCACATGGATCTCTTCAAAAGCAACATGGGGAAGGTCGACCGCATTATCCGCATCGTGTTGGGAATTATTCTGGTCGGAAATGTTTTTTATGCGTTACAGCATCCCATCGGCTGGCTTGGAGTCGTTCTGATTGTGACCGGTATTTTCGCAATCTGTCCGCTGTACTCGCTTCTGGGGATCAACACCAAGTCAACAGGCGAAAAAATGGGGCTGAAATAGCCTCTGTCCCGAAGCAACCGGACTTGTTGCCGGTCAGATCAATGCGCCGAACGGCTGGACGTTCACCTTCTCACCCTTGCTGATTCCGGCGCACTCTTCATCGAGCAGGATAAAACAGTTTGCCCGACTCATCGAGGTGAGGATGCCGGAGCCCTGCCGGCCGGTGCTGACGACGCTTGGCTCGCCCTGGTTATCCCGGCTCAGGATGCCGCGCACAAATTCGTAGCGGCCGGGACGCTTGCGGATCTCCTCCTGGCAGGTTGCCGGCAGGATGAAGGGTGCGTAGCTCTCTGCTGTCGTCAGCACATGCAGGGCCGGCAGGACGAACTGGTAAAAGGTCACCATCACCGCCACCGGGTTTCCCGGCAGGCCGAAAAAGGCGGCGTCATGGAGCTTTCCATAGGTTAGCGGCCGGCCCGGTTTCATGGCGATCTTCCAGAAATTCATCTCGCCCAGCTGTTCGAGCACGAGCTTGGTGTAATCCGCCTCGCCGACCGAAACGCCTCCCGAAGTGATGACGATATCGGCAATTGCAGCAGCCGACTCGAACGCCTCGCGCAATGCCTGTTCAGAATCCCCGACCACGCCGAGATCCAGTAGCTCCACGTCGAGGCGTTCCAGCATGCCGTAGAGAGTGTAGCGGTTGCTGTCATAGACATCGCCCTCGTTCAGCGGCTCGCCGATGCTGCGCAGTTCATCGCCGGTGGAGAAGAAGGCGACCCGCGGGCGCCGGCGTACAGTCACTTCTGCGACTCCCAGCGAGGCGAGGATGCCGAGATCGGCGGGCGTCAAACGGCGTCCACGCTCCAGCACCACGCTGCCGGCTGCGATGTCCTCGCCGGCCTGCCTGACATTCTGTCCGCTGCGGTGTTCACTGGAGATGCGAATCTTCTTATCGCCATCACTCAGGGTGTGCTCCTGCATCACCACTGTGTCGGTGTTGATCGGCATCGGCGCCCCGGTCATGATGCGCACGCACTCTCCAGGCTGGCATGCGCCGTCGAAGACCCTGCCGGCGTGGACGGTGCCGATGACATGGTAAGAGTGCGCCTCGCCAGTGGGCAGGTCGCTGCCGATGAAGGCATAGCCGTCC
>JBDLII010000020.1:0-20551 GCA_039714995.1 Pseudomonadota bacterium
GAACCACAATTCTCGGTCGCCGATCGTGGCCCGGGGCAGCCGGACTGGCAGATCTACTTTGCGCTGAATATGCAATTTAATTGATTCATTCATTCGGAGGTCTCCTGATCCTCATTCGGTGGGAGGGAGGACTCATCGGGTGGCGCAAGATTGTAGTGGTTGATCATGCGCCGCAGGCGCGGGCGGGAGATGTTCAGGATCTCGCAGGCCTTGCCCTTGTGCCATCCCGTTGCCTCCAGCACCCGCGCGATATGGATTTTCTCCATCTCCTCCAGGCTCAACTCTGACAAAGGTTTTTCCATCTGCTGAGGTGCGGCGAGGTCTGTGTGGCTGCAGATGTACTCGGGCAGCAGTTCAGGCGTAAAGGTGTCGCTGTGCGACAGGGCGATACCTTTCATCAATACGTTCTCCAATTCACGTACGTTGCCGGGCCAGTCATAGGCTGTCATGCAGTCCAGGGTTTCCCTGGTGATGTGCGATACGCTGCTGTGCAGTTCGCGGTTGATGCGGCTCAACAGCGTCTGCATCAGGTCGAGCAGGTCCTCCTTGCGTTCCCGCAGCGGCGGCAGGTGGATGTTGACCACCTGCAGCCGGTAGTAGAGATCCTCCCTGAAGCTGCCCTGTTTGATCTTTTGCTCCATGTCGACGTTGGTGGCGGCAATGACCCTGGCGTCTGTGTGTTGCGTCTGCTTGGCGCCCAGCGGGGTGTACTCCTTGTATTGCAATACCCGCAGCAGCTTGGCCTGCATGGAGAGAGAGAGCTCGCCGATCTCGTCGAGAAAGATGCTGCCGCCGCGGGCAAGGGAGAATTTCCCCTCCTGGCGGCCGACCGCGCCGGTAAAGGCCCCCTTTTCGTGGCCGAACATATCGGATTCGAGCAGGGTCTCCACCAGCGCAGCGCAGTTGACGGCAATGAAGGGACCATGCGGCGTCTCACCGGCGCGGTGAATCGCCCTTGCCACGAGCTCCTTGCCGGTGCCTGACTCACCGGTGATCAACACCGTGGCCGGGCTCTTGGCAACCAGGCCGATGGTCTTGAAGACCTCTTTCATGACCCGGCTGCGCCCCACCATGCTGAGATGGTCTCTCTTGTTCTCCATGTTGGCGGATACGGACAGCTGCTCACTGGCGTCACCGGCTGTGCAGAGTCTGGCGATCGAGGCATCCAGCTCATCGATGTCGATGGGTTTGTGGATATAGTCATCGGCCCCCTGCTGCATCGCTTCGATGGTGCTCTCCATGTCATGGAAGGCGGTGATCATGATGACCCGCACCGAGGGCAGCAGCGCCTTGAAGTCCGGCAATCCTTCGAGTCCCGAGCGGCCCGGCATGCGGATATCGAGGATGATCAGCTCAGGCTGGTAACTCGCGGCGATAGCGAGACCTTCATCCACGCTTGCGGCGATCTTTACCTGGTGGTCCTGGCTGCCCAGGTGCAGCTGCAGGGTGCGGCTGTTTGCAATATCATCATCGACGATCAGGATCTTGATCATGCTGGCGTCTCTCTCTGCTCTTTTTGCGGGCTGATTCCGGATGCCGGGCTGACTGGCAGGATGACCGTGATGCAGCTGCCGTGGGGCGTGTTGTCAGTGACCGTGATGGTCGCCCTGTGCTGATCCAGAATTCGCTTGACGATGGCCAGTCCCAGCCCCGTTCCCTTGGCCCGCGTGGTATAGAAGGGTTCGAAGATGCTGTCCCGGTCTGCATCGCTGATGCCGCATCCGTTGTCGCAGATATCGACGCGAATGGAGGTGCCCTCGAGTCCGAGTTCAACCATGGCTTCGATGTTGACACGGGGATCAGTGCTCTCTCCGGTCGCCTGCAGGGCATTGGCGATCAGGTTGGAGAAGACCTGGCGCAGTTTGGTGGCGTCGGCATAGAGCGTTGGCAGACCGGCGTGGTAATCGGTATGCAGTTGTACTCTTTGCTCCTCCTGGCGGCGCATTGACAGGCTGATGGCCATGTCGATGACCTTGTCGATGCTGATCCACTCCGGCTTCAGTGCATCGGGACGCGAGTAGGAGAGCATGTCAGAGAGGATCTCCTCCATGTAACGGATCTGCTCGAGGGAGATGTGGCACAGCTCCCGGGTCTCGGCGCTGATCTCCTGCTCCGGCTTCTTTTCCAGGATCTGCAGCGTCATCTTGACCGAGGAGAGCGGATTGCGCAGGTCGTGGGCAATCATGCTGGCCATGCGCCCCATGGCCGCCATGGTCTCGGAGCGGGCAAGCTCGCGGTTCTGGCTCTCGATTTCCGCCGCCATGCGCTTCTTTTCGGTGATGTCCTCTTTCAGCGCCAGCAGATTGGTAATCTCCCCCTCGCTGTTGCGAATCGCCGAGATGGCGGCCGATTCCCAGCAGAGCTCCCCGTTTTTACGGCGGTTGTGAAACTCTCCGCGCCACTCACCGCCCCGGGTGACGGTTTTCCACAGGTCGCTGTACTCATCCGCTGTGGTTTCACCGGATTTCAGGATGCGCGGATTCTTGCCGATGACCTCTTCGGCGCTGTAACCGGAGACCTCGGTGAATTTGGGATTCACATACTCGATATTCCCCTGCGTATCGGTGATGATCACGATGCTCGGGCTCTGCTCTACAGCCTGGTAGAGCTTCAGCAGTTCAGCCTCGGAGCGCCTTATCTCGGTAATGTCCTTGCCGATGCCGGTGACGCCGATCACATCGCCCCTGCTGTCGAGTGAGAGGCTGTTGTCCCAGGTGATCAGGCGTGGCTCGCCGCTGCGTGTCTTGACCAGCAGTTCAAGGTGCGACGGGAACTGCTCCTTGCCGTCCATCGATTGTATGATGCTGGAGACCGCATCCTTGTTCTCCCCGGTAACGAATTTATCCACCCACTTGCAGCCAATGACCTCGTCTCTCCGCCAGCCGGTGATGTGCAAAAAGTAGTTGTTGCAGAAGGTGATTCTGCCATCCCTGTTCAGGGCGACAGCGGCCAGGTTGATGTTCTCCATGGTCTGGCGAAAGTGGCGTTCATAGTCGCGCTGCGCTTCCGCGATCCGGTGAAGATGGCGCGTGCGCGTCAGTAATCCGGAGCCCATAAAGACCAGGCCGAACATCGAGAGATAGAGCGCTGCATTGTTTCTCAGGAAGAGGGGGAAGGTAAAGGGGATCCTGTCCGCGGGGATGTGGGAGATGATTTTCCAGGGCATGTCACTTTTCGGACTTGCCTCTTTGGCCTTGCCTGCCGTAAGGCTCGTGCCAAGGGCGATTCCCAGCGGGTAGGCAGTCGTATAGGTGAACACTCCCTGCGGGGCTTCGAACTGGCCGTTCTCACTGCGTGATATTCTCCTCCACGCATCGGGATAGCTGTTTTGAAAGCGGGTATCCCGATTCAACATGAAGCCCCACTGATTGCCCGGCTCGGGGCTGCTGAGCCAGTAGCCGTCGCTGTTGACGAGTTCGAGATGATCGGCAATGGTTGCGGCGGCGCGGCTGAAATTGTCGATCAGCCGGGCGCCGAGATAGTTGATCAGCACAATGCCGCTTTTGTTGCCTTTGGCATCGAACACCGGGGCGCCGAAGCGGATGACCGGTTTGTGGGGCTGCTCGATTTCGCCCTTCTCCACATTCAGGTCGAAGCGGGAGAGATAGATGCCGCCCCGCTCCAGGGCCAGCGCTTCCCGAAAGTAGTAGCGGTTCGCCTTGTTCTGCAGGGAGGAGACAGGAACGACCCTGGGGTCGCCACTGTTATAGTTGACCCTGACGATCTCCATGCCGCTCTTGTCCAGGTAGCGAATCTGGTCATAGTGCCCCTTGTTGCTGGCGAAGATCCTGAATTCATCGGCGATGCTCTGTTCACGTGACCATGACAATGCATCCGGCAGGCCGCGGGACTCGATGTGTTCGGCAAGAAAGCGCAGATCCCTCACGACATCGGCAATCTCCTCGATGATCATGCGGTGGGCGAGATCGACATTCAGGGATTCAGTTGACTCAATCGTGGAGCGCTCGGTGGTGTAGAAGGTGTAGTAGTGCATCGCGCCGATCACCAGCAGCACCAGGCAGATGGGCGCAAAGATCGTGATGAAATTCCTGATCAGGCCAAGCTGGGTCGGCGCTGCTGGCGGGTTGATTATCGGCATTGCTGATCGACGTGGTCTTGGAGTCTGGCGATGTAGGCTTCCAGCTGTTCGTCACTGTCACGTGGCAGCAGAAACGTCAGGCGGGCAGCGATGATATAGGGTTTGCGGTCCCCCTCTCCGGCAGGGTTTTTGTTCGTCAATACCTCGTGCACGCGCGCGATGACTCCCGCGGGGTCATTGCAGTAGCGCGGCATGGTCACGTTGCGGCCATACCATTGCGCCGCAAAGGAGATGCCCAGCAGAATCAGCAGGATCACCACGATCATGCGCAGCGGGCGAAAGGGCGTTCGTTGAGGCTTCTGCACGGACACAAATCAACGCGCCTCTGTGAGTAGGATGTGCTGAGGCACGAAGCGCATCAATCGTGGAATTACGCGACAGATGCGGTTCGCAAGCTCACCACATCCTACGTATGTTTTTTTGCGCAGTAGAGTAGAGGAATTGAACATATTCAACGCGCAGCAGCCAAAGGTAGTTGCGCCAGGCTCTCATCACCGGAAGCCATTAAAGCCGTGGCGATTTTGTCTGCCACCTGCTTGCCCTGAAATATTCTCTCACGGACGGAGACACCATGCATGTAGTTCGCACTGAGGTGCAGGCCGGAATGGCGCATCAAGTGCCCCTCAATCTCGCCTATCCTGGCGCTGTAGCGCCCGTGGTAGAGCGGCAGGCCCCGGTGATGCCGCTCGACTTTGATGTAGTCAACCGACCCTCTGATATCCAGCAGTGGATGCAGGCACTCGAGGACTGTCTCCATCAGCTGCTCATCTGAGTGATGCAGTTGTTCAGGATGATGCACCCCCCCCAGGTAGGTGGTCAGCAGTGTATGGCCCGCGGGCGCCCGTTCGGGAAACAGGCTGCTCATCCACAGGTTGCCATTGATCGGCAGAAGGCCCTTTTTGGGAACCAGAAAGCCGCTGCCATCCAGCGGATGTTTGATGCTGCTGCTTTTCAAACCCAGGTGCAGCACGGCGACAGGGCTGTATTCGATTCCACACAGCAGGTTGCCAAGGCGAGAGTCGAGGGGGCGCAGCAGTGTGCCGCTGACATCCGCCGGCGTGCTTATGACCAGTTGGGGAACCCGGAGCCTGTTGGGTACTCCATCAACATCGCCCTCGACCAGCCACTGGTTGTCCTGCTTGATGATGCCTGTTGCGCGTGCGCCGCAGCGCACCGTGACTCCGGGGGTGCGGGCCAATGTGTCGACCAGTTCGGACATGCCACCCTGGAACGAGAAGGTGTCAGCGGTGTTGGCGCGGCGGCGCTTCAATATCTTGTTGACCAGCATGCCGGCGGTGAGGCTGCCATAACGGTTTTCCAGCGCGGTCAGGCGCGGCAGCACCGATTGCGCCTCCGCCAGGTCAGGGTCGGACGCCAGGGTGCCGGTGATGAAGGGATCCATGGCGGTATCCAGCACCTCCTGGCCGAGCCTGCGCCTGACGAACGCCGAGACGCTCTCGCTCTCACCGGATCCCCTGGGAATAAAAGGCTCCGCCAGCAGACGCAGCTTTGCGGAGGGGCTCCACAGCGGCGAGTGCAACAGCGCCGGCAGCAGCATCGGCACCTGCGTCAGTTTGCCCTGGTGCACGATATAGCGGTTCAGGTGATCATCCCGCCGTGTCAGGCTGCTGTCCAGCCCCGCCTGTTGTATCAGGGTGTCGATCTCCGGGCGAAAATTGACCAGCAGTCCGGCCGCCTGCTCTGTCGTATAGCCATCTTGATGGTGTGTTCCGATTTTTCCACCGGCGCGCGCAGCCGCTTCCCACACCTCGACGGCGATACCCTGCCGGGCAAGCCACCAGGCGGCTGCAAGCCCGGAGATGCCGCCGCCAACTATGAGTGCGTCTGCATGACTCATTGCATCAGACGTAGGTTGGGCAAAGGAGGCACGACGTGCCCAACAAACAATGCATTCGTTGGGCACGTCGCTATTGCTTCTTTGCCCAACCTACGATTGCACTGGCTTATTGAGACGTTACAGATTGTTGAGAAGTTGCTCATCGCTTCAGCTCGGCCTTCATCTTTTCGATCAGTTCGCGGTCAAGCAGTCCGAGGCCGCCACCGTCCGGATCCTGCCTGGACTCCACATAACCGCGGATCTCGGCAAAACGTTTTCTCGCCTGTTCATTCTCCTTGAGACGGGGCACGCGCTGCCTGGCGATGGCGAAGGCATCGAAATTCAGCTCCTGCATGCCGAAACCCTTCATGCGCCGTACAGCTTTCATCATCGCACGGTTGCGAAAACGGGTCAGGTCGCTGCTGGTGATCCTCTCCAGTCCCTCCCGGCGGGCACCGAATTCGGCAGCCTTCTTGATGCCGGCGCGCACAAAATCAGGCGCCGACTCCACGCGGGCCAGGGCATCCGGATCCCACTCCACACCGGCCATTTCGGTGTCGATTATGGTTTGCACATCGTCAATGGAGACGACGCTGGCGTTGCGGCGCCTGGCTTCGCGCTCCGCCGCCGCCTCCATGCTGGGCTTGATGAATAGCAGCACCGGGGGTTCGCGGTCGGCCAGCTGTCTCTCCAGCAGCAGCTCGGCATCGGCTTCCCAGGCCAGCTTCCTCTCCGGGCTCTGCTCCTCCTCGAGCCGCTGCAGCAGCCTGATATTGACCTCCAGGCGCCCCTCGTTGCGGGCAACGTCCTCGGCGACGGCAAGAATGCCTTCACGCAGAAAGGCGGGAATCTCCTCGAGGTAGGCCTTGGCTTCGCTGGTCCATGCCAGTCCGCCGGAGGAGACTTCGGATATGCCTCCGGCAGGAATCGTGTCGGGGCGCTTGCCGGGGAAGCTGTCGCCGAAACGCCTGGCGGCCAGGGTGGCCATGTGTTCGCTGGTGACCAGCGCTTCACCAAGTTCCTGCACATGCGCCTCGGCGCGCTTGCGCACCATTTTGCGCAGGAAGCCGGGCACGCGCTGCAGACGTTGCTGCGCCTCCGGCGACCAGCTGACGGTTGCGCTTCGCTGTTCGATCAGGGGTTGGATGACCGCCTCGCCTGTGGGGTAGTGTCCGCACCAGGGATCGGCATCCATGATCGTTCCGCCGCTGGCCAGCGGCCGCGCCCTGCAGCCGCCGCAAAGTTTCCGGTATTCGCACTTGCCGCACTTGCCACCGAGGGTCGGGTTGCGCAGCTGCCGGAAAGTCGGCGAGTCGTCCCAGATCTCCCAGAACGGCTGCCCGCGGATGCTGCCCTCCTCGTCGGGGATATAGGGGCAGGCTGTCACCGCGCCTTCTGGCGTGATGCGGCAGTAGTGAATGCCGGCCAGGCAGCCGCCTCCTTCGTAGCCCTGGGCGCGGGTCAGCGGGGATGCAGGGTCGTGCTGGTAGGCCACCCGCTTGTAGTGGGGGGCGCAGCGGGCGCGGATGATCAGATCGTTTGTCTGCTGCTGGGCCTCGACCAGCTGCTTGAGCACCTGTTCGTAGCGTGCAGGGGTGATGTCGGACATCGACTCGCCGCGGCCGGTGCAGACCAGGAAGAAGATATTCAGCACGTGGGCGCCGCTGGCGCTGGCGAAGTCGATCATCGACTGCACCTCGTGGGCGTTTTGTTCGGTGACCGAGAAGTGTACCTGGAAAGGGAGATCGTGCCTGCGGCACAGATCCATGCCGGCCAGGGTTTTCTCCCAGCTGCCGGGACAGCCGCGGAAATTGTCATGGCTGTGTGGATCGAGCGAATCGAGGCTGATCCCGATGCCCATGGCGCCGGCCTCCTTGAGCGATGTTACGCGTCGCTCGTCGAGCAGCACGCCGTTGGTGCCAACGACCATCGACAGGCCCAGCCGCGAGCCATGCGCCACCAGCTGTTCGAGATCCCGGCGCAGCAGAGGTTCGCCGCCGGTGAGCACCACCATGGTTTCGCTGCTGCGCGCTGCGATCGTATCCAGCAGACCATTGACCTCGTCGGTGGTCAGCTCAGCGTCGCCGCCGCTGTCGCGCGTCTCCGCATCCATGTAGCAGTGCGCGCACGCCAGGTTGCAGCGGCGGGTCAGGTTGACGGCGATGAGGAAGAGGTCGTTAGTCATCGGGACCCAGGTGGAAGACGCCGCGCTCGGCCCAGATCCGCTTGACGGCATCCACCGCTTTTTCGTTCACTCGCTTCAGGCCCTGGCGCTCACTCCAGCCTTCGATCTCCCTGATCAGCATGCCACGCACCATCTCCGGCGCCTTGGCGATGCGCGCTCTTGCCGTCGCTTCCCACGCCATCGATTCGCTGCTGGATTCCGATCCCGCCTGGAAAGTCTGCAGCACCTGTTGCACGAAGTCCGGCCCGATTCTGGCCAAGCCGTTTTGGTCAGCAATTGCCGCGGCCGCCTTGCGTGTCATATCGCGGCAGAAACCGGCCGGGACGCTCTCCAGCATGGCATCGGCTTCAGTTGTCCATGTGACTGCCGAGTCATGTGTCGTGGCGGCAGCTTGGGAGGGCTCCTGTGTCCCGACCACGTTGGCAAAGGGACAGCTGCTTTTGCCAGCTTCAACGGCTGGCTTGTTTTGCTGCGCCGCAGCATCAGGCGCCGGTGCAGACTGCATTTGGCCGGCCATGGCCTCGCGCGCCTCCGCCAGTCCGGCTTCGGCGACCTCAAGGGTGATTTCACTGCGGCCATGGGCGCGGGCATAGGCTTCGATGCGCTGTCTTGAGCTGTCGCGCATGAAGCCCTCGGGAACGCGCATCAGGCGTGCCAGGGCGGCGGCCTGCCAATCGGGAGCTGCAGTGGCTGGGGATTGGAGAGTCGGGGAAGGCGCCTGCTTTTCCAGGAATGCCTCGATATGTTCTGCTTCCACCTGTGGAGATCCGGCGCTGCGCGCCTTTTTCTCGGCGCGCATGCTGAGATTGCCGCGCAGGGCGAGATCTTTCTCGGAGAGCAGCAGCCTGGTCGCCCCGTCACTCCAGCGCATGGCGGCCTGCGCATCATGCTTGCGCCTGAGTTTGCCTTGATCATAGGCGCCGACGATCTCCTCCATGGCCTGCTCGGCATGGCCGGGCATCAGCTGGGCAGTCGCCTCTTCAACGATACTCTCGGTAATGACCGTATGCCCCTGCTCCTGCGCGTAGCGCAGGATCGCCATGCGCGCCATGCTGCGCACGAAGGAGGGGACGCGCTCCATGCGGGCTTCGGCCTCGTTGGTCCAGGAGGTGGTCACCTCGGCGAGGCGGTCGATCTGCGGGTGGTGTTCGCGTTGGCTCAACAACACGGCGCACTGCGCATCGTTCAATAAATATTCGCTGTTGCCGCCGATGTCCAGTCCGGGATCGGCGTGGATGCCGGTTGTTCCCAGCACCAGCAGCGAGGGTTTTATCTCGTTGAGATAGCGGTTGATGACCTCATGGGGCTTGCCGTCGAGCAGCACCGTCTCGATCTCCATCCCGTGCTCCGCGGCAATGCTTTGGGCGACGGCCAGGTGGCCCTGGTAGATCTTGGCCAGGCCGGAGTCGATGATCTCCTCGTGCAACTGCTCCTGCTCCTGGAACTTGAAGACCTGTCCTGCCTCCTCGGACAACACGCCGGCAATGCGGTTGAAGGCGACATAGTGATAGTAGGGGTCGAAGGCGGAGACCACCTTGATCCCGACTCCCCACTCCCTGGCCAGCGAGAGTGCTGTCAGCAGGCCGCCGTAGGCCTTGGACGAGCCGTCGATGGCCACCACGACAGGACCTTCATCGATGGCCTGATTCGGATCCTTGATGACCAGGGTGTCGATATTGCTGCGTCGGGCGACGCGTTGGCAGACGGTGCCCAGACGGCTGCCCTTGACGGCGCCGAGGCCAAGAGCCCCCATGACCAGCAGGTCATAGCCGCCGCTGTTGCTCTCCCTGACCAGTTCACGGTAGTTCTTGCCTTCGAGGGAGCGGCGTTTGACGCTCCTCTCCAGTTTGGCGGAGAGCCTGTCGACCTGGTCGAGGTAGGAGTCCGTGATAATGGAGAGCCCCCTGGTGATCAGGTCGTCATGCACATCGCGTTGCCGCTCCAGTTCCTGCTCTTCGCGGAACTGCTCAGGCAGGCCGCCCTCCATTTGACGAAAGCGCAGATCGTGCAGCTTGGCAGCGTAGACGTGCGCTGCGGTCAGCTCACTGTCAAACAGTGAAGTCAGGGCCACTGCATCCCTGATACCCCGGTTGGAGTGATCTGAAGAGTCTACCGCCAGCAGGATGGATTGATAAGAGGGCAGGGTGGCTGACTCTGGATGATTGGTTTGTGTCTGTGCGCTCATGCAAAAACTCTTTCAATAAGGGAACCACGGAATACACTGAACACACGGAATTAATCGAATACTCTATGAATATCCCTGTAACAGCATGCAAAGAGCAGGGTTGGGATTTGCTTTTCAGGGCAGGTCCCGGCCCTGCGCAGACTCAGAATTAAGCACAGGATTGTTGAAAATTTTTTATTTTTCAGTGTGTTCAGTGTGTTCCGTGGTCAAGGTTTATTGCATCAACCAGTAACCGACGATGTAACCGATGACGATCAGATTGATGATGCCGGCTACGATCGCCAGATAGTCCATCAGGCTCAGCCGGCGGCCTGGTTTCTCAGCTGCCATGACTTCATCCATGGCTGCTTACTTGAACGTGAAATCCACGGTGGCGGTGCCGCCGGCTTCAACGGTGACCTTGGCCTTCTGATTTTTCAGCATGCCGTGCCAGGCCTTGATGCTGTAGTCGCCGGGAGGCACGTCGCTGATGGTGAAGCTGCCATCGTCGCCGACCTGTGCGAAGTAGGGGTTCTTGGCGATAAAGACGAAGCCGTGCATGAAGTCATGGGCGTCGCACTCAACCTTCATGGCAGGACCTCTTTTCACCTTGATTGTTGAGTTGATGGTGCCCGGCTCCGGCTGGCTCACGTTGATCAGGGTCTTTTTCGGTCCCTTGGCGTCGCCGCGAATCAGTTCATAGGTGTGTATGTTATGCAGTACCTTGTCCTTGCTGACGGCGGCAAGGTTGGCGTCATTTTTCATCACCTGCATGAAGGGTTTGAATTCACAGCCTTCCTGGTCGATTGTCGCGTCGCCGACCTCGGCCGGGAAGGCTTTGCCCTCCTTGATCTTTTCGAGATAGACGACTGTGTCCATCAGGTGGCCGTCGACGACCCGGACATAGTCGATCTTGCGCTCACCGGTGCCGCAGACATCGTTGTCCTTGGTGATGCCGTAGACTTTGGGATCCTGGTCCTTGCCGGCGAATTTGACGCTGCCGGTGATGGTGCCGCCGTCGCTGACGGCAGCCTCTTTGTAGGCTGCAGCCTGGCTGGTGAGGGGCAGTGCGCAGACACTGGCGATGCTGAGTGATAAGAGTAATTTGTTCATGCTGTTTCTCCTGGGTTGCTGTCGTGGTTATGCGGCCTGTTCGGAGTGGTTCTGTTCCGGGTTTAAAAGCTCTTCGATCATCTCGATGAAGACGCTGCGCTGGACGCTGTTTTCAGCGGATTTGAGCTGGGCCAGCAGCTCTTCATTGCCGAGCCTGGTGTCAAACTGGCGCAGCGCTCTGCCGATAAGACGGGCCTCTTCGCCGCTGCTGGCAGTGGCGCTTGCTACGACTCTGTTGATCGCTTTTCTGGTGAAGTTCTCCTCGTTCAGGGGTTTTAGCAGTTGTGCGAGTCCCTTGGCCGCGGCAACGCGGACGCCCATCTCCTCATCTTCCAGGCTCTCCATCAATTTGCGAGCGATGCTGAGAGGTGGTATGTCACGCACCACCATGTGGCCGGCCTCATCCGGATTGCTGCCGTTGAGCGACAGGCGCACGACGGCGTCAATGGCCTGTACGCGCAGGGTGTAATCCACAGCCCTGGCCGCTTCCAGCAACGGCGCCAGTGCGGTGCGGTTGCCGAGGAAGCCCAAGGTGCGGGCGCTGGTGACTTTCTGATCAATATCGCCGATGGCCAGTTGCGTAATCAGGGCGCCTACGGCATCCATCAGCTGCGCCTGTGGCCGGCTGCGTCTGGCAACGGCGCCGATGGCCTCCGCCGCCTCGATGCGCACCAGGGCGTCATCGTCGTTGAGCGCCTCGATGAGCGCCTCGATTGCCCGGGGGTCATCCGATTCCGCCAGCGACCTGGCCGCCAGGCGGCGAACGTCCTGCTGCACATCGATTTTCCGGTGTGAACGGATGCGGCGCATCATCTTCTTGTTGTCCTTGACGATTTCCAGGTACTCCCTGGTGACTTCGTCGGTAATTGCCTCTTCGTCCGCCGGGGAGGCGGGCTTCATCATCGCTTCGACATGCTCCATGGAGATGGCGGCGAGGGTGGAGGTGGCGGGTTCAACCTCGCCCTCGCTGACGATCTGCGCCGGTGTTTCCGGCAGGCTGAGCTCTTCGGATGGCGCATTCGCATCTGTGTCAGTCGCAGGGCTGCGCTCTTTGCCTTGATCCTTTTCCCTCACAACCTCCTCTTCAGCAGGCTGTGAGTCGTCGATCATGGCGCTATGCCCTTTGAGGATATCCATGACGATATCCAGCGGACGTGGCTGGGGATTTTCACCCTGCTGTCCCTCTTCCGCTGCGGATATGCCGTGGTTCTCCAACTCCATCAGCGCCGCCAGCGCCGCCAGCCTGACGGTCTGCTGTTCGTCGGCTGCCGCTCTTGTCAGTGATGTCATGACAGAGCTATCGATCCTTCCCATTTTACCGACGGAGATGGCGGCCTCGCGGCGCACCATCGGGTGTCCGCCCGTGTCGTCGATGACTGCCAGCAGCGGGGCTATGGCATCGGGGTTGGCGTTGACGCCCAGCAGGGTGCAAGCTGCGGCGGCGGTTTCCGCTGCGCTATCAGTCAGCGAGTCCGCCACTGCCTGGAAATTCTCTTTCGACAACGGCTTGTCAGCCACCGTCGGCAGCAGTGCAGTGAGCAGCGTTGTGCGTACCTGGCTATCCGGATCGACAAGCATGGATTCGAGTGCGTGCTGCAGTCCGCCGGCATCAGGCGCATCTTCCGCTATCCGGGTAATTGCCTTGACGGCCGCCTGGCGAACCTCCTGATGCGGATCTTTCAGCAGCAACAGCAGGGCGCTCAGGTAGTTGACCGCCTGCTTTTCAGCCAGGGCGAGCGCGGCTTCAGATCGCACCTGCGCGGCGGTGTCCCTGAGGGCACGTCCAAGCGCCCTGGTTGTTGCCGCAGTCGTCGATTTTGCCAGCGCATGCGCCGCGCGCCGGCGGTGTTGCGGCTGACGCTGCTGGTTTTGCAGGCGCTCGATGACGCGCATCTCACCTGCATCGGAAATCTGGATCAGGGCGTTCAGAATATCAGCTTCGATATCCTGCTGCTCCTCGTCGTCAATCAATCCCGCGAGGGCGTCAACGGCCTTGTCGGCTTTTAACAGACCCATGGCCTTGACCGCCTCCTTCTGCACATCCCACCAGGTATCCCAGTCATCGTCCCACTCGAGGTACTCCGGGCGCTGCAACATGATATTGAACAGCGGATCGATGGCGTCGGGACTGCCGATCTTGCCCAGGGCTTCGGAGATCATCGTACAGACTTCGCCGCTGGGATCATGCTCCAGCGACTCGATCAATGCGGGTACCGCTTCAGGCGCGCCGATATTGCCCAACGCCTCGGCGGCATCGATGGCCACGTCCACATCTTCATCTTTCAGGCGTTCGATCAGAATATCGACCGACTCCCTCTCCTGCAGTATCCCCAGGGTGCGGGCTGCATAGCAGCGATCGGCTTCATCGCCTGTCTGCAGAAGTTGGCACAAAACGTCCCGGGTCTCATTTGTAACGGTCATATCTGTAATGATTTTCTGTGTTGGGAGGTGGATTGGTCATTGACCAGGATAAATATGCAGATACTGTGCCAGTCGAATGTTTGCAAGGATGCCCCTCCACAGGGGGTAAACGCGAATAATTGCATTCTATATTGAATGAATTATTCAATAAAGAGTCGTCGGGCAGGGTATATGGATTAGTTTGTGCAAACCCGGGATGCGGGTTAGCAGTGATAAAAAGTCTGTAGTTGGCACTCTTCTGTTTGCAGGAAATCGACATGAATCCTGCCTGCTGCCAACTACCACTCGATAAATACAGTCATTGCGAGCGGAGCGAAGCAATCTCAGGAAGATTGCCGCGTCGGCTGGGCCTCCTCGCAATGACGAATCAATCAGACTCTCCCTGGACTTGTGCCTTCTCTTCGACTGGCGCGTTTATTGCTTGTGTTTTCTGGAATCACGAGGCAATTACTGTACCATCGTTTGTTACATCGCATATTTGTCAGGAGAGAATGATGGCTGAAATGCCTGAAGAGAGTGAAACGGAACGCTACTCCCGGAGGAGAGAGAAGAGTTGGGGGCCAAAGCTGTTCATCGCGACCCTGGTGGCTATTCTGCTGTTTTTCTACTGGCTGCTGATCTATTCGGGCGGCGTTACCGTACACCACGGCTAGGACGAGGGAGAGCTATGCGGCAGAAAACAAAAATGGGTTTCTTCAGCACGCTGCTGGCAACGATTATTGCTTTCGTGGTCGTATTGCTGCTGTTTTATGGTCTGAATCATCTCATCATGGGTATGCAGGGTCTGCCTTTGAATCTGGACCTCACTCCCGCCGGTTAAGGAACCGAAAAACTTGCGGCAATGTTCTGGGCGATGAACGCAGCGATTCGTCCAGAGCTTTCTTAAAGCGTCACAGGAGTCATGATGGACAGGAGTTACACCAGGATATTTCAAGCCTTCCTGCTGCTGGTGCTGCTGTTGGGCATCCCGCTGGCTGCCCTGGCAGCTGGCGAAGGACCGGGGGAGATAGTTGATCGCATTGCATCTGCCGCTCAGGTGCAGGTGCAGGGCCAGCCACCGCTGGCGGCCGAGCCCGAAGCCGCAGCTGTGGAAGAGAGCGATGCGCCGATGGCTGCCCCCACTCCCCAACGTGCGGATTATCCCGATATCGGCATCAGCAGCAGGGCGATCGTCTGGGTGCTGGCCCAGCTGCATCTCTTTTTCGGCGCCCTGGTGCTGGCGGTGCCTCTGTTTGTCCTGATGATCGAGCTGCTGGGGGTGTTCACCGCTGATGAGCGCTATGACGACATGGCGCACGAGTTTATGAAGATCAGCCTGACCGGCTTCTCCATCACGGCGATATTCGGCGGCTCGCTGGCGCTGGCGCTGTTCATGCTCTATCCCGACTTCATGGCCTATATGATGCGCGTCTTCGGTGCGCAGTGGCTGGTCTACGCCGGGCTGTTCTTCTTCGAAAGCTTTTTTCTCTACACCTACTACTATGGTTGGAACGCCTTCCGCTACGGCAACCTGAAGTGGGTGCACCTCTCGCTCGGGCTGATGCTCAATGCCTCCGGAATGACCATCATGGTGCTCGCCAACTCCTGGGCGACCTTCATGATGGCGCCGTCGGGCGTCAACGAGGTGGGCGCCGTTGTCGGCAGCATCTGGGAGGTCATGAAAGGCCCCTTGTGGAATCCGATCAACCTGCACAGGTTCATCGCCAACATCGCTTTCGGCGGCGCCGTGGTGGGCGCCTATGCGGCATTCAAGTTTCTCAGCAGCAGCGATCCGCAGCAGCGCGCGCATTACGACTGGATGGGCTACACCTCCAACTTCATCGCCATCCTGGCATTCCTGCCGCTGCCGTTCGCCGGCTACTGGCTGATGGCAGAGATCTACGCCTACTCGCAGCAGATGGGCATCACGGCCATGGGCGGCATCCTTGCCTGGCTGTTTATCGTGCAGGCTGTGTTGATCGGCACCATCCTGCTGGCGGGCAATTTCTACCTGTGGGCCGGCATGTCGCGGACCGACGGCTCCGACCGCTACAAGTGGCTGATCAAGTACATCGCGCTGGTGCTGGTGGTCTGCTTCCTGATCTGGGTGACGCCGCACACATTGATTCTCTCCGCCTCCGAGATCTCACTGCTGGGCGGCAGCCATCACCATATTCTCGGCCCGCTGGGCATCATGCCGGCGAAGAATGTCGCGGTGAACCTGATGCTGATCGCGACCTTTCTGTCATTTCAGCTCTATCGGCGTTCCGACAAGGTGGCGACGGTTCGCTGGGCGCCAGCCGGCAACGCCCTGATGGTGGCGATCTATGTCGTCGCCATTGCCAACATCATCTTTCTCGGCGTCTACTACGGCTACTTCACCAATACGGTCTACAAGGTCGGCTCTTCGGTGGCGCAGGTGGCTTCCACGCTGGTTATCATCATCTCCGGCATCGTCATCGATACCCTGATGTTCAGGGATGCCAAAACCCTGCCGTCACAGTGGGGGCGCATTCCGGACAGGGCCCAGTATGCGCTGTTCGCGCTGCCGATTGCGTTCACCTGGCTGATGGGGCTGATGGGTTATGTGCGCTCTTCCGTCAAGACGCACTGGCACGTCTATACGGTGATGAAGGACAACTCGCCGGACAACTTTATTCCCACCATCGCCTATGCCGGCAACATGATCACCATCGTTACGATCCTGTTTCTGCTGTGCGTGCTTTTCATGTTCTGGGTCGCCAATCTCAGTGGAACCAGGCAGGCAAAACCGGCTGCCGCAGCGCTGGGGGAGGGTGCATGAACATCCTTGCCAAAACGCTTGGCTTCAGCCTGTTGCTGACGCTGGTTTTTACACTTGTGACCTACCTGCTGCCGCAAATGGAGGGCGAGGCGCCGGTGGAAAAACAGGTGGATCTAGGCTCCCTGACGATGGATGGCTTTGTCGCCCTGGGCGAAGAGTTGTTCAACAACAAGGGGACCTGCACGCTCTGCCATAAACCTGCCCCGCTGGGCCGGGCGCCCGATATCCAGGGCGAGAACATGGTGGCATTGAGTGCCGAACGCCTTGCCGATGAACGCTACCAGGGGGAGGCCACGGATGCCGCCGGTTATATCCTGGAGTCGATGGTCTCCCCCGGGAAATACGTGGTCGCGACATGGGGCAAGAAGGGCAGCAATGATACCGAGTCGCCGATGCCGGCTGTCGACAAACCGCCAATCCAGCTCTCCGCGATGGAGATGGACGCCATCACAGCCTATCTGCAGGCGAAGGACGGCAACGAGGTGACGGTCGCTCTGCCCACGGCCGAAGCGGCCGCGGAGGTGGTTGCGGCGCCTGCCGCTGAAACTGCCGGCTTACCGGCGCCTGCCGCCACCGCCGATGAGGCGCTGGTAAAGTATGCCTGTCTCTCCTGCCACGCCATGGACAGTGCGGATACGCTGGTTGGTCCCGGCCTGGTCGATGTCGGAGAGCGCCTGACTCCGGAACAGATCAGGGAGAGCATTCTCGATCCCAACGCCGAGCTGGTTGAGGGTTTCCCACCGGCGATGCCGGCCGACTTCGGCTCCAGGATGACAGTCAATGAACTGCGGATGATCGTGAACTTGCTGGCGGAGAAAAAAGGATGAAGGGTTTTCGGATTACCGCTTTCTGGCAGGCAGTGATCGCCGCCGTCGCCGCCTGGCTGATTTTTAAATACGCTTTCCCTCCGCTGCTGCCGAAGACGCTGATGATCCAGTATATGATCATCAGCATCATCGGCATACTGCTCTATTTCGCCTTTGACGACAGCAAGTGGGCGGAGTTCAAGGCGCCGCTCCTCGCCATCCTGCGTGATGACAACAAGTCGCTGCTGCGTGGCTTTTTCCTGATTGCCGCGCCGCTGTTGGCGGCTTATGTGATTTACGGCATCGTCAAGCCCTCCAATGATGCTCCTGTAGAGCTGCGCCAGGTGCATCCGGCGCCTCCCTCCACCCTGAATGTCTTCAACAACAGCTATGATCTAGCTACGCTGGAGAACCCTGTCCGCAAGGAGATCCTCGACACGCTGGCAGGCGACACGGAGGGCGGTTGGGAGAAGTACCGGGAGTCGGTGACGGCGGGACGGGACATCTACTACCAGAACTGCTTCTTCTGCCACGGCGATCTGCTCGATGGCCAGGGAGAGTATGCGCAGGTTTTCAATCCGCAGCCGATCAACTTCCAGGATCCGACCATCATTCCCCAGCTGCAGGAGGCCTTCCTCTTCTGGCGCATCGCCACCGGCGGTCCGGGTCTGCCTGTCGAGGGCGCACCGTGGAACTCGGCCATGCCGGTCTGGCACGAGATGCTGGGCGAGGAGGATATCTGGCATGTCATCAACTTCATCTTCGACTACAACGGCCAGGTTCCCCGCATCTGGGATCCGGAGGTCTCCAGGAGAGTCACCGGCATGAAGGATGAGGTCCTGGCCAGGCGCAGCAACATGATGGGCAGGGAGCTCTACAAGTTTCGCTGTGAAGTCTGTCATGGCGGGCAGGGCGCCGGCGACGGGGTGGCGGCGGAGCTGATGTATCCCAGGCCCAGGGATTTCAGCCTGGCGTTGTTCAAGTACAAGAGCTCGCCTGGCACAAAGCTGCCGCGGGACGAGGATCTGTTCAATACCATCAAGTTCGGCCTGCCCGGCACGGCCATGCCCGGCTGGGGGATCAAGGGGCGGGCATTGTTGACGGATGCGCAGATCAGCAGCCTGGTTCCGGTCATCAAGAGCTTTGATATCACCTTGGCCTGGCCGCCGGAGGACGCGGAAGACGAGGCCTTCGATGACGACGGCTTCTACACCAAGACCGATTTCCAGGTGGTTACCGATGTCGAGCCGCTGGATGGCCAGATCGCCTATTCGGATGAATCCATTGCCAAAGGCAGGGAGGCGTTTATCAAGTCCTGCGCCGAATGCCATGGCGACGCAGGGCGCGGCAATATCCTCTCGGGCAAGAAGCTGGAGGATGACTGGGGTTACCGTATCTGGCCGCGCAACCTCACCAAGCCCTGGACGTGGCGCGCCACCCAGTCGCCGGCTGCCGCAGAGAGTGAACGCGACGAGACTATCAAGGCGATCTACTCCCGCCTCTCTATCGGCATCCTGGGTACGCCGATGCCGGCGCATCGCGCTATTGAAGAGGGGAACAAGGACCCGGTCAGCCTGGAGGACCGCTGGCATATCGCCAATTTTGTCTACAGCCTGCGCGATGCGGCGGTTCAGCCGCAGGATGCCCCTGTCGTCACAGGCATGAAGGTCGAGGGTGACCTTCCGGAATCACCGCATGATGAGCGCTGGAGCCAGGCGCCTGCAGTGATGCTGCCTCTGGCGCCCAATGTCATCAAGGAGGAGCGGCTGTTTATGCCGCTGAATGATGCCGTCACGGTGCGCGCCATCTACAATGAGAACGACATCGTTTTCCTGCTGGAGGTGGATGACCGTACCGAGAGCCGCCCGGGCATCGACTACTTCACTGATTTACAGGACGAGAATCTTGAGATGCACCCGGACGCAGTCGCCATCCAGTTCCCTCACCAGGAGGCCTATGCCTCGGCGCCGATGGTCGAGAAGCCGCTCTACCGTCATGGCGATGCCAGGCACAAGACCACCATCTGGTACTGGAATGCCGGCAGTGTCGAACCCGAACGTGAAGCCATGGGTATGCTGCTGGACGGCAGCGGGCCCGACAAGAAACTGGTGCCTCGCGAAAAGGACACCAGCCTGAGTGCAAATGGTGAGTGGAAAGATGGCCGTTGGCAGGTTGTGATGAAACGCCCGCGTCATGGTGACGACGGTGATGTTTTATTTAATGAAGGAGAGTTTATCCCCGTCTCCTTCGCAAACTGGGACGGCAGCAACGGTGAAGTCGGCGCAAGGCATACCCTGACCACCTGGTACTGGCTGGTGCTGCCGCCCGAGTTGGATATCGCCAGGGTTTTCGGCTTGCCTGCCGGCGGCGCCATGCTGGTGTTCCTGACCGGGCTGCTGCTGGTCAGGTCGCAGCGGAAAGGTAAGAAGTTTTAGGTTTGTACTGAATTTGGTGGATGCGCTGTCGCTTATCCCCCCCTACGGGGTTTGTCAAAAAACTGTAGGGGGGATAAGGCGTCTTTTTGCCGCATCCACCATGAATTTGACGCAGTGCTGGATGTGGTTCGCGATCATTTCCCTTTCGACACTTATCAACCCGGGAATCCCCTATGTTTCAACAGACTATAATACTGTTATTTGGACTATTGCTTTCCTTTGGAGCAATCTCCGAAGAGCAGCCGGAGCAGCAGGATACTGTGCCGGGCATCACCGATGCGCCGCCGGGCGGAGACTTTACGCTCCACTCCAGCAAGGGGCCGTTTTCTCTTGAAGAGCAGCGCGGCAAGGTGGTGCTGCTCTATTTCGGCTACACCAGGTGTCCGGATATCTGCCCGACATCGCTCTCGTTCATGACCCAGGCGTTGAATGAACTCGATGATGAAGAGCTGAAAAAGGTGCTGGGGGTATTCGTCAGTGTCGATCCTGCACGGGACAGCTTCGAAATGCTGGATGAGTACGTCGCCTATTTTCATCCGAACCTGATCGGTGTGACCGGCAGTGAACAGGAGGTTGCGGAGACGGCCGCACTCTACGGCGCCCAGTACTACGAGGTGGAACTCAAAGGCTCTGCATTCGGCTACTCGGTCAATCACTCGGCCGTGATCTATCTGATCGCCCCGGATGGCGAACTGCGCTTTATCTTTCC
>JBDLII010000021.1:0-19955 GCA_039714995.1 Pseudomonadota bacterium
TTGATTTTTGAACCCTGGTCGACCAGGGCATTCTTCAGCTCAACAAAATTGCCGATGCGGCACGCCTCACTCAACACAGTGCCGGGACGGATCCGTGAGAAAGGTCCGATCTGGCATTCACTACCAATCTCCGCATCCTCGATGACGCAATTCTCAAGAATGGTCACATTCTCGCCAATGCTGCAATTTCTGAGTACGCAATTGGCACCGATACTGACGCCACGGCCAACGACGACCTCTCCCTCGAGAATGACATTGACATCGATCGCCACATCCTCGGCCGCATACACCGAACCGCGGATATCCACTCTCTCCGGATCCATCAATGTGACGCCCTGAAGCATCAACTGCCGCGCCTGCCGGCGCTGCATCAGGCGCTCCATCATCGCCAGCTGCGCACGATCATTGACCCCCTCCACCTCTTCTGGCGCATGCGGCTGCACCGATGCCACTACATGGCCGTCATCGACGGCCATATCGATAATGTCGGTCAGGTAGTACTCACTCTGCACATTGTCGTTGTTGAGTGCATTCAGCCACACTGTCAGTTCAGGTTGAGCCATGATCATGATGCCGGCATTGATCTCGTCAATGGTGAGCTCATCGGCCGAGGCATCCTTATGCTCGACAATGCGGATAATACGCTCAAACTCATCGCGCACGATGCGCCCGTAGCCTTGCGGATTCTTCATCCGCACCGTCAGCATGCCGATCGCCGTCTCCATGGACGCAGCGATCAACTGCTGCAGGGTATCCGTCTGGATCAGCGGCACATCGCCATAGAGCACCAGAACTTTATCAACTGATTGCAGCGCCGCCATGCCCTGCATCACAGCATGCCCGGTTCCCAACTGCTGCTCCTGGAGCGCCCAGGCGACATCGTAATCGCTCAGCCGCTGCCTGACCTGCTCGCCGCCGTGGCCGTAAACGACCACAATTTCAGCCGGATTCAACTGCTGCGCCGTCTCGATGACATGCGCCAGCATCGGCTTGCCGGCGATCCCGTGCAGCACCTTCGGCATACTCGACTTCATGCGGGTTCCCTGCCCCGCGGCAAGAATGAGGATGCCAAGTTTCATGTCAGTGTTTGGTCATCGGCTCGGCATGCACGCCGGATGTGCGCTCCTCTCCCGGGAGCGCATCACGCACCTCCAGGATCGTCACATGCACATTCAGCTGCTTGCCTGCCAGCGGGTGGTTGCCATCGACCGTCAGCATGCCATCGCTGATGTCAGTCACAAAAAATGATTTCGCTTCGCCCTGCTCATTCTGCATCTGCACTTCGGCGCCAAGCTGACGGAATTGGGGCGGCACATTCTCAATCTTGTCGGTAAAGGTCAGCGCGGGATCATGTTCGCCAAACCCCTGCTCCGGCGGCACCGCAAAACTGATCTTGTCTCCCACCTGTTTTCCTGCCAGCTGCCGGTCCATGCCGCCGATCATCTCGGTATCGCTGCCATAGACAAAGGAGACCGGAAGGTCGCTCTGCTCGAGGATATCTCCCGCATCATCAACGATGGAGTAGGTCAGCGAGACATATTGTCCACGGGCGATTCTGTTGTCTGTCATGAATATTGAACACCTGAAAAACCGGATATAGTGTGTTAGCTGTATCCCGTAAAAAACACTTGTAGTGCAATACCCGATGGTTATTGCACGCTACACCAACATCTTAGCAACTTTGTGAAGATCAGCAGGGTTGGGGATTGCTTTTCAGGGCTGTCTAAAACAGGGATGTTTTAGCAGAGCATACAGGGATGTATTCACGCCTCCCTGAAAAGCGGCTCCCGGCCCCGCCCAGACTACAGCAATGCATAGTCTTTTTTGGAGAATTCACCGAAATCGTAAAGCAGTATTATCAGC
Organism: Pseudomonadota bacterium; assembly: GCA_039714995.1. GTDB lineage: Bacteria > Pseudomonadota > Gammaproteobacteria > Chromatiales > Chromatiaceae > Sva-25. The sequence continues at coordinate 1,864 of JBDLII010000021.1, forward strand.
TCTGCTTTTTCAGCTTGCGGCTGTTCTCGATGGCTCTTAACTGGGCAGCCGCCTCGATCAGCTCCGACTGCGCCTTGGCGTATTCGAAGTCGGCGTGCTTGTCCTTCATCGCAGTTTCCGCGCGATTTTTTGCCTCGATCGCCGCCGCTTCATCAAGATCCGCGGCACGCAGCGCCGTGTCCGCAAGAATCGTCACGACATGGGGCTGTATCTCGAGAATTCCACCGGAGATATAGTAATGCGCAATATCGCTGCCTTCAGCCGTTTCAATACGCACTTCGCCCGCCTTCAGCGGCGACACCAATGGCGTGTGACGTGGAGCGATGCCGACCTCGCCCATCACTGCCGGCGCATAGACCATCTCGGCCAGCCCCGAAAAGATCTCGCCCTCGGCACTCACGATATCAACATGGATTGTCATCGCCATCGATCTTCTCCCGGCTGCCTGGTTAGCTCATCTTTTCAGCGTTTTCAACTGCTTCATCGATGCTGCCGCACATGTAGAACGCCTGCTCGGGCAGCTGATCGTATTCACCCTCGACGATCGCCTTGAAGTTGGCAATGGTCTCCTTCAGAGAGACATACTTGCCGGCAGCACCGGTGAAAACCTCGGCGACAAAGAATGGCTGCGACAGAAAACGCTGGATCTTGCGCGCGCGCGAGACCGTCAGCTTGTCATCCTCCGAGAGTTCGTCCATACCGAGGATGGCAATGATGTCTTTCAACTCCTTGTAGCGCTGCAGGATACCCTGCACCGCGCGCGCCACATCATAATGCTCCTGGCCGACCACGTGGGGGTCGAGAATACGCGAGGTGGAATCCAGCGGATCCACGGCCGGGTAGATGCCCAGCTCGGCGATACCGCGCGAGAGCACCAGGGTTGCATCGAGGTGGGCAAAAGTCGTCGCGGGAGAGGGGTCGGTCAGGTCGTCCGCAGGCACATAGACAGCCTGGAACGAGGTGATGGAACCGGTCCTGGTCGAGGTGATGCGCTCCTGCAGCGCACCCATCTCCTCGGCGAGCGTCGGCTGGTAGCCAACCGCTGACGGCATCCGGCCAAGCAGCGCCGAGACCTCGGTGCCGGCAAGCGTATAGCGGTAGATGTTGTCGATAAACATCAGCACGTCACGGCCTTCGTCACGGAAATTCTCGGCGATGGTGAGTCCTGTCAGGGCCACGCGCAGGCGGTTTCCCGGCGGCTCGTTCATCTGCCCGTAAACCAGCGCAACCTTGTCGAGCACGCCGCCCTCTTCCATCTCGTAGTAGAAGTCGTTGCCTTCACGGGTGCGCTCGCCGACGCCGGCAAAGACCGAGAACCCCGAGTGTTCGACGGCGATATTCCGAATCAGCTCCATCAGCGTTACCGTCTTGCCGACGCCGGCACCGCCGAACAGACCGACCTTGCCGCCCTTGACGATTGGCATGATCAGGTCGATGACCTTGACGCCTGTCTCCAGTATCTCGGTGCTGGCTGCCTGATCTTCAAATGACGGCGGATCACGGTGAATCGGCATGTGCAGTTCGGCATCGACCGGGCCCGCTTCATCAACCGGGTTTCCCAGCACATCCATGATGCGGCCCAGCGTCTTCTGTCCGACCGGGACCTTGATCGGCGCCCCGGTGCCGGCAACCTCGACGCCGCGCTTGAGGCCGTCAGTCGAGCCCATGGCAATGGTGCGCACCACGCCGTCGCCCAGTTGCTGCTGCACTTCGAGTAACAGCCCTTCGGATTCTATCTTCAGAGCCTCATAAACATGAGGCATTGCATCGCGCGGGAACTCCACGTCCACCACTGCGCCGATGATTTCTACAACCTTGCCCGAATTCATTGCTGGTTCCTCTTGCTATTCAATTCTTTGTACGATTCTGGTTAGGCAGCCTGCCTTAAACTGCCGCGGCGCCACCGACGATCTCGGAGATTTCCTGGGTAATCGCCGCCTGGCGCGCCTTGTTATAGATCAGCTGCAATTCATCGATCAGGTCCCCGGCATTATCCGTCGCGGCCTTCATCGCGACCATGCGCGCAGACTGTTCACAGGCCGCATTCTCGATCACCGAGTGGTAGACCAGCGCCTCGACATAACGGCTCAACAAACCATCCAGCACATCCCTGGCATCCGGCTCGTAAATATAGTCCCAGTGGTGCTTCAACTCATCCTCTTCGGCGCGGGCTATCGGCACCAGCTGCTCAATCGTCGGCTGCTGGGTCATGGAGTTGACAAAGGTGTTGTAGACCACGTCGATACGATCGAGTTCGCCGTCATCATAGGCATCCAGCATCACCTTGACGGTGCCGATCAGATCCTCCAGTTTTGCCTCGTCGCCAAGATGGGTAGCCTGCCCCAGGATCTCTCCGCCAAAACGCGCAAAAAACGCCTGCGCCTTGCTGCCGATGGTGCAAAAAACCACTTCGACGCCTTTATCATGCTGCTCCCTGATCTCGCCAACGAGCTTGCGAAACAGATTGCTGTTGAGGCCGCCACAGAGGCCCCGGTCGGAAGAGATGATAATGTAGCCAATGCTTTTGATCTCGCGATCAATGGTGTAGTGGTGCCTGTATTCCGGATGCGCCTGGGAGAGATGCGAAATCACCTGGCGCATCTTGTCAGCATAGGGACGTGCATGCTCCATACGATCCTGCGCCTTGCGCATCTTCGATGCAGCAACCATCTCCATTGCGCTGGTTATCTTGCGCGTACTGGTGATCGATGCGATCTGGGTGCGAATCTCTTTACCGACTGCCATGCTTTATCTCCGCCGCGTTTTACCAGGCGTGGTGCTCCTTGAATGACTTCACCGCATCATGCAGCGCATTTTCGATCTCGTCATTGTAGTCCGCCTCGCTGTTGATCCTGTCCATCAGCTCTTTTTGCTCACTATTGAGATAGCCGATCAGGGCATGCTCAAAATCGACGACCTTGCTGCTGTCGACGTCATCCAGATAGCCTTCATTGGCGGCAAACAGCGACGCCGCCATCTCGGCTATCGACATCGGCAGGTACTGTCCCTGCTTCATCAGTTCGGTGACACGCTCACCTCGCTCCAGCTGCTGGCGGGTGGCGTCATCAAGATCTGAAGCAAACTGCGAGAATGCCGCCAGTTCGCGAAACTGCGCCAGCGCCAGACGCACACCGCCGCCAAGCTTCTTGATGATTTTTGTCTGTGCGGCGCCGCCGACGCGGGAAACCGACAGGCCGGCATTGATCGCCGGACGGATACCGGCATTGAACAGATCCGTCTCGAGAAAGATCTGCCCGTCGGTGATCGAAATGACATTGGTGGGAACGAAGGCCGAGACATCACCCGCCTGGGTTTCAATGATCGGCAACGCCGTCAGCGAACCCGTCTTGCCGGTCACCTTGCCGTCAGTATGCTTTTCGACGAAGGCCTCGTTGACCCGCGCCGCACGCTCGAGCAGACGGGAGTGCAAGTAGAAGACATCACCCGGATAGGCTTCCCGCCCCGGCGGGCGGCGCAGCAGCAGTGAGACCTGGCGATAGGCCCACGCCTGCTTGGTCAGGTCGTCATAGATGATCAACGCATCCTCACCCCGGTCACGGAAATACTCTCCCAGTGTACAGCCGGCATAGGGGGCCAGAAACTGCATTGCCGGAGAGTCCGCGGCAGGCGCCGAAACGATGATCGTGTTCTCGAGTGCGCCATGCTCTTCCAGCTTGCGCATCACCTGGGCGATCGACGAGGCCTTCTGACCGACCGCCACATAGATACACTTCACGCCGGTATCTTTCTGGTTGATGATCGCATCGACCGCCAACGCGGTTTTACCGGTCTGGCGGTCGCCGATGATCAGCTCGCGCTGACCGCGACCGATCGGCACCATGGCGTCGATCGCCTTGATGCCCGTCTGCACCGGCTCATCAACAGATTTACGCTCGATGACGCCGGGCGCAACCTTCTCCAGCGGTGATGTTTCGCTGGTCACAATATCGCCCTTGCCGTCGACCGGGTTGCCCAGCGTATCGATGACACGCCCCAGCATGGCGTCTCCGACCGGGATCTCGAGAACCCTGCCGGTGCATTTGACCGAGTCGCCCTCGGTGAGATGCCTGTAATCGCCCAGCGCTACTGCGCCGACCGAATCACGCTCCAGGTTCAGCGCCAGGCCATAGGTATTGCCGGGAAACTCCAGCATCTCATAGGACATGGCATCGGCAAGACCGTGGATGCGGACAATACCGTCGGAAACACCGACAACGGTGCCTTCGTTGCGGGCTTCAACGGATGTATCAAAATTTTCGATACGCTGCTTGATCAGCTCACTGATTTCAGATGGGTTGAGTTGCATGTGGCTTCCCGGTTAATGTTCCAATTCGTTTGCAAGCTTGTTCAGCTGTCCCTGCACGGAGCTGTCGATGACCAGGTCCCCCGCACGGATCAGTACGCCACCAATCAAGGCCGGCTCCTCGCTGCTCGTGATCCTGATTTCACGTCCAAGCTTGTTCTTTAAGAGTGTCGCAATCGACTGCTGTTGCGCTTCGCCAAGGGGAAATGCCGTTGCGACTTCGACGTCAAGCTCTCCCCGCTCGCTGTCTTTCATCGACTCATAGCGTGCAGCAATCTCGGGGATAATCTGCAGGCGACCGTTTTCGGCCAGCAGACGCACCAGATTCCGCTCTTCCTCCGTCAGCTTGCCGCCGCCGATTTCGATGATAAGATCTGCAATTTGCGTTTTGCCGTGGCCGGGCTCCTTGACCAGCTGCTGCATTGCCCTGTCCTGCATCAACGATGCGACAAAGTCCAGCATCTCTGACCACTGGTCCAGCGAGCCGCTCTCTTTTGCACGGGCAAATATAGCTTCAGCATAGGGTCTGGCGATAGTAGATGCTTCCTGGGCCATGAGTAAACCTACAGCTGTTTGGCCAGCGCATCGATAATTTCACCATGCGCGTCGGCATTGACTTCCCGGCGAAGTATTTTCTCGGCGCCGGCGACCGCAAGCTCGGCGACCTGCCCTCTTAAGGCCTCCCGCGCGCTGTTGCTCTCCTGTTCAATCTCGGATCTGGCCGTTGTCAAAATACGCTCACCCTCGGTGTGGGCGTTCTCCTTGGCTTCATCGACAATTTCCGCCGCACGTTTCTGGGCCATGTTGACGATCTCCGCCGCCTGCCCCTTTGCCTTGCGAATCTCCTCGATGGCGCGGTTTTTCGCCAGCTCCTGCTCGTGAACGCCCCGCTCTCCGGCAGCAAGACCGTCGGCAATCTTTGCCTTGCGCTCTTCCAGCGCCGCGATGATCGGTGTCCACACGTACCGCTTCGTAAACCATACGAAGACGACAAAGGTCAGCAGCTGGCCTATCAGGGTCAGATTGATATTCATACCGTCTCCCCGCTATTCCCGGTGTAAAGGTATTGTCTCAGGGAGTTCTGTCAGGCAACCGCAAACAGAACATACATCGCCAGGCCAACCGCGATCATCGGCACCGCGTCGACAAGACCCATCACGATAAAAAACTGGGTGCGCAGCATCGGGATCAGCTCGGGTTGACGAGCCGCGCCCTCAAGAAAACGCGCACCAAGAATGCCGATACCAACGGAAGCGCCAAGCGCGCCCAGGCCCATCATCAATGCGCCGGCAATGTACAGCAGTGCAGATTCCATATTGATCTCCAGTCAGGAAGTAAAAATAACAAATTCAATAACAAACGGTCATACTGATCAAACCCGGAGTTCGGTCAGTGCTCGGTGTGCGCCATATCCAGATAGACGATAGTCAGCGTCATGAAGATGAACGCCTGCAGCGTAATGATCAGGATATGAAAAACCGCCCAGGCGAACTGCAACACACCGCCAAACAGCCCCATCCCCATCCCGGCGCTGTACATGATCGCGATCAGGATAAAGATCATCTCACCGGCATACATGTTGCCGAACAGCCGCAGTGAGAGCGAGATCGGCTTGGCGATCAGCGAAACGAACTCGAGCAGAAAGTTAACCGGGATGAACAGCAGTTTCACCAGGGGATTTTTCGCTTCAAAGGGCTGCAGCGTCAGCTCCCCCATGAAACCACCTACGCCCTTGATCTTCAGTGTGTAATAAAGCGTCAGGATGAAGACCCCGATCGCCATGCCGAACGTCGCATTCGGATCGGTCGTCGACACCACTTTCATGTGGTGAATACCCAGCATTTTGGCCAACTCGGGGATGACATCCACCGGCACCAGATCCATCAGGTTCATCAAAAAGATCCACACGAATACGGTCAGCGCGAGCGGCGCCACCAGATCATTCTTGCCCGAGAAGGAACCGCGCACGCTGTCGTTGACAAATTCGACCAGCCACTCGACAAAGTTTTGCAACCCGGAAGGAACGCCCGCAGTGGCGCTCCTGGCTGCGCGCGAGAAGAGAAAGACAAACAGGGCTCCAAGCAGCAGCGACCAGAACATGGTGTCGACATGAATCGCCCAGAAGCCCATCTCCTTGATCTCGTCAGCCGAATGCGCCAGCCCCCAGTGCCCATCCGCATGGCGGCCAAAGGTCAGGTTGGTCAGGTGGTGCCTGATATATTCGCTTGAAGTGACCGTCTCTGCTGACATCGCTCTCTCTAGTTATCTTTTTGCTCTGTGACTTGCAATTGACATCAAGGCGCCCGTGGAGAGATGGACCAACAGATAGGCCCCCAGCATGGCGCCGACACTGAGCGGCCTCAACCACAGCACAACCAGTAGAAAAAAAACAGCCGTTATCACCAGGCGCGCCATCTCGGCAGCGTAGAAACGTCCTGTCAATGCTGCTCCCTCGGACGCTTTGTAGCGCCTGAACACCAGCAGTGCGGCTACGCCATTTGCAACCGTTGCCGCAACTCCACCAGCCAGCGCTGCGACCGCATGGTTTTGGCCCGCCAACAACAGTCCCAAGGCAAGCAACAGCGTCAGTCCCAACTGCATCAACACGAGCTGCAACACATCGCTCAAGGTAAAACTCTGCACCCGGAAACCATGCTTGCAGACTAAAAACGCAGAGAGTATAAGGGAGCGCTAAACCAAGGTCAACCGGTCGAGCAATAAAACAGCCTCTCTCTTGACAGAAATCAAGGCGCTATCCATGCGCGCTACACGCCAACAACTCCATGCAGGAAGAAGAATTGGGATCTGTTTTTCAGGATTGTCCAAAACCCTGAATGAATCCATGTGATGGGGGGCGGGGGAAGGGCAAGTCCAGTGCCCGATGCAACGCATTGATCGTTGCACCTTCACCCGTAGACAAACTTGCAGGAATGCTCTGATTGAGGCGCGTAGTGACTTGATCGCAGCTCCCTTGGAAACTACTCAAGCACCCGCAACCTCCTCAATTGATATGCTCCAGAATCCCGTCCAGCTCCTCCAGTGAGTTGTAGCTGATAACCAGCTTGCCTTTTCCCTTCACCCCTGACTGCAGCCTGACAATCGCTCCGAGTTTTTCACACAACTGCTGTTCGAGTGACTGAATGTTCGGGTCAACGCTCTTCACCGGTGCAGGCGCAGGCTTGGCATCAAGTCCCTGCAGACGCCGCACCAGCTTCTCTGTTTCGCGCACGGAGAGACCTGCTCGCACGACCTTGGCCGCCGCTTCCGACTGCTGCGCCCCCTTCAAACCCAGAATGGCGCGTGCATGCCCCATCTCCAGCTTGCCCTGCTCGACCATCTGCTTGACATCCGCTTCCAGCTCGATCAGGCGCAACAGGTTGGAGACCGTCGTACGCGACTTTCCCACCGCCTGCGCAATCTGCTGATGGGTCAGCGCAAACTCGTTCAACAGCCGTTGCAATGCCTCAGCCTCTTCGAGTGGATTCAAGTCATCGCGCTGAATGTTTTCAATCAGCGCCATCGCCATGGCGGCCTGATCGTCAACCTCACGGACAACCACCGGCATCTCGCCCAATCCAGCCAGCTGTGCGGCGCGCCAGCGCCGCTCTCCGGCGATAATCTCGTAGTGGTCATCGACAGGGCGCACCACGATAGGCTGCAAGACTCCCTGCGCCGTTATGGAGTCGGCCAACTCACGGAGCCTCTCCTCATCAAAGTTTCTGCGCGGCTGAAAGCGCCCCCGCTTGATCAAATCTATACCGATTTGATTCAAGCCCCCTGCCGGTGTCATGGATTCGGGCTGGGCAGCATTCTCGGCGCCTCTCTCTGCCTCTATTTCCGCAAGCTCCCCTTCCGCATCAGCAGCATCCGCTGTCGAAGCCAGGGAGGGGGAGGCGCCGCCAAGAAGCGCATCCAGGCCGCGCCCCAGACCTCTTCGTTTTACACTACTCATAGGATCCTACTCACTTCTCTATTTAGCATGTCTTCTAAGGATTTCACCGGCCAGCACGGAATAGGCCGCCGCGCCCCGCGATGACCTGTCGTAGCGGATGACCGGCATTCCATGGCTGGGGGCTTCCGCAAGAGTCACATTGCGCGGTATCACCGTGCGATAGACTTTATCGCCGAAGTGCTCAAGCAGCTGTGCCGAGACATCACTGCCCAGGCGGTTGCGCCTGTCATGCATGGTTCGCAGCAAACCATCAACTTCGAGCCGGGGATTTCGGCTTACCCTGATTTGCTCGATTGTCCGCAGCAGGGCGGACAATCCCTCCAGCGCATAATACTCCGTTTGCAGTGGCACCAGCACCCGGTCCGCGGCTACCAGCGCGTTCAGAGTGAGCATATTCAGCGACGGCGGACAATCGATGAGAATGTAATCATAGCGGGAACGCCCAAAGGCAAGGGCATAATCCAGCCGCTTTTCACGCAATGACTCCTCCATCAGGCCGACTTCTGCCGCGGTCAGATCAGCATTCGCCGGCACAACATCCATGCCGGCATCCTCAGCTTCGGTATGCATGATCACATCAGCCAGTGGAGCCTGACTGAGCAACAAATCGCAACAGGAGAGTTCCAGATTCTCCTTGTCGATGCCAACACCAGTGGTCGCATTCCCCTGCGGATCCAGGTCAACAAGCAGCACGCGCTGTCCCTCGTCGAAAAGCGCAGTCGCGAGATTGACTGATGTTGTGGTCTTGCCCACACCGCCTTTTTGATTGGCGATAGCAAGAATTTTTGCCATGCTATTTTCCCGGTCTATTCAACACTGGGCAGGGTCGGGATAATCGTTGGAGGCTACAGTCTGCTGCAAGGCAGCGACTGGATACTCGGCAGTGACTTCCGCCTTGCCTATATCGCGCAATAATACCAGACGCAGTTTGCCATTCAGTACTTTTTTATCAACTGACATCAAATCGACAAATTGCTTGCCGCCGATTTGCGCAGGAGGGTCAACCGGCAGACGCGCTTTTTGCAACAGGCTGCGAATGCGCTGCTGCTGCTCTGCTCCCAGCCATCCCATACGCACAGACATGTCGGCTGCCATCGCCATGCCGGCGGCAATCGCCTCACCATGCAGCCAGGTTCCGTAACCCATCCCCGACTCGATAGCGTGGCCGAAGGTATGCCCCAGATTCAACAATGCACGCTGCCCTGACTCTTTCTCATCGGCGGCAACGATCTCCGCCTTGTCACGACAGGAGCGCTCGATGGCATGGATCAGGGCTTCGGCATCACGCGCCAGCAGACGCTCGATATGCGCTTCAAGCCATTCGAAAAAGGGCAGATCATTGATGATCCCGTACTTGATCACCTCGGCAAGGCCCGCGGACAGCTCGCGGTCAGGCAGGGTTGTCAGCGTGTCGGTATCTGCAACCACGCAGCGGGGCTGATGAAAAGCGCCGATCATGTTCTTTCCCAGCGGATGATTGACGCCGGTTTTGCCGCCAACCGACGAATCAACCTGGGAGAGCAGCGTGGTTGGAACCTGTACGAAGTCAACACCGCGCTGATAGCAGGCCGCCGCGAATCCCGTCATATCCCCGATGACGCCGCCGCCAAGCGCCAGCAGGGTGCAGCCGCGATCGAAATGCGACGCCAGCAGCGCGTCAAAAATCCTGTTCAACACCTCCAGGTTCTTGTACTGCTCTCCATCCGGCAGCACGACATGCTCGACACTGAAGCCCTGAAGAGAACGCAGCAATTGCTCCAGATAGAGTGGAGCCACTGTCTCGTTGGTCACCACCATGACCTGACGTGAGCGGATCGATGCCGAAAAGCTCTCCGCCAAGGTGAGAATTCCCGGTCCGATAAGTATCGGGTAGCTGCGCTCGCCCAGGTCGACACGCAGTTCCCTGACCGATGGCGAAGGCACTACAGTGACTCTATCCTGGCGATGATTTCGCGCACGACCCCGGATGCGCCGCGCTGCTCCGTCGAGATAACCAGGTCTGAAATCTCGTTGTAGAGTGGAGCCCGCACCTCCATCAATTGATCCAGCGCCGCCATCGGATCGTCCGCATCGAGCAGGGGGCGGTTTTTATCTTTAGCCGTGCGCTCAAACTGCTGCTGCGTCGAGCACTGCAGATAGATGACGAATCCCCGCGCTGCAAGGTTGCGGCGATTTCCGGCATCCAGCACCGCGCCACCGCCGGTTGCCAGCACCAGTTGATCCTGCTGCGTCAGCTCCTCAATCACCGCCGCCTCACGTTTGCGAAACCCCTCCTCCCCTTCAAACTCGAAGATCGTCGGGATATCCACACCGGTGCGCTGCTGTATCTCCGCGTCACTATCGACAAAAGCGAGTTTCAGGGCGGCCGCAAGCTGTTTGCCGATGGTGCTTTTGCCGGCCCCCATGGGGCCGATAAGAAAAATTTTTGTTGGTGTTTTCATCTAGTACAGTGTCCAGGCCATATTGTCAGGATCAGTTGCTTTGTCAGTGTTCATGGATAGGCGCATCTCGCAGTAAATGGCCGGGTCCTTTGCAAGAGATGCAACGCAACCATGGACACTGACAAACCTACCCTTCGGGCGCTCCTGTGGTTTCCCGCTCCTGCGTTGCAATGCTTGACAAGGACCCAGCCATTGCCTGCGCATAGCGCCTTGCTGCGAAAAACCACAGGAGCGCTGAGACAGATAATATGGCCTGGACACTGTACATATCAGTCTAGCAGAATGGCGACTTCCCAAAAACCCCATGATTTGCTTGAGTCTGCGCAGGGCCGGGACCTGCCTTTCAGGGACGCGTGAATACATCCCTGTAAGCTCTGCTAAAACATCCCTGTTTTAGACAGCCCTGAAAAGCAAATCCCGACCCTGCTTCCTGCACGGAATTATTGAGAAGCAATGTAATTATTCTAAGGCTCTGTCTGCATTAAATGTTGGCCGTAGATTATCCATCATCACCTCTATAGACTACCTCTGTTTCGCGGCCAGAAGGCCGCTCCTACACTCGAATGCCACAACTGGACGTAGGAGCGGTCTTCTGACTGCGATTAAACTGAGATGCAAATCTGATTACACAAGCTTACACTTAACGCGTACAGAGCCCATTTTAAAGTTACAGTGGGCAGGGGGATTCATCCCCCAGGTGAGACTGGCATTCAGTGGCGCTGGAGTACGGTGAGAAAAAATGACGCCACAGCGCAACCGATCAATAGCTTCTTCCTTCCGTGCGGCGCAGTATTTTTGGCGTCACGAAGATCAGCAGCTCGCGCTTGAGCGTGTCGGCTCTCTCGCGGCGAAACAGGCGGCCAAGCCCGGGAATCTTGCCGAGGTAGGGGATGCTGTCAGTCCCTTTACTCTTCTCCTCTTCAAAAATTCCGCCGAGCACGATGGTCTCGCCATTCTTGACCAGCACCGTCGACTCGACCTTCTTGGTCTCGATGGGGGGTTCCCCCAGGGTCAGTCTTTCCAGGATCGGCCGATCCTTGTTGATCACCAGGTCCATGATGATGTTGTCGTCAGGCGTGATGTGCGGCGTCACCTCGAGCTTGAGCACCGCCTTCTTGAACTCGGTGTTGGTGCCGCCAAAGGTATTCGATGTCGAGTAGGGAATCTCGGTGCCCTGCTCGATCAGCGCCGGGTGCTGGTCCGTGGTTACCACCCTGGGGCTGGCAACCACCTCTGCGGTACCCTCCTGCTGCATCGCCGAGATCTCCAGCTGCATCAGGTAGGAGCCTAGTTTGCCGACGAAAAAGTTGACGGCCCCGCCGGCCGGCCCTCCCAGGGTCGCGGGAAGATTGACTGCCAGCGTATCCGGCGCCAGTCCGCCGGTCGGATCACCCAGTATCAAGGCGCTCTTGGAACCGCTGGCGCCAAAGATCGTGTCGCCATTCTGCTGGATGCCGGCGCCGCCGAAGCGAATGCCGATATCCCTGGCAAAATCGTCAGTCGCGATGACCACACGGCTGTCGATCATCACCTGGCGCACCGGATGGTCCAGCTTGGCGATCAGGCCGGCGATTTTTTTGATACTGGAGGGAATATCATGGATCAGCAACGCATTGGTGCGCATATCGACGCCAATGCTTCCGCGTTCCGAGAGGAACAGGTTGGCCTCGGTCTTCATCAATTCGGCCATATCCTGCGCCTTGCCATACTTGACCTTGATGATTTTGGTTTGCAGCGGCGCCAGCTGCTCGAGACTGATCTTTGACTCCGCCTCCAGTCTTTCACGCGCAGTGACTTCGGCGGTCGGCGCGACCATCATGATGTTGCCCTTCTGGCGCATCGTCAGTCCCTTGGTCTGGAGGATAATATCCAGCGCCTCCTGCCAACGTACGTCTTTCAGGCGCAGCGTGATATTGCCCCCCACGGTATCGCTGACCACCATGTTGAGGCCGGTAAAGTCAGCCAGCAGCTGCAGCACCGAGCGAATCTCGATGTCCTGAAAATTGAGCGACAACCTGCCGCTCGAACCGCTCAGCGTCTCTGTTGACGGCTCTGCCTGCGCCCCTTCGGCTGTTTGCTGATCTGCCGCCTCCTCCGTTTGCACAGTTGCAGTCCCGCTTGCCGCAGACAGCGGATTGCCAATCTCCATGATCAGGGTATTTTCGTCAAAGCTGATCTCGTAGGGGAGCTTTTCTTCCAGCTGTGCCACCAAGCGGACCCTGTCGGCCGACTCGACGACCCGCAGAGTGCCGACGCCTTGCTGATTGACCGCATAGGTTCCGCTGTCGAGACCGCTGCCGCCGGCAATATCAACGACCACTCGCGAAGGTGAATCGGTTGCGAAGCTTGCCGGCAGCGTCTCGAACGGCTCGGCAGCCTTGATTTCGATGCGCACAACCCCCTCCGGTGTGACCTGGTGAGAGATGCCGGTGATCGATTGCACCGCAAAGGAGGGCGACACGCATACCGCCAGCAACAGCATCAGCAGCATCCGCCGGCCATATAACGCATTTTGTTGTATACGACTCATTGCAACTCTTCCCGGAATAATCATCTCTTATCTCCTCTCAAAGGATGCTACCGCTGCCCTAACGAGATTGAAGCCCTGCGTTCAACGTAACCACCCTGGCTACCGTGTATGATCTCAATCAACTCGATGCGGTCCTGAAAGACGCCGCTGATGCGGCCATCATTCATCCCCATGTAATTTCCCTGGCGGACACGGTAAACCATCCTGTCTTTTTTGGACTGCACCAGACCGTAAGTGACGTCATCCTGGGCAAGTATCCCGACCATGCGCAGCGAATCCAGCGGATATTTCTCCAGCTCCTCCCGCGGACGGGAGTAGTCCGGGCGAACACCACTGTCCGCACCGGACGGCCGCTGTTCGGCGACTACAGACAGAAAGGGGCTGCGGATGCCACGTTCGGCAGCCGTATAGGCATAGGTCTCCACCACGGCCATCATGGGAAGCGGCTCGACCGGCGCCCCCTCCTTCGCTTTCGCCTCGGCAACAAATTCGCGCAGATCATCCGTTCCCTGGACGAAGCAGCCGGACAACAGCAGTGTCAGCGAAATAATAGAGAGAAACTTTACCACTGCTCCTCTCCATCACCAACATAACGATAGGTTTTGCCGGTCGTCTCCATAACCAGGTTAGCTCCATTTCCCCTTTGGCTGATCTTGATGTCGTGCATGGTGATGATGCGCGGCAAAGCAGCCAGGCCGCTGACAAAATCGCCAAACTCATGGTAATCGCCGATGACCTTGATCTTGATTGGAAGCTCTACATAGAAGTCCTTGGCCTGTTCACTCAGCGGCTGAAACAGCTCAAACTCGAGGCCTGCAGCAAGCCCTGTCTGCGAAACATCGACAAGCAGGTCGGCAATCTCGCTCTTGTCCGGCAACTGCCGCAGCATCTGCGCAAAATCCTTTTTCATCTCCTCGAGCTGCTTCTTGTAGATCTCGAAGTTCAGAACCTTGTCCTGCTTGACCAGAAATTCGCTCTTCAGCGCGCCCTCCTCCTTTTGATAGCGTTCGAGCGTGGCAAGCTGGTCTCTGGTATCGAAATAGTACCAGCCCCCTGCAATCGCCCCCGCCAGCAGGATCATCATCACCGCCTTGGCCGCGCCCGGCCAGCCACCCATATTCGAAAAATCGAGATTATTCAATTCCGACAAGTTCATCGTTCTGCTCTCTCTTCTTCGGGCGCGCTTGATTATAGATCAATCTGAAGTGGCTCAATCCCTGATTGCCGCCGCCCTTTTTATTGATTAACTGCAAGGCGGGCTTTCCCAGCCAGGCGGATGATTCAACATTGTGCATCAGCGCCGAAATTTGCGCATTCGACTGCGCCAACCCCTTGAGTTCGATTTTCGAGCCGGTCTGAACGATCGAGGATGCCTTGACGCCATCCGGCATAATAAAGACATTTTCATCCATCAGGTGTACCGATTCAGGCCTGCTGGTCTGCAGTGAATGAATCAGGTCCATGCGCACCGTCAACTTCTCGCGCAACTCATCCAGTCTCTTGATCTCCTTGATCTTCTGGTCGACAATGGCAATTTCATCGCGCAAAAACTGGTTGCGCTCCATCTGCTTGTCAATGCGGTATTGCTGAAACATGTGCCACAGGACCCCCAGCGCGAGCGTTGCCAGAACAGTGGCTGCCAGCATGCCGAGCACCCCCTTTTGACGCCGCTTGTCGCGTTCCTCCCGCCACGGGGCAAGATTGATTTTCGACATTCAGAGATACCCCCACAATGCCAGGCCGCAGGCCACCGTCAGCGCCGGAGCCTGCTCCCGGAGACGATCGATATGGACCTGCTTGGCAACCTGCATCTGTGCAAACGGCGTCCAGACCCTGACAGGCAACGAAAGCTGCTCCTCCATCCGGGAGGCAATCCCCGGCAGGTTCGCACAGCCGCCAGCAAGGAGAATCTGGCCAATCGTCGCCCCTTCATCTTTTGCCTGGTAGATCTGCAGCGCCCCGCGCAACTCCTGGACAATACGCTGGATAAATGGCTGCACAACCGTCTCATCAAAACCTGACTCCGCCTTGCCTTGGCATTTTTGCATCTCGGCTTCATCGAAATTGAGCCCGTAGGCCTGCTGGATATCCGCCGTGAGCTGACGGCCGCCAATGGCATACTCACGGGTATGGACGACATTACCCAGGTGCAGCACATGTACATCCATGCTCCTGGCGCCGATATCGGCAACGACGGTATTGAGATCCCTGTTCTCCGGCGCTTCTTCCTGCATCAGCAGCTGGTAGCAATGCTCGGCGGCATAAGGCTCTGCATCAATCACCTGTGGTATCAGGCCACCAACCTCCAGCGCATTCATCAGATCATCGACGACGTCGCCGCGTGACGCAGCCAACAGTACATCCACCGAGTCAGCATTGACGGCATTCACCCCCAGCACATCAAAATCATAACGGACCTCATCGATATGCTGGGGAATATGCTGGTCAGCCTCGAGCGCAACCATGGCCTCCATCTCGGATTCACTCAACCCCGCCGGCAGCTGGATGACCCGCGAAATGATCGAGGAGCCCGAAACCGCGGCGGCGGCCCGCTTGCTAGTGGCGCCGCTACGTGCAACCACGTCGCGGATCGCATCGCCGACAATTCCCGGATCATTGATGCGTTTCGACTCGACCACGCCTTCGGGAATTCCGGTCGCCGCAAACGCCTCGACCCTGTACTGCCACTGCCCGCGCACATCGGCACGGCTGACTTCCACCAGCTTGACAGCAGAAGAGCTGATATCGACGCCCAGTAATTTTTTTGATGATCTGGAAAATAAAGCCACGCAATACCTCTAATAACATCAGAGTGAATCAGGCCGGGACAACCTTAGCAGAGTATCACACATCGACATACGCGACCCAATTATAGTCACTGGACAATCGTATGCTGATTTTTTAGCAACTACTCTGCATTTTGTCAATTGAGCCAAGGAAGCTCGGATCGTATGTCATTTCGAACAAAGCGAGAAATCTTGAACCCCCTATTCTACTTGATGTGGAAGGATTACAGATTCCCCCCTGCGGTCGAAATGATATAAAAAAGGCTCTGTCCGCGTTAAGTGTTGGTCATCCGTAACTATCTGTTTTTTAGCACATACGACCTGACTCAAATACAGGCATTTGTTAGAGAAACTCTGAATGAATTGTCATTGCGAGGAGTGTAGCGACGAAGCAATCTCTAACCTATTGATTCAATAAAGACGAGATTGCCGCGCTACGCTCGCAATGACGGGTAAAACGATTCATTCAAAGCCTCCTTAGCGGGAAGCCTGTGCTAACGGCACCTATTGAGGATCTCAATATTGTCAGCATCAACCTGCGAACCACTGCAGGCAGGTGCAGCAATTTTCATGCCGACTCGACAACTTGTAAGTTTTCAACAACCCTATGCAGCATATAAACACCTTCATCAAAGGGGGCAAAGGGAGATTTGGGGTTGAAATGTATCTGGTTATTGAAAACTTACGATAATTTCTTGTGATTTATTATTGGTATATATTTATTGCGATTGTTTATAGCGAATCCGTTGTAAAGCTACCAATGCAAAATGACAATTATGGTCACTATATGACCTGTCATGTCAGTATCAATGCCATTAACCCCATCCCACGGACTTATTCAGAGGCTCTCTGGCTCAAACCGGGATGCTTGCTGGCCATCAGCAACCGCTCAAGCAGCTGCAGCCGCTGCGGCGTGCCGACATCGATCCACTCTCCCCGGTGCAGTTCACCGCCGACGCGCTGCTGCTGCACCGCCTCCCTCAGCAGCGGCGCCAGCGGGAACTTGCCGGGCCGGCAACGATTGAACAGCGCCTTGCGATAGAGGCCGATGCCGCTGAATGTCAGCCTGGCTCCCCCTGATTCGATCACTCGCCCCGCAGAAAGCTGGAAATCGCCCTCGGGGTGATGCGACGGATTCTCTATCAGCAGCAGATGAGCTAGATCATGCGCACCAATCGACAGCGAAGCAAAATCGACGTCGGTAAAAATATCCCCGTTGATCACGATGAAGGGATCACTCAGCAGCGGAAGCGCCCTGAAGATGCCACCGCCGGTCTCCAGCGCCTCGCCCTCCGCTGAATAGCGGATACTGAGATTCCAGCGGGAGCCGTCGCCGAGCGTCTGTTCGATCTGCTCACCCAGCCAGGCATGGTTGATCACCAGATCTCGAAATCCGGCGGCCGCCAGCTCCTCGAGGTGATGCACAATCAGCGGCTTGCCGGCAACCGGCAGCAGTGGTTTCGGGGTGGTGTCCGTCAGTGGGCGCATGCGCTCGCCGCGGCCCGCGGCAAGCAGCATGACGGTTGGTGCGGCGTCCACCTTACTTTTTCATGGAGTCAAAGAATTGCAGATTGGTCTTGGTTGTCTTCAGCCGGTCGTAAAGGAATTCCATCGCCGCCAGTTCATCCATCGGATGCAGGATTTTGCGCAGAATCCACATCTTCTGCAGCTCGTCCTGCTTCATCAGCAGGTCTTCACGGCGCGTCCCCGAGCGATTGATGTTGATCGCCGGGAAGATGCGTTTTTCGGCAATACGGCGATCCAGGTGGATTTCGCTGTTGCCGGTGCCCTTGAACTCCTCGTAGATGACATCATCCATGCGTGAGCCGGTGTCGACCAGCGAGGTCGCAAGGATCGTCAGCGAACCGCCCTCTTCGACATTGCGCGCAGCGCCAAAAAAACGCTTGGGACGATGCAGTGCATTGGCATCCACGCCGCCGGTCAACACCTTGCCCGATGACGGAATGACGGTATTGTAGGCCCGCGCCAGGCGGGTGATGGAGTCAAGCAGAATGACCACATCTTTTTTATGCTCGACCAGGCGTTTGGCTTTTTCGATGACCATCTCCGCAACCTGCAC
>JBDLII010000022.1:0-19023 GCA_039714995.1 Pseudomonadota bacterium
TTGTAAATATGACGCATTCTAGCTGAATTGAGAATTATTATTTATTGAAAATTGAGGGGTTTTTACGGGTTTTACGTTTTAGGTTTGTAACTGTTCAGCACCTTGTCATTTCAACTGACAAGTCACTGCTATTGGGTGTATCTGGAGGAAACGTCGGAGGCATGGATGCCGACGCGAGCCTACATGGAGGTATTGACGGCGTTTTCCGGAAGATATACCCAATTGCAATGACGTTCTCGATTGTGCTGAATAGTTACTTAGGTTTTTTAGGTTTTATATATCCAGGGAGATTCCTCACACATCCTGTACAGTTGCCTCCAGGGCTTCGATCAGGATCCTGTTCTCCTCTTCGGTACCGACGGTGATGCGCAGGGAATTATTCAGCAGGGGGTGGCTGCCATGCAGATTCTTGACCAGGATACCGCGTCCTTTCAGCCTTTCGAAGAGTGACTGCGCCTCCCCTTCTGCTGTACGCACCAGAATAAAGTTGGCTTCACTGTGGATAGGCGTGATACCTGCGATCTCCCGCAGTGCATCCAGCAGCTGCGTGCGGCTTTCACGAATCACTGCCGTCTGTTTGTCAAACAGCGCCTTGTGCTGCAATGCAAAGCCGGCGCTCAACTGGGTCAGCACATTGATATTGTATGGCAGGCGGGTTTTGTCGATCTCTTTGATCCACGCCTGTGGTCCGGCAAGCAGTCCCAGGCGCAGCCCCGCCAACCCCATCTTGGAGAGTGTGCGCATCACCACCATGTTGTCAAATTCACCGATGCGCGACATAAAGCTGGCATCGGTGAATGGCGCATAGGCCTCGTCGATGATGACCAGCCCGGGGGCAGCGGCGATAATGCGTTCCACATCAGGCACCGCAAACAGGTTGCCGGTCGGATTATTCGGATAGGCGAGAAACAGCAGCGCAGGCTGGTGCGCCTCGATGGCTTCGAGCATGGCATCGATATCCAGCGAGAAATCATCGGCGTTGAGCGCAATGCCCACATAATCGAACCCGGAAAATGCAGCGATCAGGCGGTACATGGCAAAGCCGGGTTCGACCGACATCAGCGTGCGCCCCTGGCCGCCAAGCGCCAGCGCCAGCATCTGGATGATCTCGTCCGAACCATTACCCAGCAGCATACCCGCGTCTGCTGGAATCTGCATAGTGCTGCGCAGCTGCTGCGTCAACTCTCGCGCTTGTGGATCAGGATAGCGATTGACATCGGTATCCCGGATCAGCCGCGCCCACTGTTCGCGCAGCTCTCCGGGCCAGGTGTAGGGATTCTCCATGGCATCCAGCTTGATCAGGCCGCTCGCATCGGGCACATGGTAGGCATCGATGGCGCGAACCTCGGGGCGGATCCACTGTTCCACCAGGCTTTTAGACATCATTAAACCGAAACTCGGCCGAGCGGGCATGCGCCGTCAATCCCTCGCCGCGCGCCAGTATCGATGCTGTCCTTCCCAGGCTGTCGGCGCCCTGCGGCGACGCCATGATCAGACTGGAGCGCTTCTGGAAATCGTAGACGCCCAGAGGCGAAGAGAAGCGCGCGGTACGCGAGGTTGGCAGCACATGATTCGGTCCGGCGCAGTAGTCGCCCAGCGGCTCGGATGTGTAGCGTCCCATGAAGATGGCGCCTGCATGGCGGATTTTCCCAGCCATGGCCTGCGGCTCCTCGACCGAGAGTTCCAGGTGTTCGGGCGCGATGAAGTTGGCCACCTCGACGGCCTCGTCAAGATCCCTGACGCTGATCAAGGCGCCGCGCGCCCGCAGCGCCGCAGCGATGATCCCGCTGCGCTCCATTTGCGGCAGCAGTTTGTCGATACTGTCAGCCACACTGTCGATGAAAGCGGCATCCTGGGTCAACAGGATCGACTGTGCATCCTCGTCATGCTCCGCCTGGGAGAAGAGATCCATGGCGATCCAGTCAGGGTCGGTCTTACCGTCGCAGATGATCAGAATCTCCGAAGGCCCGGCCACCATGTCGATGCCAACCTGGCCGAACACCGTGCGCTTGGCCGTTGCGACATAGATATTCCCCGGACCGACGATCTTGTCAACCGCTGGAACGGTTTCAGTGCCATAGGCCAATGCCGCCACTGCCTGGGCGCCGCCGATCGCGAATACCCGGTCGACCTGCGCTACATGCGCAGCCGCCAGTACCAGCTCGTTGAGCTCTCCCTGCGGCGTGGGAACCACCATGATCAATTCCGGCACACCTGCCACCTTGGCGGGAATGGCGTTCATCAATACCGACGACGGGTAGGCCGCCTTGCCGCCGGGCACGTAGAGCCCTACCCTGTCCAGGGGTGTGACCTGCTGTCCCAGCAGGGTGCCATCCGCTTCCTGATAGCTCCACGGCTGCTGTTTCTGGTGTTCCGCATAACTGCTGATACGCCCGGCAGCACTGATCAATGCCTTCTGCTGCTCGCTATCGATGGCATCCCAGGCCTGTTGCAGACGCGCAACAGGAATCTCGAACTGCTGTGCCGATGCCGGAGTCCAGCCGTCAAAACGGCTGGTGAAATCGATCAGCGCCCGGTCGCCCTGTTGTCTGATTTCGCTAATGATGCCGTTAACGGTGTCATTGACAGCACTGCTGGAGACGGACTCCCAGGCCAGCAGGGAATCCAGCTGCTCCTGAAACCCCGGAGTGCCCGAATCGAGGCGGCGAATCTCAGCCATGGTTCTCTCCTACTGCTTCTGTCAGCTGTTCCAGTAAATTCTTGATCGTGGCGTGTTTCATTTTCCACGCAGCCTTGTTGACGACCAGGCGTGAACTGATATCCGCGATATGCTCCAGCGGCTCCAGGCCATTGGCCTTCAGCGTGCCGCCGGTCTCCACCAGGTCGACGATCACGTCGGCCAGGCCCGCCAACGGAGCCAGCTCCATGGCGCCGTAGAGCTTGATGATCTCGACCTGCTGCCCCCGCTGCGCAAAAAAACGCTCGGTGATATGGACGTACTTGGAGGCAATGCGCACACGATCACCGTCGTAGGCGGCATCCGGGCTTCCCGCCACCATCAGGCGGCAGCGTGCAATCTTCAGATCCAGCGGCTCGTAGAGCCCTTCGCTGCCCTGCTCCATCAATACATCCTTGCCGGCGACACCGACATCCGCCGCCCCCCACTGGACATAGGTGGGCACATCCGTAGCGCGAATCACCACCAGCTTGATATGCTCGTGATTGGTATCCAGGATCAGCTTGCGGCTGGCCACCGGGTCATCCACCGGTTCGATACCTGCATGCGCCAGCAGCGGCAGTGTATCCTTGTAGATACGGCCCTTCGAGAGGGCGATCGTCAGCGGCATCTTGCTTGTCATCGTCAGCGCCCCTCGACCCGGCGGATACGTGCGCCAAGGCCAGATAGTTTCTCTTCGATATTCTGGTAACCCCGGTCGACGTGATAGATGCGATCGACCAGCGTATCCCGGTCAGCAACGAGTCCGGCGATGACCAGGCTGGCGGAAGCACGCAGGTCGGTCGCCATCACCGGCGCCCCCTTCAGCTCATGGCGGCCGTTGCAGATGGCGGTATTGCCCTCGAGACGGATATCGGCGCCCATGCGCTGCAGCTCCGGTACATGCATGAAGCGGTTCTCAAAGACCGTTTCAGTCACCACGCCCACCCCTTCTGCAACGGCATTGAGCGCACAGAACTGCGCCTGCATATCGGTTGGAAACGCCGGATAGGGATCGGTATGAATATCGACGGCGGTGGGCCGTCTGCCCTGCATATCCAGCTCGATCCAGTCACTGCCGGTCGTGATCACGGCGCCCGCCTCGGCCAGTTTGTGCAGCACGGCATCCAGTGAAGAGGGGTCTGTGTCCCGCACGCGCACCTTGCCACGGGTCACTGCAGCGGCAACCAGGAATGTACCTGTTTCAATGCGGTCAGGCATGACATTGTAGGTCGCCCCGTGCAGCGCCTCCACGCCCTCGATGATAATCATGTCTGTCCCGGCGCCTGAAATTTTTGCCCCCATGGCATTGAGAAAAGCGGCAAGATCGACCACCTCGGGCTCGCGCGCAGCATTCTCGATGACGGTCTCGCCATCCGCCAGGGCTGCCGCCATCATCAGGTTTTCCGTGCCTGTCACTGTCACCATATCCAGCACCAGCCGCGCCCCCTTGAGGCGCTCCGCGGTCGCATGAATAAAGCCGTTCTCGACCACGATATCGGCGCCCATGGCCCGCAACCCCTCGATATGCAGGTTGACCGGACGTGCGCCTATCGCGCAGCCGCCCGGCAGGGAGACGATCGCCTCACCGAAGCGCGCCAGCGTCGGCCCCAGCACCAGGATCGAGGCGCGCATGGTCTTCACCAGCTCATAGGGCGCTTCGTAACTGCTGATATGGCGGGCGTCCACCTCGACCTTCATCTGGTCATCAACGGTAATCTGCGCCCCCATGTGACCCAGCAGCGCGATGGTCGTCGTCACATCCTGCAGGTGTGGAACATTGCCGACGGTGACGGGCTCTTCGGCCAGCAGTGTGGCAGCAAGAATCGGCAGCGCCGCATTCTTGGCGCCGGAGATGCGCACATCGCCGGAGAGGCTGTTGCCACCGGTGATCAGGAGTTTATCCATGAGTAGTGTGGATTTCAGTAACAGAACAGCTAATGATACTGGAATTCATGAATACGCCCAACTCCCCTGATGTCCTGGTCGGGACAAATCAGCGCAGGCGTTTATGCATCACAGCGTAATAGACCACGGGGATGACGACCAGGGTCAGCAGGGTGGAGACAAAGATGCCAAAGATCAGAGACACGGCCAGACCTGAGAAAATCGGGTCGTCCAGTATGAAGAAGGCGCCAGCCATGGCCGCTACGCCCGTCAGGGCGATAGGTTTGGCGCGCACGGCAGCTGAACGTACGACTGCATCGGCCAGGTTCATGCCCTCGTCCACCTGCTGATTGATGAAGTCCACCAGCAGAATGGAGTTGCGCACAATGATACCGGCCAGGGCGATCATGCCGATCATCGATGTGGCGGTAAACTGTGCGCCGAGCAGCGCGTGCCCGGGCAGGATGCCAATGACAGTCAGGGGAATCGGCGCCATGATGACCAGCGGCGCCAGGTAGGACTTGAACTGAGCCACCACCAGCAGGTAGATCAGCAGCAGACCGACGGAGTAAGCGATACCCATATCACGGAAGGTCTCGTAGGTGACCTGCCATTCGCCATCCCATTTCACACTGTATTCATAAGGATTGTTGGGTTGTGACAACAGCCATTGCTCGAGGTTGCTCTCTCTGGCCAGAGTCTTTTTGATATCGAACATGCCATACAGCGGGGAGTCCATCTCTCCCGCCATGTCGCCGGTGACATAGACCACCGGCAGCAGATCCTTGTGATGGATGCTGTACTGCCTGCTGGATGGAACCACCGAGACAACCTCGGAGAGCGGCACCATGCCGTTGGCACCCTGGCACTTGAACGACAACACCTGGAACAGGTCGGATCGATCCGCCTCCGAGTAGCGCAACCGTATCGGAACCGCATACTTCAGATTGCTGCCATGAACATAGGCGACATCCTCTCCACCCAGAATGGTGCCGAGCGCCTGCACGATCTGGCTTTGCGACACGCCCAGCCGGCTCGCCCTGGGCCTGTCGATCACCACCACCGCCTTGTCGGAAGGGTATTCCACCGAGTCGTCCACATCGACGATATCCGGCGTATTCTCAAAGGTGGAGCGCACGAAGGCAGCGCTCTTGATCTGGCCGCCGTAATCCGCACCATAGATCTCCGCCACCAGGGGCGACCTTACCGGCGGGCCGGGCGGCACCTCGACGATCCTGGCGTTGCCATGAAAGCGGCTGGCTATCTGCTGAACGGGAGCGCGCACCGCCAACGCAATTTCATGGCTCTTGCGGTCACGCTGATGCTTGTCCACCAGATTAACCTGGATGTCACCCAGGTGCGGTCCTTCTCGCAGATAATACTGGCGCACCAGGCCGTTGAAGCCGATCGGTGCTGCAGTGCCCGCATAAACCTGATAATCGGCCACTTCCGGCACGTCGGAGAGCAGGTGGCCGATCTCGTGCAGCACCCGGGTGGTCTGCTCCAGGGTGGTTCCTTCAGGCATATCGAGCACCACCTGGAACTCCGACTTGTTGTCAAAAGGCAGCATCTTCAGCACGACCAGCTTGAAGCCCGCCAACGACAGGGCCGCTGCTATCAGGGCCAGAATCACCGCCAGCAGCTTCCAGCGATTCAACCAGCCTGAACGGCCCTCCAGAAAGGGCCGCATGATCCGCTCAAACAGGCGATTGGTGCCGGAGTTCTCCTCAGCGGCTTCCCCTCCAACATGATGCTGGTCGTGACTGGCTCCCTTCAGCATGAAGTAGGTCATCCAGGGCGTAAAGACAAATGCCACGACCAGTGAGATCACCATCCCCATGGAGGCATTGATGGGAATCGGGCTCATGTAGGGCCCCATCAGGCCACTGACAAAAGCCATCGGCAGCAGCGCAGCGATCACGGTAAAAGTTGCCAGAATGGTGGGGCCGCCTACCTCGTCCACGGCTTTGGGGATGGCCTCGAGAAGATTGGTCGCGCCCAGGGCAAGGTGCCTGTTGATGTTCTCCACCACCACGATCGCATCATCCACCAATATGCCGATCGAGAAGATCAGGGCGAACAGCGACACCCTGTTGAGGGTGAATCCATAGGCCCAGGAGGCGAACAGTGTCATCGCCAGGGTGACGACCACGGCGGCGCCTACGATCAGTGATTCACGGACCGCCATCCGCGGAAACTCCAGAAACACCAGCACCAGCAACACCACCGACAGGCTGACAAAGCCCAGTTTGCTCATCAGCTTCTTCGCCTTGGCGTCGGCAGTCGCACCATAATCGCGGGTGATGCGCACCTCTACCCCGTCAGGGATATAGATTCCCTTGAGCTGCTCGAAACGCTGAATGACCCGATTGGCGATGGCTACCGCATTCCTGCCCGGCTTCTTCGCCACCACCAGGGTCACGGCCGGCGGTTCCCCGGCGGCGCTCAGCTCGGCATCATCGATACCGGGTCCCGTCCCCATCCAGACATAGCTCCGGGGACGTTCGGCGCCTTCCCGTATGCTGGCGACATCGCGCAGATAGACGGGACGCCCTTTGTGGACACCAACCACCAGATCGCCGATTTCGCCCGGGGTGCTGAGAAAGACGCCGGCCTGCACCAGCAGCTCTCGATTATCTGCAGTAACGCCGAGATCATTTCGAGTCTGATTTGCACTCGTCAGTGCATTTCGCAGGTCAGGCAGCGAGATGTTATAGCCTGCCAATGCCTGCGGCTCCAGGTTGACATGCATGACGCGCTGCGGTGCGCCTATCGTGTAGATATCCCGGCTGCCGGGCACACGTTTGAGCTCCGCCTCGATCGCATGGGCAACCTGCCCCAGTTCATAGGCGCCGATGTCCGGATCCTTCGACCAGAGTGTGGCGGTGACAATGGGGACGTCGTCGATGCCCTTGGGTTTGACGATTGGCTGGCCGACGCCGAGATTGGCTGGCAGCCAGTCCTGATTTGAATAGATCTTGCTGAACAGGCGTGCGATGGCGTCTATGCGGTCCTCGCCCACAAGGAACTGAATCGTCAGCACCGCCATACCGGGCGAGGAGGTGGAAAAAACGTGATCGACACCCTGGATTTCGGACAGCACCTGCTCCGCCGGCGCCGCCACCAGGCTCTCCACCTCCTCCGCCGATGCCCCGGGGAACGGGATAAAGACATTGGCGAAGGTGACGTTGATCTGCGGCTCCTCTTCGCGCGGCGTAACCAGGACGGCAAACACGCCCAGCAGCAGGCCCACCAAAGCCAGCAATGGAGTGATTTGTGAATTCTGAAAGCGCTGCGCGGTGCGCCCGGAGAATCCCAGCTTATCCATATCAGTCCTGTTTTTCCCTTTGACGCTTCAGGAGCGCGCCGGCAGCCACCGGGTCAAGCGCCACCTGGTCGCCTTCGGAGAGACCGGACAGCACGCTCAGTTCGCCGCTATTGGCGCTATGCCCCAGACGGACATGCCTGAACATCACCTTCCCCGCAGCATCGACTGTATAGACACCGACCACTTCCGAGCGATAGACAACCGCTTTGCGAGGGACCAGCAGCGCCTGGTTCATGCCGGCAACGAAGGCCGTCTTGACGAACATGCCGGGCAGCAGGCCTTCAACCCCGGCAGGCAAGTCGAGCCGCACCCTGAATGTATTCGAGCTCTTCTCCGCGATGGGAAAGATGGTCAGTTTTTCCGCCGCCACCCACTCCCTGTTGGGCCGCTGGATCATAGCGCTGTTCTCGCGGCGCACGGCATTGATCAGGCTCTGGGGCACATCCACCACCACGCGCAATTGCTCCAGCGAGATGCCGCTGATCAGCAGTTCACCCGGTTGGGCCACCTCGCCAACCTCAATATGACGCTCGGTCACTATACCTGGATAGGGTGCCTTTACCCTGGTGAAATCCAGCTGTTTTTGCGCCTGTTCCAGTGCAGCCCGGGCGGAGTCCCGATTGGCCCTGGCCTTCTTCAGAACAGCCTCCGCCTCGTCCATCTCCGACCGGGACACCATTTTTTTCTCGAACACATCCTTGATGCGTTGATGATCCATGGTCGCATCCTGTAGCCCGGCCCCGGCCGCACTGAGATTGGCTTCAGCCTGTTTGACACCGGACTGTTGTTCAGCATCTTCCAGCTCTAGGATCACCTGCCCCTGTTCAACATAGTCCTCCACATCGAAATGAATCGTTTTGACCTGCCCACTGGTCTGCGCAGAGAGGGTGGATCGATTGACCGCCTCCACCAGGCCATCGAGACGATAAACCTGTGGTACCGGCGAGCGCTTGAGCTGCACGGTTTCAAGATCCCCGGCCAGGGCCGGCAAGGGCAGCCCCGCCACCAGGATGGCGCATAGAACTAACAGCGGTTTGATCCGATTCATTGCAACGACTTCCCTTGATATTCCATCCAAGTATAGACCACAAAATATGGCGGTCCCTGAAATGAGGCCCCTACGCAACCCAAACAATGCACGGAGTTATCGAATTCTGATGAATTCCACTTTTGTCATCCCGGTGTATGCCGGGATCCAGGAAAATCAAACACATAGCTTATTTGCTTTGCTCACCCTTCGGGCGTTCAAAGCGCAGGCGCTTTAGTCCGGCTTCACCGGAATGACGAATAGATCAGCCTCTCCTCAGGCAACAGGAAGCAGGCTTTTCAGATTATAGAGATCGGTAATTTCAGCCAAAGAGTGGGGGAGATTGCGGAAATGAATGGTGCTTCCCTGCTGCCGGGCATCTTCAACCCACTGCAGCAGCAGGGCCAGTCCGGCGCTGTTGCAGTGGCCTACCCGCTTGAGGTTGACCGTGACACTCCCGCCCGGCTGTAGATACTGGCTCAACTGCGGCTGCAGCTTCGGCACGGTATCGAAATCCAGCGCCCCGGAGAGCGTCAGGCGCCCTTCACCAGCCTGCCTGAGTTCAGCGCTGTTACTTTGCCGAGGCACGCTTGTTCAGGTTCCGGATCAGGCCGTCAATACCGCTCTTGCGAATCTCGCTATTGAAGTTCTCACGGTAGTTGGCCATCAGGCTGACGCCGTCAATCTTGACATCATAGACTTTCCAGTCACCGCCGTGAAGATTCATGTAATAGCGAATGGAGAGGGGCCGGCCGCTGGAGGGAACCACTTCGCTGGGGATCACGACACGCTTGTTATCCTTGGATCGCTGCGGCTTGCCATAGTCGACAGGCTTTCCCGAATAGTTCAACAGCGCCAGGCCGTAGGTGCGCATCAGCAGGTTGCCGAATGCATCTGTCACCTTCCGTTTTTGTGAAGCAGAGGCTTTGCGCCAGTGCCTGCCCATCGCGCTGCTGGTCATCGCCGAAAAGTTGAATGTCGGTTTGACGATATCAGCCACGGCACCGGGGATGCGGTCCGGATGGGATTTCAACTCCGACTTGCGGCTCTTGAGGCGCTTCAGGACACGCTCTGTCAAATCCTTCGCTTTGCGCAAGGTCTCTTCGTCGTCGGTAAGCGCATGCGAGGATGAAGCCATGAACAGCAGCAAGATGCCGATGGCGAAAACTGGAAATCGACACAACCTGTTCATTCCCCCTCCTCGGCCTTGCTGAAAATAAACTGTCCCACCATATCCTCCAGCACCAGCGCCGACTGCGTAATGATGATCTCGCTCCCCTCCGCGAGCATTGCCTCACTGCCCCCGGGATCCAGTCCGATATACTGCTCTCCAAGCAGCCCCTGCGTCAATATCTTGGCGTAGGTATCCTCCGGAATCTGATGATACTGCTGCTGGATGGCGAGGGTAACAACGGCCTCGAAAGTCTGATCATCAATCTCGATGCTTTTCACGCGCCCGATCATGACACCCGCCATGGTCACCGGCGAACGCACCTTGAGGCCGCCGATATTGTCGAACCTGGCCCTGACCTGGTAGCCATCCTGCTCTTCGAAGCTGGTAAAGTTACTGGCTCTCATGGCGAGAAAAAAGAGCGCTGCGGCGCCAGCCAGCACTAGCAACCCCACCATCACCTCGATTCCAGCGGACCCTTTTCGCATCAGATCTCTCCAAACATCAATGCCGTTAAAATAAAATCCAGCGCCAGCACCGCCAGCGCCGAGTGCACCACTGTGCGCGTGGTTGCCCGACTGACCCCCTCCGATGTCGGCACCGCATCATAGCCCTGAAACAGCGCGATCCATGTAACCACGACGCCAAACACACAGCTCTTGATGACGCCATTCATGACATCATCATAGAAATCGATCGAGGCCTGCATCTGCGACCAGAAGGTGCCGTCGTCCACGCCCATCAGCGTAACGCCGACAAAGTGGCCGCCGAAAATACCCAGTGCGCTAAAGATAACGGCCAGCAGCGGCATGCTGACAACCCCGGCAAAAAATCGCGGCGTCAGGATGCGGCTGACCGGGTTGACCGCCATCATCTCGAGACCGGAGAGCTGCTCCGTCGCTTTCATCAGGCCGATCTCCGCCGTCAGGGCGGAACCTGCCCGCCCGGCAAACAGCAGTGCAGTCACGACCGGGCCAAGCTCACGCACCAGCGATGCATCGACCATCACACCCAGCATCGACTCGGCGGAGAAACGCGACAGGATATAGAAACCCTGCAGCGCCAGCACCATACCGACAAATATACCGGAGACGCTGACAATCAGCAGCGAAAGTACCCCGACAGCATAGAGCTGCAGAAAAAAATCGCGTAGCCGCAGCAGTACCACATGACTGCTGCTGACTATCTGCCACAACAGCAGCATCGCGCGGCCGACGCCACTCACCGCCTCGATGGCGCCGCGCCCCAGTCGGGCGACAGCATTCATTCGCCTCCCCCCAGAAAATCGGCTTCAAGCGCCGGCGCCGGGTGATGAAAAGGCACCGGACCATCCGCCTGCGCCTGCATG
Organism: Pseudomonadota bacterium; assembly: GCA_039714995.1. Taxonomy (GTDB): domain Bacteria; phylum Pseudomonadota; class Gammaproteobacteria; order Chromatiales; family Chromatiaceae; genus Sva-25. The sequence continues at coordinate 11,439 of JBDLII010000022.1, forward strand.
AACTGCCTGGTCCAGGCTTTTTTTGAATTGAACAACGCCTCCGGCGTGCCCTGCTCGATGACCCTGCCCGCCGAGATCACGTAGACCAGGTCGGCAATGGATGCCGTCTCGTGGACATCGTGGGAGACGATCACCGAAGTCATCCTCGCGGCATCATTGAGGCGGCGGATCAGCGACACCAGTACTCCCATGGAGATCGGGTCCTGGCCGCTGAAGGGCTCGTCGTAAAGAATCATCATCGGGTCGAGCGCAATGGCGCGCGCCAGCGCCACCCGTCGCGCCATGCCACCTGACAACTCCGACGGCATCAGCTGGTGCGCGCCGCGCAGTCCGACTGCTTCAAGTTTCATCAACACCAGTTTTCTGATCATCGATTCAGAAAGCCGCGTGTGCTCCCGCAGCGGGTAGGCCACATTCTCGTAAACGCTCAGATCCGTCAGCAGGGCGCCGCTCTGAAACAACATCCCCATGCGCATGCGCAGGCGATAGAGCTGGCGGGTTCCAAGTTGATGAATGACCTGGCCATCGACCTCGACCGTCCCCGACTCCGGCATCAGCTGCCCGCTGATCAGCTGCAGCAGCGTCGTTTTGCCGGAACCACTCGGCCCCATGATTGCCGTAATCCTGTCCCGGGGGATATCCAGATCGACACTCTCGAAAATGACCTTTTCGCCGCGTGAAAAACAGAGATTGCGGATCTTGACGAGAGGAGCCTGCTTTTTTGCCATAAGGATCTGTTTCGTTGCCAGGATAGCTAATCGAAAACGCATGCTGCAGCGTCACTCTCCCGACTCTTAAGCTTCATCGAAAAGAAGAGATTCCCTGCACTATTGGCCTTGCATTATAGATCAAAGCACAAATCAAATCTGTTAGGATAGCCTCACCTTATCGAGAATACTCCTGCAATGCGATACAAGCTCATTTTGATGCTGCTGCTGACTCTTGTTCTGGGCTCAGGAACCGCCAGCGCCGGGAAAAAGCTGTGGACCAAAACCTCCCCGGCCGTCAATGCCACCCACATCTTCATCGGCGAGATCAACAGACGCGGCAAACCAACCGGGTTTCATGCAAAAACCAAAGGCCAGACTCCCAAGGATGCAAAGATCATCGCGGTCAAGAGCAGGCCAAACCAGGCGGGCGTCTATACGGCCCAGGTTGGCATCTACGACAAGCGCAGCAGGCAGTGGAAACAGAAATTCTCGACCATGTACCCCGATGACATGGAGCCCGCTGAAATCGTCAAGGCCGTGCTGCACGCCTACAGCAACCGCAAACCCGGCAAGTCACAGCCGTGGCGCGGCCCCTCGGGCCATGGCTTTCCCATCGAGGGCTATCTGCTGAACGACGGCAGAATCAATACCGCATACCCGATCTATATACACGATTCCGGACGGAGTAGAACACGATGAACAAGCTGCGCTTTTACCGTGATGAAGACCAGGCGCCGAGAGCCGAGGGCAGCGATGAAGAGAGCAGGCTGCTGGCCCAACTGCTGGAGTCGGATATCCAGGACGACGCCGTCACCTGCCGTGAACTGCTGGATGAGATCCGCAACGCCGCTGAATCCGATGGCCAGATCTCGCATACCGGCAACAGCTATACGCTCTCACTGACGCGGGATGCCGCAACCGTGCGCAACCAGTCGCATGAGAGCAGCCGGGAGTACACTCTGGATGCCTCCCGGCTCGCCGAGGCGCTGGAGAAGTGGCTCGCCTTTATCTCCTGAAGCACCACCAGAGATGGCACGCTACCGCCCCCCTGCCGCGCCAAAATCCCCCTACATCACCGCCGAAGGGTTTGCAAAACTCCATGCCGAGGAGAAGGAGCTGTGGAAGCACCGCCGTGAAGTCGTCAAGGCCCTCTCCGCAGCCGCTGCCGAAGGCGACCGCTCGGAGAACGCCGAGTATATCTACCGTAAAAAGGAGCTTCGCGGCATCGACCGGCGCATCCGCTACCTACAGAAGCGGCTGCCGGCACTGATCGTCGCAGCCAGCAAGCCGCAGCAGCAGGGACAGATCTTCTTCGGCGCCTGGGTGACCCTGGAGAATGAAACAGGCGAGGAGCACCGCTACCGCATCGTCGGCCCGGACGAGTTCGACCGGCATCCTGCCTATATCAGCGTGGATTCTCCGATGGCGAAGGCGCTGCTGAAACGCCACCTGGACGACGAGGTGACTGTGCGCACCCCGGAAAGAGTCGCGAGCTACTGGATTACTGCAGTCGACTATGGAACCTCTGAATGAGTCCTCTTTCATGTCATTTCCCCCACTCTTCCCGCGCCGTACTACCCGCCTGCAGCGGTCTGAAAGAGACCTACCGCTTCGCTCACCCTTTTTTAACTCGTCATTATTGGCGATAACTTGCTCTCTATTGTTGTTTTTTCGACATAATAGTCGATTTGAATAAATTGAAATATGGAGTATAATTCGTCAGTAGTAGCGATAAACACACGAATTTCAACATAATTCGTCAATTATAACGACTATGAAGATATCCAACCTGCTCTCGGATGAGGCCATTCTTACCGAAATTGGCGAACGCATGGCGCGTCGCCGGCTCGACCTGCAACTCACCCAGGCTGATGTAGCCGAGCAGGCCGGCATCGCCAAGCGGACGCTCGAGCGCATCGAGGCCGGCGCCTCGGCGCAGATGTCGAGCATGATACGAATCCTGCGGGTGCTGGAGCTGCTGCCGGGGATGAACCAGCTCTTCCCCGAGACCGAAGCAAGACCGATGGAAGCGCTGAAACACAAGGGCAGACAACGTCAGCGCGCCTCGTCGAGCAGGGCATCAGAAGACCACGGGGAACCCTGGTCCTGGGATGAAGATGCATGAGCACAATTGCCGAGGTCAAGCTGTGGGGCCGCACTATCGGCGCCGTCATGCTGGAAGAGGGGCATGACACAGCGCTGTTCGAGTATGACCCGGCATTTGCCGCCAGCGGCATCGAAATTTCGCCGCTGCAAATGCCGCTCTCCAGGCGCGTCTACAGCTTCCCCGGACTGTCCAGGGAGACCTTTCACGGGCTGCCGGGATTGCTGGCGGACTCGCTGCCCGACAGGTTCGGCAATGCGTTGATCGATGCCTGGCTGGCCACCCAGGGGCGCCAGCCGGACTCGCTCAATGCCGTTGAACGCCTCTGCTACACAGGCGCGCGCGGCATGGGGGCGCTGGAATTCGCCCCGGCCATCGGCCCCAGGGCACGGCAGGCAAACCGCATACAGATCGACAAGCTGGTTGAACTCGCCTCGGAGATCCTCACCCACCGCCAGGAGCTGCAGCTCTCGCTGGCCGATGAGAGCCGTGAACAGGCGCTGACAGACATCCTGCGTGTCGGCACCTCGGCGGGCGGCGCCAGGGCCAAGGCCGTCATTGCCTGGAACCCTGCGACCAACGAGGTGCGCTCCGGCCAGGTTCCGGCGGCTGAGGGGTTTGAATACTGGCTGCTGAAATTTGACGGCGTCGCCGGAAACAAGGACCGGGAGCTTGAAGACCCCCAGGGCTACGGCGTGATCGAGTACGCCTACTACAGGATGGCGCGGGATTGCGGCATCGACATCAGCGAGTGCCGACTGCTGGAGGAGAACGGCAGGCGCCACTTCATGACCCGCCGTTTCGACCGCCTTGACGGCGGCAGCAAACTGCACATGCAGTCGCTCGGCGCACTGGCGCATTTCGACTTCAACATGGCCGGCGCCCACTCCTATGAGCAGGCGCTGCAGGTGATCCGCCAGTTGGGGCTGCCGATGCAGGCGCTGGAGGAGCAGTTTCGCCGCATGGTGTTCAACATCATCGCCCGCAACCACGACGACCATGTCAAGAATATCGCCTTCTTGATGGACAAGTCGGGTCAGTGGTCACTCTCACCCGCCTTCGACATGACCTACAGCTACAATCCCGCCGGCGCCTGGACCGCCAGCCACCAGATGAGCATGAACGGCAAACGCGACGACTTCACCAGCGACGACTTCAAAGCCTGCGCCAGCAGCGCCTTGATGAAGCGCGGGCGCGCCGAGACCATTGTCAGGGAGGTGCGACAGGTGATATCGCAGTGGCCGCACTACGCCGAGGATGCCGGCGTGCCGCCTTCATGGCGTGAAAGCATTCAACGAACACTCCGCCAGGAACTTCGCTGAGCCAAGCGATATGAATAGTTACTGATTTTTTGGGGTTAAAAGAGTAAACTACCGCCAAATTTTTTCTGACACATCATTTTCTGACACGTAATTTGGAGACCGATAAAGATGAGCGCCAAGAATGCTTTTTATGCACAATCCGGTGGTGTCACCGCCGTCATCAACGCTTCCGCCTGTGGTGTCATTGAGACTGCACGCAAACACCCGGACAAGATTGGCAAGGTCTACGCCGGACAAAACGGCATCATCGGTGCGCTGACCGAGAACCTGATCGACACCAGCCTGGAGTCCGACGCCGATATCGCCGAACTGCGCAACACACCCTCGGGCGCCTTCGGCTCCTGCCGCTACAAGATGAAAAGCCTGGAAGAGAACCTGAAGGAGTATGAACGCCTGATCGAGGTCTTCAAGGCGCACGACATCGGCTACTTTTTCTATAATGGCGGCGGCGACTCGGCCGATACCTGCTTCAAGGTGTCGCAGCTTTCGGAGAAGATGGGCTACCCGGTGCAGGCCATCCACGTGCCGAAAACCGTCGACAATGACCTGCCGATCACCGACAACTGCCCCGGCTTCGGCTCGGTGGCAAAATATATCGCGGTGTCAACCCTCGAAGCCAGCTATGACGTACGCTCGATGGCCAAGACTTCGACCAAGATCTTCGTCATCGAGGTGATGGGACGCCACGCCGGCTGGATCGCCGCTGCCGGCGGCCTGGTCGAGGACTACGACATTCCCGTTGTCGTGCTGTTTCCCGAAATCGAGTTTGACCAGGAGAAGTTCCTCGCCAACGTGCAGGCAAAGGTCGAGAAGCACGACTATTGCACCATCGTTGTCTCCGAGGGAACCCACTGGCCGGACGGCAGATTCCTCGCCGAGCAGGGCACCCGTGACGACTTCGGCCACGCGCAGCTGGGCGGCGCCGCCCCCGTGGTCGCCAACATGATCAAGGATGCACTGGGTCATAAATTTCACTGGGCCGTGGCCGACTATCTGCAGCGTGCCGCACGCCACCTCTCTTCCAAATCCGATGTCGAGCAGGCCTATGCGCTTGGCCAGGCCGGTGTCGAGATGGCAATCGCCGGCGACAACTCCATCATGCCGACCGTGGTGCGCACCTCGAACAACCCCTATGCATGGGAGATTGGCAAGGCGCCTCTGAGCGAGGTCGCCAATGTCGAGAAGATGATGCCGATGGAGTTCATCAGCGAAGATGGCTTTGGCATCACCGACGCCTGCAAAGAGTATCTCTACCCGCTGATCCAGGGTGAGGACTACCCCGAGTATGACAGCAACGGCATGCCCAAATATGTCACCATGAAAAACATCCTGGTCGACAAAAAGCTGCCAGAATTCGAACTCTGAGCGACCTTTCACGACCAGATCGCGCCACCCTGGCCGGGTGGCGCAGCACTCCTTATGACCCCGCAACGCGCCCAGGAGCTTATCGAACAGCAGCTGCAGTTCGGCAGCGGTTACAACCGCAATGCCGTGCGCCTGATTCTCGCTGAAGTGCAGCGTGAGCATGGCCAGGCGCTGGTCGACAGCCTGATTCGCACCCTGGAGCTCGATGAGAAATTTGATCTCGCCGTCGGCACAGATTTTTCAACCCTGACGAAATGACCAATCATTTTCTTGCACTGCAGCGCCTGGCGCGACTCTCGGATAATGATACCGAAGAGCTCGATGATGCCTTTGCGCAGTTTCTGATCGACGAACTCGAACAGCCAATCTCTGCTGTCGGCAGGCTCTCACCGCTGTTGCTCAGGCGTGTACAGCACCTCGATCGACAACCCGCCGAACTGCTGCGCCGCCTTCAGTTTGCTGCTCCGATAGCCAAAAAACTGCATCGACTGCAGCAACAGTGGCTTGGCACAATCGTGCAGGCATTGATAGCAGAGAAGATCGCCGTGGCACCACTGAAAGCAGCAGCCTTCAATGATCGTCTCTATCCAGCGGATACACCGCGTGTCGGCGCTGATCTTGATCTGCTGATCAAGGAGCAGGATGCGGCACGGGCGCATCACTGTCTCGCGCGAATCGCAACTCCCGTCGACCTCACTCAGAACAGGCATACGGTACAGGACGCACCATGCAATAGCGCCTGGAAACTGCCGCAGCAAATCCCAGGCACGCTCTACCTGCATCAGGCGCTGACTCCGGCAGAGCTTTTCCCGCTGAGAACCGGGGAGCTGTTCGAACGTAGCATGCCCTACGCCGACGCCCGGAATGCATTGCTGCGCAAGCTCTCCGTCGAGGATCATCTGCTGCAGCTGGCGATTCAGGGAACATGCGATCTCTCGGTCATCAACCACAATCTGCTCGATGCGCATGAGATCTGGCGCCAATGGCAACCTGACCGCTACAAGCTTCTCAAGAGCGCCCGCCAGGCAGGCGCCTCGAACGCGCTCTTCATCCTGCTGGAGACCTGCCGCCGCGAACTTGGCACCCCGGTTCCTGAATCATGGCTGCAGCGGCTGCCGCAAAGTCATCTGCGTGCTTCGTTTGGCAGGATGGTGTTTGAGACGGGCGCACTCCACGACAGGAATGCCATAACGGCCGGCCACAGAGTCCGGCAACTGCTTGGACATACCCTCGTCCCCGACACACCGGGAAGAATCACGACGGCTGCTCGCTACTGCCTGAAACCTGCGCCTTGCTGAGCAGCAATTCCCCACACGGGCTATAATTTTCACTCCTCAACCTCGCTTGAGAATAATTATGAATCTTGACAAAGTCCCTACAGGCGCAAACGCCCCCGATGAATTCAACGTCATCATCGAGATCCCGGCGCACTCCGATCCGATCAAGTACGAGGTCGACAAGGAGACCGGCGCCATGTTCGTGGACCGCTTCATGGTCACCGCGATGCACTATCCCTGCAACTATGGCTACGTTCCGCACACGCTCTCCAACGATGGCGACCCATGCGACGTACTGGTCGTCACCCCGATCCCGCTGATTACCGGTTCCGTCATCACGGTGCGCCCGATCGGTGTGCTGAAGATGGAGGACGAGGCCGGGTTGGACGCCAAGATACTCACTGTCCCCATCAACAAGCTCTACAGCGCCTACAGCTCCAGGCTGACCTATAGCGACCTGCCGCCGGAGCTGCTTGAACGCATCGCCCATTTTTTTGAACACTACAAGGACCTGGAACAGGGAAAATGGGTCAAGATCATCGGTTGGGGCGACATCGATGAAGCGAAACAGGAGCTTGTCAGCAGCATCAAGTGCTATAGCAACGCGCCTGTGAAGCCCTGCTTCTGATGAAAATCGCGATCCTCTCCGACAGCCACGACCATATCCCGCTGCTGCGTGCAGCAGGGTCGGACGCCATTGCAGCCGGTGCCGAGGTCATCATTCACTGCGGCGACCTGGTTGCCCCGAGCACGCTGAACTGTCTCAAGGAGATGCATATCCCGGTGCATGTCATCCACGGCAACAAC